>NZ_JBEPEH010000030.1:87859-154600 GCF_040300725.1 Dactylosporangium sp. NPDC000244
CCGACGCCGACTCGTACCGCTTGGGACAGCAGGGTCTTGTGGCGGCAGCCTGCCGCCCCGGCAACTTCTGCGCCGCGACGCCTGGGTTGCGCCCTTTCCCTCGTCTTCCCGCGTCGCCGAAGATCGCGGCGCCGCAGACTCAGAGGGTGACCAAGATCGGCCCAACGGCAGGCCCGCCCGACTCTGCAGGCCCGGCCCATTCGATCACCGCAGGCCCTTCGGGCGCGTCGGGCCCCTCCGCCACCACGGGCCCCTCTGCTCCTGCTGCCCCCGCCCCTACGGCGGTTTCAGCAGACGGCTTCAGCACGGGGATCCCAACCACCGCAGCAACGTTGCAGCACGTCCTGACCGATCTCCTGGTTCGCTCAAACCAGGCCATGGATGCGGCATTGACCCAAATCCTAGCGAAATTGACGACACTTCAACGCAGTCCGCGCCAGCCCCCAACTCCACCACCGCCTCCCCCACTCACCCCACAGTCACCCAACACTGCTCCACCGTCACCACTTCCACCCGCCACCTCCACACCTTCCCCGCTCGCACCCACCGTTTCTTCACCGTCACCGTTCCCACCCGCCACTTCCCCACCGTCATCACTCGCACCCGCCGCTTCTCCACGGCCGCCGCTCCCAGCCACCGGTTCTCCACCGTCACCCGTTCCAGCCACCGCCTCCCCACCGTCACCACTCCCACAGCCTCCGCCGCCAGACCTGCCTTCATCCACGCAGCAGCCGGCTCCACCACCATGGCCGCGACCACCTTCATCACCGGCTCAGCCGCCCCCATCGCCATTCCGGCCGCCATCCGCCTTCGGACCGTCGGCACCTCCACCGACACCCGCCGCGGCGCCACCCACACCAGCCACCACCGATCCGCCCCGGACCCCCAACATCCAGTGGTCACCCTCCGCACCCACGTCAGCACCAGGAGTCCCCCAGACGGCCGATCCACGCCTGTCACGGTTGTCGGCACCCTGGGTAGGCATCGGCACTACGGATCGAACAACCACCCCGCCCACCCTCACCGCCGATCGGCCCCCAACCTCGACCGGCGTCGACCTGCCACCCACCCCCGCCCGCAACAGCCAGCCGACACGCACCTGGGAATCCATCGGCGGCCTGGCGGCACCGAGCGAACGGCACGCCCTCGACGACCTCCACGCCCTGTTACCAACCGACCCCGCAGCTCGCCGCGAAACGATCCGCGAGGCGGTGACCTGGCTGGTCGACAACCTCGGCAACCCCGGCATGGTCGCCGCCCGCTGCTCCGACCTGGGCCCGGCGATCACCGCCCTCGGCATACCACCCCAGCGCCTCGATGCCCTGGCGATCCTGCTCATCGACGCCCTGCGTGCCAACCCGCCCGCACCCCCGCTCCGCGCCGACGAGGAGGCGGCCCTGCGCGACGCCGGACGACTCGCCGCCCGCTGGACGGCAAGCGGCGCGGCCGGCGCGGCCCACGAGCCGGTCCGCTGGAGCGCGGTCGTGACCAGCCACGACCGCCTCCGAGCCGACCTCGCGGTGCTACGACTCCGGACCTACCTGCCGTACCCGTGTCCACCCGGCACACGCGCCGTGGCCGAGGTCCGCCGCCTCCCCGGCCGCCGGCGCGAGTGCTGGGTGGGCAACCTGCCCGACACGGACCGTACGGTCGAGCTGCACATCCCCCTCTACCGCGACGATCCCGTAGGCGCCGAACTGGTGGAGCGCACCGCACCCGGCGACCGAGTCACCTTGCACCTCCCGGTCGGCGACCCGGCACCGCTGGACGATCACCGTCCGCTGCTCCTGATCGCCGACCGCGACGCCATCGCCCCGATCCGGGCCACCCTGATCGCACTACGCACCGCGCTACCCGCCGGCACCGAGCGCAACGTGATCGTGCACTGGCCGTCGCCGATCGAACGCGACGTGTACCGCCTGGCCGACCTCGCCCCGCCCGGCACCGTCGTCATCCGCGACCACTTCACCGACGACGGCCGCGACTGGTCCGAGCACATCGCGTTCGTTGCCGGCACGGCGGCCTCGACCGCCACGGACGCAGCCCGGCTGCGCGATGCCGGCGTGCCCATGGAGCGCATCGTGACCGCCGTGGTCGGCTGATCGCGTTACCGGCGCGGCGGCTCGGCTACCGCTGACGCATCCGCGGCTGCGCGATGCCGACACGACCCGGCAGCGCATCGTGACCGCCGTGGTCGGCTGATCGCGTTACCGGCACGGCGGCTCGGCTACCGCTGACGCATCCGCGGCTGCGCGATGCCGACACGACCCGGCAGCGCATCGTGACCGCCACCGACGGCTGATCGCCGCCTCGGCCTCGATTGCCGGCTGTGCGCGCTACGCATCTGAATACTCAGCCGGTCCCGGGCTCGGGCGCGGCCGATCGCCTGACGTCGGGCATCTTCCGCTCTTCCTGCCCTACACCTGCGTTCGGACAGCCTCTCACCCACGCCCGGCTGTCGGCCTGTTGCACGCGTTCCCGTCGTGGGGTGCACAGCCGACCACGGGGATGCCTAATTGCCGCAACATAGCCGCCACGCACCGTGCTCGCGGCGGGCCCAGCAATCGGCCGAAGTTAGGGCTACCTGTCGTGGTCGGCCCGTCACCCTGGCGAGTGAATTCCGCAGGGCGCCGCGAGGGGTTCGCAAGCGTTCCGTAGCGCATCAAAGGTGCAGAAGCGGCATTTCGGCAAGATTCAGTACGGAAAGCCGAGTCCTGCTTACTTTCAGGCCATCTGCGCTACTTCGTGGAGGTGAGATGGGATTCCGGAAGGGTGTCGCCGTGACGCTCGTCGCGGGTGCGGTCGCGGCGGGTGCGGCGGTTCAAGCCGGGCCGGCGTTCGCTGGCGACTACGGCATGGTTCGTGGAGTCATCGCCCTGACCAACAGCGTGCGCGCACGGGCCGGGTGCGGGCCGGTGACCTCGAGCCCACGCCTGAGTTCCGCCGCGTGGTCGCACTCGCGGGACATGGCCGGACGTGGCTACTTCTCGCACGGGTCGCCTGGTGGCGGCTCACCCGGCAGCCGGGTCAGGGCCGCCGGGTATCGCTGGTCCTCCTACGGCGAGAACATCGCCTGGGGCCAGCGGGACGCACGGACCGTCATGAACGCGTGGATGAACAGCCCCGGCCATCGGGCCAACATCCTCAACTGCCGGTTCCGTAACGTCGGCGTCGCCGTGGTGTACAACGCCAGCGGCGTGCCCTTCTGGACCCAGGACTTCGCCAGTCCCTGGTAGTGCACACGGGCCCGGCCCCGGAGGACACCACCCACGGGGCCGGGCAGCGGGCGAAATTTTCCGCGACGGGAATGTGTCGACGGAGTGTAGTGAGGGAAGTACCGGCTGAAACACGTCGGCGAATTGCCGGTCGCTCAAATTCTCAACACGATCAGTAGTTTGTTGACTACTACATGAAGCGATGGTCGTTACCCGTGCGGTCGACCAGATCTCGGACGGTGACACCTTCGGCACCGCGGGACGATCACGCCGGGTGACGGTCGCACGAGCACGGCCAGCAGCCCGCGGCGACCGGGACGGGCCACACGCATGGCGCCAGCAACCGGCCGAGGACCAGCCGGGATGCGAACACGTCGAGCCGCGACGGCCAGCGGGATCCGGGCCGGCCTCGCCTCGACAGCCCGGGGGCGAAGGCGAGTCGGGGCACAGATCGGCCGGGACCAGATCCGCCGAAGCGCACCCATCACTCGCAGCGACCAGCGGGAGCGACCAGCGGGAGCGACCAGCGGGAGCGACCAGCGGGAGCGACCAGCGGGAGCGACCAGCGGGAGCGACCAGCTCGCACCGCGCGGCGCCGCGATCGCGAGTTGCCGACCGAAGACCGGCCGCGATCCAGGCACGCGACACCAGAGCCGCACTGGTCGAGAGGCCAGGCGGATCCCGTCGCAATGCTGGCCACCAAGGGGCGTCGCACCGTCCGCGGAAGGAACCGGCCGCACCGGCGACACGCCGCCGAGGACGCGGCGCACGACTGGAGCATCACGGACAGCGAGGGTACGCACGACAGGCGCGACAGGGGGTGCACGAACGCCTGACGTACCGGGATCGACACGCTCCGCAATGCTCGCCGAAAATGTCGTTCTGGAATGCATCCAAATGCGTCTGCCGAGAAATTGCGCGCCGTGAATTTCAGGCCGGGCCGCTGATGGGGATGCGCAGCGGCGGTACCAGAGGAAACGCTTTCACGGGCGGCCTGGAAATCGATTCTTTTGACCGATGAACATCGATCAACCGCGGGCAGGTGTGACGAAATTGCGGTCGTCGCAAGATCTCGCGCAGCCGCGGGCACGGACCACAGATCTTGCCGACTTCCAGCGGCTTCCCATCCAGAGTTCATCGCGCGTTGTCCTCGACCGCTGGACAGAACGCCCGAATGACCCCCTAATTGAATGCACCTCGCCCGGCACCCCGCCGCCGGTCGGGTTCGTCGCCGCACCCTGCACCGCCCGCCGCTTTACCGCTCCAACCCGCCCGCTTCGCGCGCAGCACACCGCCGCATACCAAGTGCACCACCGCACCGCCTTACCAAGTGCGACGCCCCGCCGCCTGGCTGGTCGCACCTGAACGATCACTTACCTCATCCGTAACACCACCCTGGGTAGCACGCACCCTTCTTCCGGGAGGCCGCCGTGAACGACACGACATCCGCCATCCTCCTCACGGAGACCACCGCCTCCGCGTACGTCGCCGCCGCCGGGTTCCGGGTCGGGCCGGTCGGGCGCGTCGGGGTGGAACTCGAGTACTGCGTGCGTGATCCGCGTCGGCCGCTGCATCGCCCGGCGCCGGCCCGGCTGCTCGGGCTGGTGGCGCATCTGGGCAACCCGCTGCCGGGCGGCAGCGCGGTGACGATCGAGCCGGGCGGCCAGCTGGAGCTGTCCAGCGGGGTGGGGGCGTCGCTGACGGAGTGCCTGAGCGCGCTCGCGGGCGACCTGGCGCTGGTGCGGGCGGCGCTGGCCGAGCACGGGCTGCACCTCGACGGGACCGGCCTCGACATGCTGCGCCGGCCGCGGTTGGTGACGAATCATCCACGCTATGTGGCGCTGGCCGAGTACCACGACCGGTCGGGCACACGAGGACGCACCGTGATGACCAATTCCGCCTCGATCCAGGTGTGCCTCGACTCCGGTACCGATGGATCGGGCGCCGACGCCGACGACTGGTCGCACTTCGCGCGGCGCTGGTGGCTCGCGGACGCCATCGGGCCGGTCATGATGGCCGCCTTCGCGAACTCCCCGCACGTCACCCGGGCCGGCCGCCGCTGGGCCTCCTACCGCCAGGCGCTGCGATTCGGCACCGACGCCAGCCGCACCCGCGCGCCGCGGCGCACCGACGACCCGCGCAAGGCCTGGGCCCGCTACGCGCTCGCCGCGAAGGTCGCGATGGTCGCGCCGGCCGAGGACGACCCGGCCGCCGGGCCGGGCGAGCGCTGGCACGTGCCCAGCGGGCTGACGATGCGTGACTGGCTGCGCGGACACGGCCCACGCCCGGTGACGCTCACCGACCTGGAGCGCCACCTCGGCACCCTGGTACCGCCGGTGCGACCGCGCGGCTACCTGGAGTTGCGGATGATCGACCAGCAGGCCGGCGACGACTGGGTGGTACCCGCGGCGGTGGTCACCGCACTCCTCGACGACCCCGAGGGTTCCCAGGCCGCGGCCGACGCCACCGAGCACCTGCGCTCGCCGCTGCGCCGGCACCGCGACTGGCTCGCCGCCGCCCGCGACGGGCTCGCCGACCCGGCGACGGCGGCCGCCGCGCTCGCGTGTTTCACCGCGGCCCAGTCGGTGCTCGCCCGCAGTGGCGCGCCCCTTCCGGTGCGTGACGCCGTGGCCCAGTTCGTCGACCGTTACGTACTGCGAGGACGCTGCCCCGCCGACGATGCGCCGCAGGAGCGAACGCGCCGAATGGGTGTGGTATCAACGGGATGACCAGGCCCCGGCTTCGAGGAGTCCCGCCCGTGCGCGACATCGCCGTGTTCAGTGGCAGCGCGCACCCCGAGCTCGCGGAGGAGATCTGCGCGCAGCTCGAGGTGCCGCTGCTACCCGTCCGGGTAGATCGTTTCGCCAATGACTGTCTTGAGGTACAACTGCAGGCCAACTGCCGCGAGCGGGATGTGTTCCTGATCCAGCCGCTGGTGCCGCCGGTGCAGGAGCACCTCGTCGAACTGCTGCTCATGCTCGACGCCGCACGCGGCGCGTCGGCGGCGCGGACCACGGTGGTCATGTCGCACTACGCGTACGCCCGATCCGACAAAAAGGATGAACCGCGCATCTCGATCGGCGGACGCCTCGTCGCCGACCTGCTCACGGCCGCCGGCGCGAGCCGCGTGCTCACGCTGACCCTGCACTCGCCGCAGGTCCACGGCTTCTTCTCGGTCCCGGTCGACCACCTGCACGCGCTGCGCGAGCTGGCAGGCCACTTCCGCGGGCACGACCTGTCCAACGCCGTCGTCGTGTCACCGGACCTCGGGAACGCGAAACCTGCTTCTGCATTTGCGCGAATGTTGTCGGTACCGGTTGCAGCCGGCGCCAAACAGCGCTTCTCCGACGATCGTGTGGTCATCAGCACCGTGATCGGCGACATCGAGGGCCGCGACGTGATCGTCCTGGACGACGAGATCGCCCGCGGCAGCACGGTGTTCGAGCTCATCGACCGGCTCCGCGAGCGGGGCGTGGCGAGCATCCGGGTGGCGTGTACGCACGGTCTCTTCACCGCTGACGCTCTGCAACGCTTGCAGGCCGAGGAGGACGTCCTGGAGATCGTGTGCACGAACAGCGTCCCGTTGCCGAAGGACAAGTGGGTCCCGAAGCTCCGTGTGCTGTCGATCGCGCCGGCGATGGCCGAGGCGATGCGCCGCATCCACAACGGCGAGTCGGTCAGTTCGCTGTTCCACTGAGCCGCGCTGCTCCGCCCAGCCGCACCGTTCCACTGCGCCCCGCTGCTCCACTGCGCCGCGCTGATCCACCCAGCCCCGCCGTTCCACCCAGCCGCATTGATCCACCGAGCCGCGCTGTTCTTGAGCCGGCGCCCAGCCGGACCGGATGGTCGCCACGGGCGGTTACGGCGCCACTGCTGGGCGGACGTTTTTGATTCCGCACGAGCCGTTCACCCGTCCCGCACCCACGGTGCACATCCGCCACACCAGCCTCGACATCACCACCGCTGCCCACCAGAACCTCGGGCCGGTCGATGACGAAGCACTTGCCGGCCGGGCTCCATCACCCGGACACGGACGGGTGAACGCCGGCCGCACCAACGGGTGATCGGTCCGTGGATGGCACCGCACGGCCCGATGCGTTACCCGGACTCGGCTTCCGCAGCGAGTCCGGGTTTCGCGTCTCGGCAAGCACGCTCCGTCTTCATCCGCATCCCAGCGCACGCACACCGTGCTCCCGGAATCCCGGCCCGCGCCACCTCACTCCGCGTCACACATCACGCGCTGCGGGTGGTCACGCCCGGCCACTCGCGCCCCGCTGGACGATCCGAATCTGCGCTCGCCGGGCCAAAGCGGGTGTCCGATCTCCGCAGATCGGTTGTCCACGGGGTGTGACCATGATCGGATGCCGTGAGATACCTGTTTCTGGCGCCGACGGTAAGTGAGCCCCGATGTTCGTGACGTTCCGTGACTGATGCGGCACGCGGCGGTGACCGCTATGACGGATCGGCCGCGGCTTCCGGTCGAGCGGCGGGGAGTAACCGGACGCCGACCGTGCGCGCCGACGTACTGGGGCCGCTGCGGATCGAGGTCGGCGGCAACCCGGCCGACGCGGGCGGGCCGCGGCAGCGGGCGGTGCTGGCGCGGCTGGTCGCCGCGGGCGGGCACGTCGTGCCGACGGATCGCTTCATCGACGACCTGTGGCAGGGCGAGCCGCCGCCGAAGGCCCTCGCGGCGCTGCAGGTGTACGTCTCGAACCTCCGCCGGGCGCTCGAACCCGGACGGGCCCCGCGCACGCCCGCAACGGTCGTGGTGTCGATGGCGCCCGGGTACGCGCTGCGGTTGCCGGACGAGCAGGTCGACGCGTGGCGGTTCGAGTCGCTGCTACGGCGCGGGAGCGAGCTGAGCGAGTCCGACCCGCGGGAGGCGGACCGGCTGCTGCGGGCGGCGCTCGACGCGTGGGCCGGTCCCGCGTACGCCGAGTTCGCCGACGAGAGCTGGGCGACCCCCGAGGCCGCGCGCCTCGAGGAGCTGCGCCTCGCCTGCGTGGAGGCGGCCGGGCGGGTCGCCCTGCGGCTCGGGCGCGCGGCCCTCGTCGTGCCGGAGCTCGACCGGCACGTGCAGGAGCACCCACTGCGCGAGGAAGCCGTGCACGTGCTGGCCACCGCGCTGTACCGGGCGGGACGGCAGGCCGAGGCCCTCGCCGCGCTGCGGCAGGCCCGCGACCGGCTCGCCGACGAGCTGGGCGTCGACCCCGGCCCGGCGCTCCGCGCCCTCGAGGCGGACGTCCTCGCACACGCCGAGCACCTGTCCGCCGACACTCCGCCACCGCCGTCCGCTCCGGCCGCGGATCGGCGGCCGAACGACACGATCGGCACCGAGCGCGAGCCGTTGGGCACACGGAGCGATCCCGGCGGGCGGGACACCGCGATCACCGTCCACGGCCAGACGCCGGACTCGCCGCAGGGCGCCGAGGCCGTCGGACGCGACTCGGAGCTCGCGGCGCTCGGCGCGGCCGCGGAGGCGGTGCAGCGGGACGGCCTGCGGATCGTGTGGCTGGGCGGAGAGGCGGGCGCCGGGAAGTCCACGCTGGTCCGGACCTTCTCGGCGGCGATGGCGGAGCGTGGTTGGCAGGTCGCATGGGGTCGCTGCCCCGAGGTCGATGGGGCGCCGCCGGCCTGGGCCTGGACCGAGGTGCTCGCCGGCTGGGAGTCGGATGCCCCGGCCGGGGTGGGCGACGAGCGGCTCTCACCACTGCTGGAGGGCCGCACGGGCGCGGCCCAGCCCGGTCTCGCTTCGAAGCCGGCCGGAGACGCCACGGCGGACCCGTTCCGACCCGCATCGCCGCCGAGCGGACACGCGGTTGTGGGCCGGCTGCCGGCCGCTCCGACGCACGGTGACCGCACCCAGGCCCGTCGCTCGCCATCGCACCCCGCGGACGCGTTGCGCGTGGCCTCCCCGTCCGACGGGCACACCGCAGCGGGCCGGTTCGAGGCCGCAACAACGCCGGGCGTACGCGCCGCAGCGGATCAGTTCCAGCTCGCACAGGCCGTCGGTGAGCGGCTCGGGACCGGCGGGGCGTTGCTCGTCGTGCTCGACGATGTACATCGCGCCGATGGCGAGACGCTGCAGGTGCTGCGGCATGTCGCCGTCGCCCTGGCGGGGCGCTCCGTGCTCATCGTCGCCACGTTCCGCACCGGGGAGGACCATCCGCAGCTCGGAGCCGCCCGCGCCGCGCTGGCTGGGCCGCGGTCGATGGAGCTGCTGCTCGGCGGGCTCGGGGCGGACGCGGCGGCACGGGTGCTGGCCGGGCATCTCGGTGCGCCGGTCGATGCCGAGGTCGCGGCGGTCGTGCACGAGCGCACCGGCGGGAACCCGCTGTTCCTGGCGGAGACGGCACGGTTGATCTCCGCGGAGGGAGCGGGCAGCGCCGTACGGGCGATTCCGGCCGGGATCGGGCACGTGCTGCGGCGAAGGCTGGCTCGGCTGCCGGCGGCGGCGCAGACGGTACTGCGGCATGCCTCGATCCTCGGGCGCGACGTCGACATCGACGTGCTGGCGGAGGCGTTCACCGAGGACGAGGACGCTGTGCTCGACGGCCTCGAGGCCGGGGTGCTGGCCGGGCTGCTGGAGGAGCCCGCGCCCGGCCGGGTACGGTTCGGTCACGCACTGCTACGAGATGTGCTGTACGACGACATGCCGCAGCTTCGTCGCCGACGGTTGCATGAGCGCGTCCTGAACGTGCTGGAGCGGACCAATCCCGGCGACGTCGCGGCGCTCGGCCACCACGCGCTCGCCGCGGCGACCCCGGCTTCGGCGGTGCGCGCCGCCCGGCACGGATCGGCGGCGGCGCGGCAGGCGGCGGCGTACTTCGCACATCGCGAGGCGGCCCAGTTGTATGCGGCGGCGCTGGATGCGCTCGGGCTGCAACGGCCGGGGTCGGGTGACCAGGGCACCGACACGGCGTCGCTGCGCCTGGATCTGTTGTGCGGGCTGACGTCCGCTCGTGCGAACTCCGGTGATGCGATCGGGGCCCGCACGGTGCGATGGGACGCGGTGCTGGCGGCGGCCGCGGTGGCGGGCATCGAACCCCGCGGCGTCGTCGGCTTGACCGCCGGGAGCGGCGCCGCGAGTCCAGGTGCCGGGCTCGGTGGAGCTGGAGATCCGGGTACAGGGCGCGGTGGGGCCGGGGATCTGGGCGCCGGGCTCGGTGGGGCCGGGCTCGGTGGGGCCGGGCTCGGTGGGGTTAGGGATCTGGGTGCCGGGCGCGGCGGGGGTCATCGGCGTGCACGGGCCGCGAGCGACGCCGATTTTCCGGCCGCTGGGCCGGCCGCCGCGGAGGCGGCCGCGCAGCGGTGGAACAGCGGCGGCGAACCGGATGTGCACGCACGGTCATCGGCCGACCTCGCCGGGTCGGAGTCGTTCGTCCAGGCATTGGCCGCGGTTGCGGATGTCGAACCGCTCGCTCGTGCGCTCGCGGCGTTCGACGCGCCCGTCGCGTGGTCGATTCGCATTGCCCGGGCCATCGACCGGCCGCTCGTCGAGCTGCTCGAGCGGACCCTTGCCCGCGACGACCTTCCCGCCGGGCTGCGCGCGCGGATGCTCGTGACGCTGGTGTACGAGCTCGAGGGCGACGAGGTCGAGCGGTGTGCCGAGGCCAGCGCGGAGGCGTTGCGCATCGCCAGGAGCGAGGGTGACGCTCTGGTGCTGTGTCAGGCACTGAATGCACGGTACTTCGCGGTGCTCAATCCGCAGCGGCGGCACGAACTCCCCGCGGTCGGGACGGAACTCCTCGCGGTCGCCGAGCAGGCAGGGCTGCTCGGGTTCCAGGCGCAGGCGCATCACGTGCTGTACCAGGCGGCGCTGGAGCGCAACGATCTGCGGCTCGCGCAGGAGCACCTCGATCGGGCGCTCGAAAAGTCGACCGCCGGCCAGCTGGGCGTGACACTCTCCGTGATGGCGATCCTCGGTGCGATCCGGGCCGTGCTCGCCGGTGACCACGCGACCGCGGAGCGGATCTACACCGAACTCGGGGAGCGGATCGAGGCGGCCGGGCAGCCGAACGCGTACCTGGTCAGCATCATCGGCGTCTTCTTCGTCCGGCTGACGCAGGGGCTCGGGCACACCTACCTGCCTGTGCTCGAACCGCTACGGACGCTGTCGACCGCGGAGTCCGAGGCCGGGGAATTCCTCGCCCGGGCATACGTCGACGCCGGGCGGCTCGATGAGGCGCGGGCGGTGTGGAGGCCGGACACGCCGGTGCGGGAGGACTACTACTGGCTGGCCATGATGGGACTGCGCGGGGAGAACGCGGCCGCCCTCGGTGACCTCGCCGTGGCGGCTGATTGCTACGCACAGTTACTGCCGTGGGCCGGGCAGTTCGTGGGTCTGGCCAGCGGGACGGTGCCGGGGCCGCCGGTCGATCTCGTGCTCGGCAAACTCGCGGTCGCGCTCGGCAGGCCCGCCGATGCGCACTTCGAGGCCGCGAAGGAGCTGGCGGCTCGCACCGGCGCGACGCCCTGGATGTGACCCTCTGGGTGTGACGTTCTGCATGTGACGGCCTGGATGTGACGGCCTGGATGTGACGGCCTGGATGTGACGCAGACGAACATGTTCGGTGCGCCGGTTCGTGGCCGCCCCGAGCGCGTTCGTCACGCTCCCCACATACGAGGCGTGACCATGCGCTGACACGGTGCCCCGCGTGCCCGGCCCTCGTGCGACTCGCCGGTCGATGCTCGGAAGGTGTTGATCGGCTGGCGCGGCCTTCATGTGGCCACCCCGTCGTCAACCACAGACGTCAACCACAGACGTCTGACGCGGCCCTCATGCGGCCACGCCATCGTCAACCGCAGATCGTCCGGCGGGCCTCATGCGGCCACGCCGCCGACAACCACAGATCGGCTGGCGCGGCGTTCATGCGGGGCACGAGGTCGTCAACCGCAGCTCGGCTTCTCGCGGCTGAGTGCAGCCCGATCGCGCCGACACGCGATCCGAAGGCCGACGACCGGCTTTGGGCCGGTCGTCTCGGACGGCTGCCGATGCCGGCCGCTGTGGAGAAAGCCCCGGAGCCCGTTGGCTTTCCCCCGGTCGGCGGCCGGACGGTGTCAGTCGTGTGGCGCGGGACGGTGCGGCCGCGAAGGCGTCAGCCGAAGATCGCCTTCTCGCGGCGGAGGAAGCCGGGGCGGACGGTCGCCAGGATCAGACGCAGGACCGGGCCGGCCTCGCGGAGGAGCTCGGCGAGCTCTTCGGCGGTGGCGTAGCGCTCGATGCGCGGCAGCTCGAAGCCGATCTTGCCGCCCTTGCGGACACCGGCCTCGACTCGCTGCCACTGCTCGCCGGAGACGTAGCGGCGAATGACGGGGAAGATCGTGCGCTCCTCGTCCTCGATGTGCTCGTCCAGGAGGTCACGCAGCGTGGCCAGCGAGTCCGCGAGCCTTGCGGCGGTATCGCGGTCACCGGGCGTGGCGGCGAGGGCAGCGGACTGTGTGCGGATGCGGTCGAGCAGCGGGTCGAGCTGGGCGTGGTCGTCGGTGAGCTCGGCGAGGTCGATCTCGGCGCCGGCGGTGGCCTGCAGCACCGGCCACAGGATGTCGTCCTCGGCCTGGTGGTGGTGGTGGATGCCGGTGCAGAGCGTGGTCAGGTACTGGTGGATGGCCTTGGCACGAGCGGGAGTCGCGGGAACCCGGCCCTCCGCGATACCGCGCGTGACGTCGGCGAAACGGCGGGCGTCGCCGCGCATCGAGCGGTGGTTGATGGTGATGCCGAGGAGATTGGGCGCGGATTGCTTCATGCCGTACAGCAGACGGCCCAACGGTTGGCGATCACTTAATGGCGGCTTGGTGGGTGTCCCGCACGCTCGACAAGTGCGAGCCGGGGCCGATGGGCTTCAGGACTGCGAGCGGGCGGGATCGGGGTGGACTTCGCTCGTTTCGGCGCATCGAATGCGCGAAAGCAGCGGTCAGTTCAGCGCCACGTGCGCCAGACCAGCAGTCAGCTCGACACGACCTCCGCAAACCACCGGTGGCTCGGCGCGACGTGCGCGAACAGGGGTCAGTTCAGCACGACGTGCGCAAACCGCGGCCGGTTCGGGGCGACGTGCGCAAAAACCAGCGCTGAGTTCGGCACGACGTGCGCAAAAACCAGCGCTGAGTTCGGCACGACGTGCGCAAAGGCGGGGGTCGGTTAGGCGCGACTTGCGCACAAGCGGCGGCAAGTCCAGCCCGTGGTGCGCGTGTGAGTCGCGGCCAGCGCGATTCGCCACGGACAAAAGCGCTGATCAGCGTGGCGCGAGATGCGGCTGAAGTGCGGTCAGCGCGACTCGACGATTCGCTTCAGGGCTTCCAGGTCGGCCAATACCAGAGCGCTGTCACGGGCGAAGTCCGCGTCGGACATGTCGGGCTGGCGGCGCAGCGTGAAGGTGAGCTCGCTGCCGTCGTCGTGCGGGACCACCCTGACCGGGTTGCGGAAGACCTCGCCGGTCGGGAGGTGGACGTCGTGGTCGAGCACGCCGAACGGGTTGTCCGTGGCGAACGTCAGCTCGATGCGGCTGTCGCCCGACACCGCGAACCAGCGGTCGCCCTCGCGCTCGACGGCGCTGCACAGGCCCGGCGCCCATTCCGGCAGGTGAGCCGGATTCTTGGCGTATTCGTAGACCTCGCCGGGAGCGCGAGCGATGTGGACGCTGATGTGTTTCGACTCGCTCACCACCCGCCCATCCTGCCACGATCGAGTCGGTAACTCCCGGTCCCGGCTCGGATTGGTTACCGTTGATGTGTGACGACGCCAGTGCAGTTCACGCAGGAATTCTGGAACAACCCCCATCCCGTGTACGCGCAGTTGCGGCAGGAAGCGCCGGTGCACCCGGTGACGTTGCCGAACGGGTTCGAGGTCTGGCTCGTCACGCGGTACACGGACTGCAAGGCGGCGCTGACCGACCCGCGGCTGTCGAAGCGCCAAGGGGCCGGGGACAACGCCCGGCAGCTCAGAGCGTCGACGAGTACGCCGCTGACCAAGCATCTGCTCGCGTACGATCCGCCCGATCACACTCGGTTGCGGCGGCTGGTGTCGAAGGCCTTCACCGCTCGGCGCATCGAGGAGTTGCGGCCTCGTGTCGGAGAGTTGAGCGCGGCGCTGATCGAGGCGCTCCGGGGCCGGGACGGCGCGGATCTGGTCGAGGATTACGCGGTACACCTGCCGATTCAGGTCATCTGTGAGCTGCTCGGGGTGCCGATCGAGGATCAGGCCGCCTTCCGGCGGTGGACCTCGGTGCTGGTCTCGGCGTCGGCCGGCGGGCCGGGTGTGCCCGAGGCGGCGGCCGCGTTCCTCGGATACATCCTGGGGCTCATCGAGCGTAAGCGGGCGACTCCGGCGGGTGACCTGCTCAGTGCGCTGATCGCGACCCGGGACGAAGGTGACCGGCTCAACGAGGACGAGCTCACGTCGATGGCGTTCCTGCTGCTGCTCGCGGGGCACGAGACGACGATGAACCTGATCAGCAACGGGATGTTCACGCTGCTGACGCATCCGGAGGCGCACCGGCGGCTGCGGGAGGATCCCTCGCTCGTGCCGGCGGCGGTGGAGGAGTTCCTGCGGCTGGAGAGCCCGGTCGAGACCGCAACGACACGGACCGCGACGGAGCCGGTCACGTTTGGTGGCGTCACGATTCCGGCCGGGGCGATGGTGGCGATCTCACTCCTTGCTGCGGATCGTGACCCAGAGCGATTCCGGGAGCCGGGCGCGTTCGTGCTCGACCGCGGGGACAACCAGCATCTGGCGTTCGGGCACGGGATTCACTACTGCCTCGGTGCGCCGCTCGCTCGGTTGGAGGCGCAGATCGCGTTCACGGATCTGCTCGCGGCGTTTCCGGGGATGCGGCTCGCGGTGGCGCCCCAGGAGGTGGTGTGGCGGACGGGCATCCTCATCCACGGTCCGGCCGCGCTGCCGGTGACGCTCTGAGTAGTCGCGGCGGGGCTCTGCGGTACGGGCGGGGAGCCGTCCAGCGTTGCAGTGAGGCCTGCACGAGCAGTGAGGGCCGCACTCCCCCGTCCAGCCTTGCAATGAGACCAGCACGTCGCCGGGCTGGCACGAGCCGGCCGTCCGGGTCGGGACCGCCGCCGATGGCGAACGGCCCGGCCGGCCGTGACGGCCAAGGCGGGGACGGATAGCGGGAGAGCCTGAGCCCGAGAACGGTCGCGACGAGCCAGGCCGATGGGCCGCTCGCGCTCAGTCAGTCGAGCGTCGGCGTCGGTGAACCGCTGCGGCGGGAACGGTCGCGACGAGCCAGGCCGACGGGCCGCTCGCGCTCAGTCAGTCGAGCGTCGGCGTCGGTGAACCGCTGCGGCGGGAACGGTCGCGACGAGCCAGGCCGATGGGCCGCTTGCGCCCAGTCAGTCGAGCGTCGGCGTCGGTGAACCGCTGCGGCGGGAACGGTCGCGACAGGCCGGGCCGAAGGTGGCGGGAACCGGCCGGTCAGTCCTCCGGCATGTGGCCGCCGGCGCCCAGGAGCAACGCGGCCAGGCCCAGCACGGCCACGATCAGGGCGGCCAGCTTGGTGAAGCGGCCGGTCGGGTCGGCCACCGTGACGTTGAACCAGCCGCGGGGGTCTTTGCGGACGCGTACGGTGTCGCCGACCTTCGGCTCGGTGTCGAGGAACCGCAGGCGGCCAAGGTTCTCGCCCGTTGTACGGTCCGCGACCTGGTAGGCCGGGAAGCGCTTCTCGGACACGCTGCTCACGGCTCGCACGACCTGCGTGACCTGCGCGTCGGTGGGGACGCCCTCGCGGGACATGTAGACGGGCAGGACGAGTACGGTGCCCAGGACCGAGGCGGCGATCAAGGCCAGGAACATCACGACGCGGTTGCCGGCCGAGTGGTCGGGGGCGCCGACGCGGTAGAGCAGGTATCCGGGCACGGCCGCGAACAGCGACAGGAACAGGCCGGCCGCGAGCAGCTTGAAGCTCGGGCCGCCGGCCAGGATCCCGGCGATGATGACGAACGCCGTCGTCACGACGACGGCGACGAGCGTCCGCCAGATGCCCTTGAGCAACGAGCGCCACGGATAGTGCCTCACGAGTGAGCACCGTAGGCGATCTACGGGCACGGCGCTGCCCCCGGGTTGGCCGCACTCGTTCGAGCTGGCCAAACTCCGGGGGCTACGCGTCAGATCGTGCCGGCTACCCGCTGTACCGCGGCCGAATAGTCGGGAACCGAGGACATCGCGGCGGCCAGGCGCAGGAACGGCAGGGCCTCGCGCGGACGGCTCTGCCGCTCCAGGGTGCGGCCCAGCAGATGGCACGCGTAGTGATCGGTCGGGTCGCGGTCGACCAGCGCGCGCAGGTGCGTCTCGGCGCGGTTGAGCTGCGCGGACGCGAAGTAGGCGCGGGCCAGCCACAGCCGCACCTCGGCGTTGCCCGGCTCCTCGTCCAGCACGGTGGAGAGGATCTTGGCGGCCTCGATGGGGTCACCGGCGTCGAAGTAGAGGACTCCCCTGCGGTACTCGGCGATCATGTCGTTCATGGCACCGTTAACGCACGGGAGGTACGAAACCTTCCTCAATGGGCTTTGAGCCACCCGATCAGGTCATTGAGCACGCGGTCCTGCTCGGGCTCGTTGTAGACCTCGTGGTGCAGGCCCTCGTAAATGTGCAGCGTCAGGTCGTCCGCGCCCGCGCGCTCGGCGATCAGGCGGCTCGACTCGGCGTCGACCAGCCCGTCCTCGGAGCCGTGCAGCACGAGCGTGGGCAGCGTCAGCTCGGGCAGGCGGCGCTGGAAGACGGCCATCTGCGTGAGCATCGCGCCGCCGAGGCCGGCCGGGACCTTGCCGTGGTGCACGAGCGGGTCCGCGTCGTACTTCGCGACCACCGCCGGGTCCTTCGAGATCAGCTTCGAGGGCAGCGTCTGCACCGGCGCGCCGGGCGCGACGCGGCCGAGGACCTTCGCGACCGCGATGGCGGGCTTCGGAATGCCCTTGCCCGGCAGTACGGGCGTGCCGGACAGCACCAGCCCGCGCAGGTCAGCCTGGTGGTCCAGCGCGTACGCGAGCGCGATCATGGCGCCCATGCTGTGCCCGATCAGGAACGGCACCTGCCCGGGATGACGGCCCCGCACCTCGTCGAAGAGCACATGCAGATCCCGTGTGTACTCGCTGATGCTGCGCGCCAGCAGCCTCTTGCCCTCGGAGCGTCCGTGCCCACGGTGATCGGGCGCGTACACGGCGAGTCCGATGTCCCCGAGCCGCTCCACGACGTGGTCGTACCGGCGTGCGTGCTCCCCCATCCCGTGGGCGAGCACCACGACTCCGGTCGCGCCGGCTTCGGGCAACCACGCGTCGTACACGATCCGGACGCCGCCACCGCCGGTGAGGGCGAGTTCATCGCGTTGCATGGCAGCATGGTCCGCCGCTCGTGCGCGCATCGCAAGCACGCGGCGCGATATGTCGTGGCCAACTGGTCACCGTGCGCTTGGTCCACGGCTGGCGTCTTGGCTCGTGGTTGTCGTCACCGTGAGTCGCCGGGTCGCCGCGCCGTGGGGCTCCTTCGCCCGGTCAGGTTGGGCGCGGGGCAGCCTGCTCACGTCGCCGGCTGCCGATGTCGCCGCTGCTTGCGCGCCGATGACTGCCGGCTCGCGGGCGTCGCGACTCGCAAGCGACGCTGCTCGTGACCGCCGCGGCCCGCAGGCGTCACGGCCCGCAGCCGTCACAGGCCGCAGGCGTCACAGGCGTCTCTGCCCGCAGCCGACGCGACTCTTGCAGGCGACGCGACTCTTGCAGGCGACGCGGCCCGCGGGCGACGCGGCCCGCGGCCGTCGCGGCCCGCGGGCGTCACGACTCACAGCTGTCGCGACTCGCGGGCGTCGCGACTCGCGGGCGGGGCCGAGCAAGGCGGCGTCGGCTATGTGCCGCCGATCGCGTCATGGCCGGTTGGCGGCAACGATCGGCGACGGCCCGCACACTGCCGGACACCCGCGCGCCGGTGACCATTTGCACAGCGCGGGCCACGCCACAGTCGCCGTGGCTGGGCGCCCTTGTCACACAGACGGCCGGCCGGTAGTCGCACACGGCAACGGTCACTCCCGGACGGGCCCGCAACCCGGGTGACGCGGCCATCGCCTAACGTGACCGAAGTGCGGCTTCACTGCGTGGCGACGGGCGCGTGAGTCCGGAGTGACTCGAGCACTACTCTGCGCGCTCGGTGGCGGAGCGCTCAATGCAGAACTCGTTGCCCTCAGGATCAGCGACCGTGACCCAGCCGGTACCGTCTGGACGTCTGAAATCGTCGACTTGAGAGGCGCCCAGGGCAAGCACGCGCTCCACCTCCTCGTCGCGGCTCGCGTCCAGCGGCTGCACATCGAAGTGGATGCGGTTCTTGACGCTCTTGGGCTCGGGGACGCGAATGAACAGCAGGCCGGCAGAGCCGTCCGGGGCGAGGATGAGCGCCTGATCATGCGTGGGCAGATTGGGATCGTTCGGAGCTTCTTGATATCCGGTGACCGCGCTCCAGAAGAGGGACAAGCGGTACGGATCGGCGCAGTCGATCGTGATGTGCCTGATGCGGACGGTCATTCCGTCAAGGTATATGTGACAACGGTGTTGCCGCCGAAGGGAGCCGAAGGTTGCTGACAGCTGGCCCGGCGTGGACGGCCTCGGCCGACAGCCCGCAGACGCCCGCACCGCTGCTGAGCGGCGCCGAAGAGGTACTCGTCCTGACCGGCTCGGCGGATCTCGACTTCGCCGAGGCCTGCCTGCGGCACGCGCGAGCGGCCGGCGCCCGGACCACCGTGCTGTTCGACGCGCGCGCGGGGGCCACGGTGGGTGACGGAGTGGCGGCGGTACGCGAGGTGCTGCCCGTCCCCGTGGTGTGCCGCTCCGGGGGCACCTTCCGTGCGCGGATCATCATCGCGGCGTCACCGGGCGCGGCCACCGTGTCGATCGGCTCCGGCGACGCCACGGCCGGCGGCTGGGGGCGCGATGCGGAGGTGTGGACGCATCTGGTGGCGGACGGCGCGACGGTACCGACGCTGATCACGGATCTCGCGGACTGGTTGCGGCGCCTGCCCGGCCTGCTGTGGATCGAGCCCGTCGGGGCGGAGCGCCTCGAGGCGGTCGCGGCGCTGCTCACGGCCCGGCCGCACGCCGCCGAGGCCGACGAGCCGCTGCTGCTCACCAACGACCAGGTGCCGATCGTGGAGCAGCTGCCGTTCGCGGCGGGCGCGGACCGGCTCGGCATCGCGGCGAACGCGTTCGACCCGGCCGGGCGCGCGTTCGGCGAGATCGCCCGCGCGGTGCGCGCGTTGCAGGTGCGCCTGCTGGTGCCGTCCGGGGTGCGGTGCGACACGGCGGGGCTGACCGGCGCGCTGGACGAGGTCGGCGGCTTCGACGAGACCGGCGAGGTGCTGCTGGAGACGTCGACGGACCGGCGGTACCGCGGCGCCGGGGTTGTCGAGTGGTGGACCGGCGACAGCGGCGTGCTCGTCACCGGCGGCCTGGAGTGCACGCCGGAGTCCCTGCTGGTGACGGCGGCCGACCCGGGCGGCAACTGCGAGCTCGCATTGCTGCTGGAGGTGACCGAGTCCCTGCTGGACGGGCAGGAGACGCGCGACGTCACCCTCAGTGACACCTCGCTTGCCGTGCGCCCACCCGAAGCGGTCCCGCCCGCCACAACCCGCGTGCTCGCGCTGCGTGTGCACGCCGATCGGGTCGAGGCGAGCCTGGTCGCGGCCGGCTCGACGGCGCCCGACGGGCTGGTGGTCACCGTGGGTGAGACGTCGGTGAAGCTGCCGTGGACGGGGGCGGAGGGGCGGCTGCACACGTACGTGGCGGAGGGCGCCCGGCTCGCCGGCCGGTCGGCGCAGGTCCGGGCCGCGGACGGCACGCAGCTCGGGACCGCCGTGGTCAGCGACGTCGCCGTGGCCGTGACCCGCTACACGCACCCGTCGCCGCTGGAGATGCGGGACCTGGCGAACGTGTTCGGCGACGCCGCGGACCTCGAGTCACTCTTCGCGGCGGTCGCGCAGCTCGCCTCCGGCCGTACTCCGCGTCACGGCGTGCCCACGGCCGAGCGCCGCGCCGCCGAGGAGGAGCGGCTGCGCGCCATCGTCGGCCCCGCGCTGCTCGACTTCGCGTTCGGGCGGGCGGCCGTCGACGCCGCCGACGAGCTCGCTCTTGCGGTCATGGGCATGGACTCCGGGCAGATCGAGCGCCTGCGGCAGCAGGTACTGCGGCTCGGCGGGGCCGCCGCGGGCTGGCCGTTGCCGCCGCGGCTGGCCGCGTTCCGGATCGTGCTCGTGCTCGCCGCGGCCGGGCTGTGGCCCGCGCCGCAGGACTGGACGCCGCTCGTGGCGGCCGGCCTGGACTCGCTCATCGCCGCCGACGACGAGGCGTTCGCGGGCGAGCAGGCTGCGCTCGCGACGGTGGGCATCGCAGCGGTACATCACGGTCACCTGCTGTCACCGCTCGGCGGTTTTGAGGAGCTGCGCGCGCAGGTGCGGCTCGACTCCGACCCGCCGGCCGAGCTCGTCGCGCGCTACGCCGTCGGCCTCGCGGGCGACGTGCTCGGCACCGAGTTCAGCGCGGAGGGGATCGCCGCCGACGCCGGGGAGCTGCTCGTGCGCTCCGCGTTCGATGACGCGGTCGATGCGATTCCGGAGTCGGTCGGTACCGTCCAGCGCTCCGACGCGGGCGGCGTGCTCGTAGACACGTCGAAGGACCCGCGGCGTACCGCGCTGCTCGTGCTCGACCTCCTGCGCGACTTCCCCGACACGCACGTGACGGTCCGTGGCGCTGCCGGCACCGAGACGCACGGCTGGTGGAACGGTCGCCGGCTCGTGCTGCTGCAGCCGTTCGGCGGGCGGTGGCGGGGGTCGCTGTGGCCGGGGCTGATGACGGGTATTGCCACGTACGCGAAGGGGGCGTCGCAGCTGCCGACCGCGGCTCGCACCTGGATCACCGAGGTCGCCGAGATGGGCGAGGAGTAGCGCGCGCCGGCGGCTGGATTGGCGAATTACCGAATTACTGATTACCTGCAATCACCCGACGCTAATTCGGGCCTCGACTCCGCTCAGTGACGGCTGTGGCGGGCGGCCTGCGGATCGGCGGGATCGGGCGGTGTCGCCGGCACGACGTTGCGCAGCGCGGCGAGCAGCTCCGCAGCGTTCGCGGCGGTGAGCGAACCCTCAGCGTCCGAGGCGAGCAGCGCCCCCGGCGTCCGAGGCGTGCAGCTCCGCAGCGTTCGCGGCGAGCAGCTCCGCAGCGTTCGCGGCGGTGAGTAAACCCTCGGCGTCCGTGGCAAGCAGCGCCCTCAGCATCCGTGGCGAGCAGCGCCCCCCGGCGCTCGTGGCGAGCGCGGCCATGAGCGCCGGCGGCAACGGGCGGTGAGCGGCTACGGCAGATAGCGGCCACAAGCGGCGCGACGGCCATTGCAGACGACGACGCCGTAACAAAACGGCAGCCGTTAGCGGAACGACAGCCACGGCGAAGGGCAGCCACTGCCCGGCAGCCGATATCGAGGGGTCCGTGCACTGTCGGTGACCGTCGGATGCGCGGACGCGGCCGGCCCGTGGGAATCGCAGCTGTTGTGGGATCCAGCCCTCGGTGGATCAGCTCCACAGGGATGCCCGGCGCGCGCGGAGGGCACGGTTCCTCTCAGAGAATCCGGAGGTCTTGCGCCTGCCGTCCTGTATCGCACGATCGCCACAAGCGGGTACGCTTCGGCACCATGTCAGGGCAGAAGCCCGGTTTTCCGCAGCGGTCGGCGCTCATGCACGTCGTCGACCGGGAGTACGGCGGCAACGTCGTGCAGGGCCGCTACAAGCTGACCCGCTTCCACGCGTTCCCGATCAAGGTGCGCCGGCCGCCCCGTGGCAGCATCGTGGCTGAACAGAAGTGCGGGGCGTGCGGCGAGAAGTTGCCGCTCAGCGTCGCCAGCGTTGGGCGGCGCATGCTGGTCCGGGCGGCCGCGGCGGTCATCGCGGTCGCGGCGCTTGCCGCGTTCATCGCCACGGTGGTGTATTTCGTCAATGCGCCCGTCCGTGACGAGTCCATCCCCTCGAGTTTGGAGGGGCCGCCGGGCTGGCTGCTGTTCCTGGGCACGATCGGTGCCCCGCTCGTGCTCATCGTCGCGTGGTCGTTCTTCGTGACGTATGACGGGGTGCGCATCAAGGGCGCGTTCCGCCGCCAGCATGTGGTTACCGCGAAGGCACGGCACGTCAACGCGGCCCGACAGGCGAAGCGCAGCACTGACGGTTAGGTGCCGAGCGCGAACAGTGCAAGCGAGGCCGGCAATGCAGTGAGTCGGCGACTGCATGCACCGCGGGGCCGCATCAAGCGTCCGGCCATGGGATACGCGGCCGGACCGGAACCGGAGGCCGCAGAGGCCCGAGGAGGCCGCCCAGCCAAAGGGTGCACGGAGGCCCGGGAGGGCCGTCCGGCCGGAGGGAGCCTGTCGGCCGCGGACGCCGAGGAGGCCGAAGAACCACCGGCCGGACGGGATCCCGGCGGCTGCGTGCGCCGCCGGGCCACGTAAGAAAGTCCGGCCACCCGAAAACCCTGCGGCCAAGCACGCCGCCCGGCCGCGTGAGAAAGTCCGGCCACCCGAAAACCCTGCGGCCAAGCACGCCGCCCGGCCGCGTGAGAAAGTCCGGCCACCCGAGAACCCTCCGGCAAAAGTACGCCGCCGGGCCACGTAAGAACGCCCGGCCACGTGGGACGACGGAGGCCGTCCTAGGTGACACCGGCGACGCAGCCAGCCTCGCTCAGAAGCCCCGAGCCAGCCGGTAGTACGCCGCGTTCCACCGGACCTCCTTGGCGAACTGCCGCGGCGTAGTGTCCCCGTCGATCACCAGCAGCTCGGTGCCGACCATCTCCGCGAGGTCGTGCAGCTCCTCCACCCCCACGGCCTGCGACAGCACCGTGTGGTGCGGGCCGCCCGCCGTCAGCCACGACTCCGCCGACGTCGCCAGGTCCGGGGCCGGCTTCCACACCGCACGGGCCACCGGCAGCTTCGGCAGCGGCGCCGAAGGCGGGACGACCTCGATCTCGTTGGCCACGAGGCGGAACCGTTCGCCCAGGTCGGCCAGGCCCAGCACGACCGCGGGGCCCGCGGCCGCGTCGAAGACGAGGCGGACCGGGTCCTCGCGGCCGCCGATGCCGAGCGGGTGGATCTCGCACGACGGGGTGTCGGCGGCGATCGACGGGCAGACCTCGAGCATGTGCGCGCCGAGGATGACCTCGTTGCCGGGCGTGAGGTCGTACGTGTAGTCCTCCATGAACGACGTCCCGCCGCCGGGGGCCATCGCCTTGAGGGTGCGCACGAGCACGGAGGTCTTCCAGTCGCCCTCGCCGCCGAAGCCGTAGCCGTCGGCCATCAGGCGCTGCACGGCCAGGCCCGGCAGCTGCCGCAGGCCGCCGAGGTCCTCGAAGTTCGTTGTGAAGGCCTTGTACCCGCCGGCCTCGAGGAACGCGCGCAGGCCGAGCTCGATGCGGGCGGCGTAGCGCAGCGCGTCCGCACGGTCGCCGAGCAGGGCTGAGGCGACGCGGTAGGTGTCGGCGTACTCCTTCACGAGCCGGTCGACGTCGGCGTCCAGGGTGGCCTCGACCGCCGCGACGAGGTCGTTGACGCCGTAGGTGTTCACGGAGACGCCGAAGCGCAGCTGGGCCTCGACCTTGTCGCCCTCGGTCACGGCCACGTCGCGCATGTTGTCGCCGAAGCGGACGAGCTTGAGCGAGCGCATCTCGGCGTAGCCGGTCGCGGCCCGGGCCCAGGCCCCGATGCGCTGGGCCACGCGCGGGTCGGACACGTGCCCGGCCACGGTCTTGCGGGCGACGCCGAGGCGGGACTGGATGTACCCGAACTCGCGGTCGCCGTGCGCGGCCTGGTTGAGGTTCATGAAGTCCATGTCGATGTCGGCCCAGGGCAGCGCGACATTGGCCTGGGTGTGCAGGTGCAGCAGCGGGGTGCGCAGCGCGTCGAGGCCGGCGATCCACATCTTCGCCGGGGAGAACGTGTGCATCCACGCGACGACGCCGACCACGTTCGGGTCGGAGCCGGCCTCCAGGCACACCCGCAGGATGTCGCCGGCCGAGGTGAGCACCGGCTTCCACACCACCCGCGGGCCGATGGCCGGCGACTCGTCTAGGGCCGCGGCGATCTGGCGCGACTGCGACGCCACCTGCTCCAGGGTCTCCGGTCCGTAGAGTCCCTGGCTGCCGGTGAGGAACCAAATCTCGTGCGTCATCGTGCGCCTTTCTGGCCGTATACGTTCTGGTAGCGGTCGTACAGGGAGTCCACGGCCTGCGCGGGCAGCCGCTCGACCTCCCCGAGCTGCCGGGCGAAGTGCATGGTGCGGGCCACGTCTTCGCACATGACGGCCGCCTTGACGGCGGCCTTGGCGGTCTTGCCGATGGTGAACGGCCCGTGCTGGCGCATCAGGACCGCCGGCGAGCGGTGCCCCTGCAGGGTCTCGACGATGCCGCGGCCGATGGCGTCGGAGCCGATGAGCGCGAACGGCCCGACGGGGATGTCGCCGCCGAACTCGTCGCCCATCGCGGTGATGGAGCACGGGATCGGCTCACCGCGGGCGGCCCAGGCGGTCGCGTAGGGGCTGTGGGTGTGCACCACTCCCCCGACCTCGGGCATGTTGCGGTAGACGTACGCGTGCGCCTCGGTGTCCGACGACGGCGCGTGCTCGCCCTCGACCAGCTTGCCCTTGAGGTCGCACACGACCATGGTGGCCGGGGTCAGCTCGTCGTAGGAGACGCCGGAGGGCTTGATGACGAGCAGGTCCTCCCCCGGCACGCGGGCCGAGACGTTGCCCGCGGTCCAGGTCACCAGGCCCCAGCGGGTGAGCTCGGCGTGCAGGGCGCACACCTGCGCCCGCAGCGCGTCGACCGTGCTCACCGGGCGACCTCTTCCCGCAGCGTCCGCAGCCGGTGCAGCACGTCGTTGGTTCCCCTTCCGAAGTAGTCGTGCAGAGCCAGGTACTCGGCGTAGAGCCGGTCGTAGACGTCGGCGGCGGCCTCGTCGGGCACGTACACGTCCCGCTCGACCTTGCCCATCGCCTCGGCCGCGGCCCGGATGTCCGGGTACACGCCCGCGGCGACGGCGGCGTGCATGGCGGAGCCGAGCGCCGGGCCCTGCTCCGAGGCGATGACGGAGATCGGCCGGCGCAGCACGTCGGAGTACACCTGCATGAGAAAACGGTTCTTGAGCAGCCCGCCGGCGGCGATGAACTCGGTCACCGGGACCCCGCCCGCGTCCAGCGCCATGACGATCGTGCGCGTGCCGAAGGCGGTGGCCTCGACCAGCGCCCGGTAGACGTCCTCGGGCCGGGTGTGCAGCGTCTGGCCGACGATGACCCCGGACAGGCCGTGGTCGACGAGGACCGAGCGGTTGCCGTTGTGCCAGTCGAGGGCCACGAGCCCGTGCTCGCCGGGGCGCTGGGCGGCGGCGCGGTCGGTGAGCTGCTCGTGGGTGAACGCGCCGCCGAGGAGCGTCTCGACGTACCAGCCGAAAATGTCGCCGACGCCGGACTGGCCGGCCTCGTAGCCCCATAGGCCGGGGATGATGCCGTCCTGCACGACGCCGCACATGCCGGGAACGTCGGCAAGCTCGGCGCCGCTCATCACGTGGCAGGTCGAGGTGCCCATGATGGCGACCAACTGGCCGGGCTCGACGGCCTTGGCGGCCGGCGCGGTCACGTGCGCGTCGACGTTGCCCACGGCGACCGCGATCCCGGCCGGCAGCCCGGTCCAGGCCGCGGCCTGCTCGGTGAGCGAGCCGGCCCGGCCGCCGATCGGGGCGAGCGGACCGTCCACCTTGGACACCCAGTCGCCGAACCCGGGGTGCAGCGCCTCGAGGAACGCCTTCGACGGGTAGGCGCCGTCCTGGTGGACGCCCTTGTACCCGGCCAGGCCCGCGTTGCGCGTCTCGACCCCGGCGAGCTGCCAGACGATCCAGTCCGTGGCCTCGATGAACCGCTCGGCGCGCGCGTAGATCTCCGGCGCCTCCTCCAGCGTCTGCAGCGCCTTGGCCAGCTGCCACTCCGAGGAGAGCTTGCCGCCGTAGCGGCCGATCCAGGGCTCGGCGCGCTCGTGCGCGAGCGCGTTGATGCGATCGGCCTGGCCCTGCGCCGCGTGGTGCTTCCACAGCTTCGGATAGGCGTGCCGCTCGTCCGGCAGCACCTCGCACAGCGGCGTGCCGTCGGCGAGCACGGGCAGGAAGGTGCACGCGGTGAAGTCGGTCGCGATGCCGACGACGTCGCCGGGGTCGATGCCGGCCGCGGCGACCGCCTCCGGCACGGCGGTGCGCAGCACGTCGACCCAGTCCGACGGCATCTGCAGTGCCCAATGTGGAGGGAGGGGGTCCCCGGTCGCCGGCAGCGTGCGCTCCATGGCGCCGTGGCGGTACTCGTGGACGGCCGTGGCGATCTCGGCCCCATCGTCCGCCCGGACCACGAGGGCGCGCCCGGACAGGGTGCCGAAGTCGACGCCGACTACGTATTGGGTCATCTGGTTCTCCGCGCGCTCTGTTTCCTGGTCACCGTCCGCTGCAGCACGATGAAGACGAAGAGCAGCGCACCGATGACGATCTTGGTCCACCAGGAGCTGAGGGTGCCCTGGAACGTGATGATGGTCTGGATGAGGCCGAGGACGCCGACGCCGAGCACCGTGCCGAGCACGAAGCCGGAGCCGCCGGTGAGCACGGTGCCGCCGATGACGACCGCGGCGATCGCGTCGAGCTCCATGCCCAGTGCGTTGAGGCCGTAGCCGGACGGGGTGTAGAAGGTGAGCAGCACGCCGCCGAGGGCGGAGCACAGCCCGCTGATGGTGTAGACGCCGATCCGGGTGCGCCCGACGGGCAGGCCCATGAGCAGCGCCGACTGCTGGTTGCCGCCGAGGGCGTAGACGTTGCGCCCGAAGCGGGTGTACGCCAGGACGTACGCGGCGACCGCGACCACCAGCGCGGAGACGACGACGCTCCAGCCGATGTGGAAACCACCGAAGCGCAGCTTGTCCGAGGCGACACTGTTCCACCACTCGTTGGTGATGGGGATCGAGTCGGTGCTGATGACGTAGCAGGTGCCGCGGGCCAGGAACATGCCGGCGAGGGTGGCGATGAACGGCTGGATGTCGAAGAAGTGGATGATCGCGCCCATGCCGAGGCCGATGGTGCCGCCGACGGCGAGTACGACCAGGATCACGAGGCCGGGGTTGATGCCCTTCTCCAGCAGCGACGCGGCGATCATCGTGGTGAGGGCGACGACCGCGCCGACGGACAGGTCGATGCCGCCGGTGAGGATCACGAACGTCATGCCGACCGCGACCACGAGCAGGAACGCGTTGTCGATGAAGACGTTGAGCACGATCTGGGTGTCGTCGAAGCCGTCGTAGCGCACCACGCCCGCGCCGTACATGACGCACAGCAGGATCGCCGTCGCCATCACCGGTTTGCGCAGCCAGTTGCCCGCGATCCGGGTGATCGAGCGTCCGGGGGTGTCCACAGTGGTCATGCGCGGACCTGCACCTTCTCGTCGGCCCGCGCCGCGACCGGGACCGGGCGGCGGCGCCGGTACCCGGCCTTGAACACTGTGCGGAACTTCGCCGACTGCGCCAGGCACAGCACGATGACGACGATCGCCTTGAACAGCAGCGTCACCTCGGGCGGCACGCCGATGGTGTAGATGGTGATGTCGAGGGTCTTGATGATGACGGCGCCGAGGACCGTGCCGGCGATGGAGAACCGGCCGCCGGACAGCGACGTGCCGCCGATGACCACGGCGAGGATGGCGTCGAGCTCGATGAGCAGGCCGGCGTTGTTGCCGTCGGCGCTGGACACGTTGGAGCTGATCATCAGCCCGGCGACGGCGGCGCAGACCGCGGCGAAGACGTACACGCCGAGGATCAGCCAGCGGGACTTGATGCCCGCCAGCCGGGACGCCTCGGCGTTGCCGCCGACCGCCTCCAGCAGCATGCCGAGCGCGGAGCGGCGCACGAGCACGGCGGCCAGGGCGATGACCGCGGCGGCGATGAGCACGCACAGCGGCAGGGAGAGCCAGTAGCCGGCGCCGATCATCTTGTACGGCCCGCTGTTGACGGTGATGATCTGCCCGTCGGTGATGAGCTGGGCGAGGCCGCGCCCGGCGACCATGAGGATCAGGGTGGCGATGATCGGCTGGATGCCGATGGTCGCGACCAGGAACCCGTTCCACACCCCGAGCACCAGGGCGAGCGCGATCGCGACGCCGACCGCACCGAGCACCCCCGCGACGCTGCCCTGGTCGCCGAGGCCGCTGATGCGCAGGCACGCGATGGCGCCGGCGATGGCCACGACGGCACCGACGGACAGGTCGATGCCGCCGGTGGCGATGACGAGGGTCATGCCGAGCGCGACCAGGGCCAGCGGGGCGGAGGAGCGCAGGATGTCGATGAGGCTGCCGTACAGGTGCCCGCCCCGCAGCTCGACGCTGAAGAACGTGTGCGTGTGGATGACGTTCGTGACGAGCAGCACGACGAGGACGGCGAGCGGCCAGATGAAGCGCTTCATGCGGTACCACCTCCTCCTTCGGCGATGGCGGCCATCAGGCGGTCGGTGTCGACGTCGTCGGTGTTGGGCAGCTCCGCCACCACCTTCCGGTCGCGCAGGACCGCGATCTTGTGGCTCAGGCGGAGCACCTCCTCGAGCTCGGCCGAGATGAACAGCACCGCCATGCCCCCGTCGGACAGCTCGGTGACCAGGCGCTGGATCTCGGTCTTGGCGCCGACGTCGATGCCGCGGGTGGGCTCGTCGAGGATGAGCAGCCGCGGCTCCGTGATGAGCCAGCGGGCCAGCAGCACCTTCTGCTGGTTGCCGCCGCTGAGGTTCCGCACGGGCAGGTCGGGGTTGGCCGGGCGGATGTCGAGGGCCTTGACGTACTTGTCCACGAGCTCGTCCTTGCGCTGTTTGGACAGCGGGCGGGACCAGCCGCGCGCCGCCTGCAGGGCCAGGACGATGTTCTCGCGGACGGACAACTCCTCGACCAGGCCCTCGGCGCGGCGGTTCTCCGAGCAGAAGGCGATGTCGTGCTGCATGGCGGTGCGCGGCCCGTGCATGGCGACCGGCTTGCCGTCGATGGTGAGCGTGCCGCTGTCGGCCTTGTCGGCGCCGAAGAACAGCCGGGCGGCCTCGGTGCGCCCGGAGCCGAGCAGCCCGGCGAGCCCGACGACCTCTCCCTTGTGGACGGTCAGGCTGAAGGGCGCGATGGCCCCGGCCCGGCCCAGGTTCTCGGCCTCGACGACCGGCTCCGCGTTGTCGAGGCGGCGCTTGGGCTGGTCCTCGAGGCGCTCGAGGATCGCCAGGTCCTTGCCGATCATGAGGCTGACGAGCTCGAGCTGGGGCAGGTCGGCCACGACGTGCTCCCCGACCAGCCGCCCGTTGCGCAGGATCGTCATCCGGTCGCAGATCTCGTAGATCTGGTCGAGGAAGTGCGACACGAACACGATCGCCATGCCCTGGCCCTTGAGCTGGCGCATGACCCGGAACAGCTGGTTGACCTCGCCGGCGTCGAGGCTGGAGGTGGGCTCGTCCAGCACGAGGACCTTGGCCTCGACGTCGATGGCGCGGGCGATGGCGACCATCTGCTGCACCGCGATCGAGTACTCGGACAGCGGCGCCGAGACGTCGATGTCGAGCTCGAGGCGGTGCAGCAGGTCGGTCGCCCGCCGGCGCATCTCGCGCCAGCGGATGTGGCCGAAGGTGCGGGGTTCCCGGCCGATGAAGATGTTCTCGGCGACCGAGAGGTTGGGGCAGAGGTTGACCTCCTGGTAGACCGTGCTGATGCCGGCCTGGGTGGCCTGCAGCGGCCCGGTGAAGCTCACCGGGGTGCCGTCGAGGACGATCTCGCCCGCGTCGTTGCTGTAGACCCCCGTGAGCACCTTGATCAGGGTGGACTTCCCGGCGCCGTTCTCGCCCATGAGGGCGTGGACCTCGCCTGGCAACAGGCGGAAGTCCACGTCCTGCAGGGCCATGACACCCGGGAACTGCTTGGTGATGCCGGTCATGGTCAGCATGGTTCAGTCAGCGCTCTTTTGGTCAGTACTTGCGGTCGGGGAGAGCGGCCTTGGCCTGCTCGGGCGTGAACTCGGTCTCCACCGTGAGGATGCGCGGCTCGACCGTCTCGCCCGCGACGACCTTCTTGGCCAGGTCCATGAGCTGAGGGCCAAGCAGCGGGGAGCACTCGACGATGTGGCTGATCTTCCCGGCGGCCAGGGCGGTCATGCCGTCCTTCACCGCGTCGACCGAGATGATCTTGATGTCGGTGCCGGGCTTCTTGCCGGCCGCCTCGATCGCCTCGATCGCACCCAGGGCCATGTCGTCGTTGTGGGCGTACAGCACGTCGATCTTCGGGTTGGCCTTCAGGAAGGCCTCCATGACCTCCTTGCCCTTGGCCCGGGTGAAGTCACCGGTCTGCGACGCGATGATCTTCATGTTCGGCGCCGCCTTGATCGCGTCGGCGAAGCCCGACTTGCGGTCGTTGGCCGGGGCCGAGCCCGTCGTGCCCTGCAGCTCGACGATGTTCACCGGGTCGGTCTTGCCCTGGTACTCCTTGACCAGCCAGTCGCCGGCCTTCTTGCCCTCGACGACGAAGTCCGAGCCCAGGAACGTCTTGTACAGCGAGGTGTCCTTGGAGTCCACCGCGCGGTCGGTCAGGATGACCGGGATCTTCGCGTCCTTGGCCTCCTTGAGCACCGTGTCCCAGCCCGACTCCACGACCGGCGAGAACGCGATGACGTCGACCTTCTGCGCGATGTAGGTGCGGATGGCCTTGATCTGGTTCTCCTGCTTCTGCTGCGCGTCGGAGAACTTCAGCTCGATGCCCGCGGCCGCGGCGGCTTCCTGGACCGACTTGGTGTTCGCCGTGCGCCACCCGCTCTCGGCGCCGACCTGCGCGAAGCCCATCACGATCTTCTTGTCGCCCTTGGGCGCGCTGCCGGTGCCGGCATCGTCGCTCTTCTCCCCGCCGCACGCACCGAGCGCGCCGAGCAGGAGTACGCCGCCGACCACGGCAGCGGACCATCTCTTCAGCACTGCGTCTGTCCCTTCGGAGATAGCGTTAACGTTCACATCTACAGGCAGATGGCCACACGCCTGGGGTGTTCGGCGGTGACCTGAGCCCGCGTGCGGCCCGATTGCATTGGCCGTCGCGGTTGTATTTCGAGAGTGTTAGCGTTCTCATCCCGGGCGTCAAGTAGCGGCGGCCGAGATGTTGCCGGAAGGAGACACTCCGTGGCTGCAGCTGTCATCGGGCCGGACCGTGGTCGGCCCGGCCCTGTCGCGCACTCTCACCTGGGGCTGGAGGTGGACGCCGTGGAGGCGCCACTGCGCAAGGTCGGCATGCGGGACGTGGCCCGGCTGGCGGGCGTGTCGCATCAGACCGTGTCGCGGGTCCTGAACGACCTGCCGAATGTGAGCGCGTCGACGCGGGAGCGGGTGCTGGACGCCGTGCGGGTGCTCAACTACCGCCGCAATCTGGCCGCGCGCACGCTGGTCACGTCCCGTTCACGCACCATCGGCCTGATCGGCTTCGAGACGACCCTGGCCGGCCCGGCATCGATGATCTACGGCATCGAGAAGGCCGCGCGCGAGGCCGGGTACTACGTGAGCATCGCGACGGTCCGCTCCCTCGAACGCCATGCGGTGCTCGACGCGGTCGAGCAGCTGTGCGCGCAGGCGGTCGAGGGGATCATCGCGATCGCGCCGAAGAACTCCGTCGCCGACGCGTTGACGCAGGTGCCGGTGGGGACGCCGGCGGTGGGGGTGGGCGGCGCGGACGACGGGTTCGTGCCGATGCTGCGCGTGGACAACGTGCGCGGGGCGTGCATGGCCACGAGCCATCTGCTCGATCTCGGGCACGAGACCGTGCATCACGTGCCGGGGCCGGCGGACTGGCCCGAGGCGCGGGATCGCATCGACGGGTGGCGGCAGACCCTGCACGCGGCGGCGGCGCCGGTGCCGCCGATCGAGGCGGGCGACTGGAGCGCGCGGTCCGGGTACCTCCGGGGGCAGCACCTGGCCGCGGACGCCCGGGTGACCGCGGTGTTCTGTGGGAACGATCACATCGCGCTGGGGGTGCTGCGGGCGTTCCACGAGGCCGGGCGGCCCGTGCCGGCCCGGGTCAGCGTCGTCGGGTTCGACGACACGCCCGAGTCCGGGTTCTTCCTGCCGCCGCTGACGACGATCCACCAGGACTTCGCGGAGCTGGGGCGGCGCAGCGTGGAGCTGCTCGTCGCACAGCTGACCGGGGCGGCGGTCGCGAACCCCGGGCCCGTGCACCTTTCACCACATCTCGTCGTGCGAGCCTCGGCCAACGCGGCGCCGTGAGTGAGACCATGGCGCAACCCCGGCTCCGGTGGCGTTCCGCTTGATTCACCGTACACCATGCGACCTAACCGATCTCGGCCGGAAACACGGTGTGCGGTCGGCCGGTTACCGTCCGGCTCGCGGGGCCGCCGTGCTGGCTCGGACGATCAGGGTCGGGGCCACGCGCGGGTCCGGGGACGGGCGGTCCGGGCCCTCCGGCAGGTCGGCCTCGATCACGCGCAGCAGCGCGGCGATGCAGCGCCGGCCCACCTCGTCGAAGTCCTGGCGGATCGTGGTCAGCGGCGGGGAGAGGAACTCGGCCTCCGGAATGTCGTCGAAGCCCACGATGCTCACGTCGTCGGGGACCCGGATCCCACGCTCGTGAAACGCCCGCATCAGGCCCAGCGCCATCTGGTCGTTGCCGGCGAAGACCGCGGTCACGTCGTCGCGGGAGGCGAGCTCCAGGCCCGCGGCGTATCCGGACCGCGCGCTCCAGTCGCCCGTCATCAGTGGCGGCGCGGGCAGTCCCGCCTCCTCGAGGGTCGTGCGCCAGCCCTCGATGCGGCCGTGGGTCTCGAGCCAGTCGCGCGGGCCGGACAGGTGCCAGACCTTCTCGTGGCCGAGCTCGATCAGGTGCCGCACGGCCATCCGGGCCCCGGTCACCTGGTCCACGGAGATCGCCGGCACCTCGCCGCCGACCGCGGACTCCACGGCGACGGCGGCCATGCCCAGCGGCATGTTGTGCAGGGCGGCGGCCGCGGCGGTCTGCGGCGCGATGACCACGACCCCGGCCACCGACTGGTCGGCGAGCGCGTTGAGCGCGGACACCATGCCCGTGTGGTCGACTCGCTCGAGGGTCACGATGCTGACGCCGTAGCCGGCGGCCCGCGCGGCGTGCTCGATGCCGAGCAGGGTCGAGGCGGGCCCGTAGAGGATGGTGTCGAACGAGACGACACCGACGACCCGGGAGCGGCGCCCGGCCAGGCCGCGGGCCATCGCGTTCGGGCGGTAGTTGAGCTGCCGCACGGCCTCGAGCACCCGTTCCCGGGTGGCCGGGCTGACGCTCGGATGGTCGTTGAGGACGCGCGACACCGTCTGATGTGAGACGCCCGCGAGCCGCGCTACGTCGTTCATCACGGCGGCCCGGTTGTGGCTGGTTGCGCGCATGTCCCTCCCCCGATGTTGATGTTAGCGCTGCCACGATATGCCCGTGCGACACGGTCCGCGTGGTGCCGGTCACGGGTCTGCCCGTTCGGTTGATGCGGCCCCACCGCGGCACACACCACCCACCGGAACGCCACAAAAACCAACACGCGGCCGGTAACGCTCCCAGCGCCGAAAACTTTTCGTACGTGTAAGGTTCATCGATGCCCAAGTCATCGGCGCTGAGCTGCGCACATCGATCCTTGACAATCGCGCAGCGCGCTGCCAGGGTCCCGAAAAGGTTTTCGACAGGAAGGGGCTATCCATGCGACTGCGCAGACTCGCGGTCGTCGCCGGGGCGATGGCACTGCTCGTCGGCACGCCCGTCGTCGCGCACGCGGCGCCGGGGCAGAGCGACAACCTCGCCCGGTCGGCGACGGCGACGGCGTCGTACACCTCCCCCTGGGAGAGCGTCGCCGCGGTCAACGACGGCATCGACCCGAGCACGTCCAACGACACCGTGAACCGCCGCTGGGGCACCTGGCCGAACACGGGCGAGCAGTGGGTGCTGCTGACCTGGTCCGGCGCGCAGACCCTGCGCTCGGCCGACGTCTACTTCTTCGACGACAACGGCGGCGTCCGTGTCCCGGCCTCGTGGCGCCTGCAGTACTGGACCGGCTCCGCCTACGCCGACGTGCCGGGCGCGAGCGGCTACCCGGCCGCGGCGAACCAGTACAACGCCGTGAACTTCACCCAGGTCAGCACCAGCCGCCTGCGCGTGGTGCTGCAGAGCGGGGCCGCGTCCGTGGGCCTGCTCGAGGTGCGCGCCTACGCCTCGGCGATCGGCACGGGCAACCCCGGCAACCCGTCGGGCTGGAACCCGCCGGCGAGCCTCGTGCAGCCCCTGAGCGAGGTGTGGACGCATCAGGAGCAGACCTACAACAACCTGTACGGCTTCCGGAACTACGCGTGGGACCAGATCTTCGCCAACGGCGGCACGGGCATCAACTACTGCGTGCGCTGGGACTCGAGCGCGAGCGTGAGCGCCGCGCTGCGCGACCGCATCCAGGCGACCCTGCAGCGGCAGTTCAAGAAGTGGATCGACGTGATGGCGGGCCACAACGGCTGGCCGTACCAGCAGGTGCCCGTCAAGGTCGTCGGCTGGGCCGTGCGCGACCGGGCCCAGCTGCAGTGGACGGACAGCTCGGTCGACATCTACGTCAACAACATCCGCGAGAACGCGCCACAGTGCGGCGAGCCGTGCGGCCGCTTCTTCAACCAGAGCGGCAACTACCCGAACTGCCCGGGCGGCGCGTCGCACCACTACGACATGTCGCTGTGGCTCACGTCGGGCTTCGGCGGCGGCGCGGGCGGCGACTGGGGCCAGCGCATCGGCAGCGAGTACTACGTCGGCGCCCTCGACGCCGACAACGTCCACATCCTGCTGCACGAGATGGGCCACAGCTTCGGCCTGGACGACTTCTACGACTGGACGCCGACGGGCCAGTGCTGCTTCCTCATGAAGGCGGGGTCGGCCACGCAGATCACCGACTTCGACGCGTGGATGCTGCGCGACTGGTGGCGCCACTTGAAGAACCGCTGGGGGTACTGATCCGCCCGGGGGCACGTTCCCTAGTGGACCGTGCCCCCGTCCGCGGCGAGGTGCGTCGCGAGCTCCCGCAGGACCGCGTGCCACTGCTCGAGCGGCTGGCGGGGCAGGATGTCGTCCCACATCACCAGGCAGGAGCCGCGCAGCTGGGTGAGGCCCTCGGGGCGGGCGATGAACCACCAGTGCAGGTGCCGCGCCCCGTCGCCGATCTTCTCGATGTGCACGCGGGCGACGCCGCCAAGGGCGTGGATGGCGCGTTCGATGCGCTGCTGGAGCGGGACCAGCTCGGCGGCGAGGCCGGCGGGCAGCTCGACGAAGTCGTAGTGCTCGCGCGGGCAGAGCAGGACCACGACCGGCACGGCGCTGGGCTCGGCGGTGCGGCGCAGCAGCCAGCGCTCGTCCGACCAGATCGTCTGGGCGTCGGGGTCCTGGCAGATGAAGCAGTCCCCGGGGCCGTCCTCGCCGTTGCGGGGCGGCTCGGGCACGACCGGCGGGTCGAGGGTCTTGACCCGCAGATCCCCCTCGAACGGGAAGATCTCCCAGCCGGGCATGCCGCCGTCGAACGGCACGGGCGGCTCACCGACGGGCAGGTGCGCGAGAAATCGATCGGCCATGCCCGAGATCATGCCACCGTGCGGAACCCCGCGTTGCCCATGGACGAGTCGGGCGTGTTCGAGGAGCGGGCGGCGTTGCGGTACCGGTTGCAGTAGGAGTCGTGACACAGGTAGGAGCCGCCGCGCAGCACCCGGGCCGTGCCCTGTTCGGGTCCCCGCGGGTCGTGGCGCGGGGAGCGGGCGTAGTAGCCGGGATCGAACCAGTCGGCGCACCACTCCCACACGTTGCCGACCGGCTGCCACAGCCCGTAGGCGTTCGGGGCGTAGGTGCGCACCGGGGAGGTGGCCGCGAAGCCGTCCTCGGCGGTGTTCACCAACGGAAACGTGCCCTGCCAGATGTTGCACCGGCCCGCGTCGACGGTGTCGCCCCACGGGTAGCGCAGCCCGGCCAGGCCGCCGCGGGCCGCGCACTCCCACTCGGCCTCGGTCGGCAGCCGGCGGCCGGTCCACGCGCAGTAGGCCCGGGCGTCGTTCCACGACACGTGCACGACCGGGTGGTCCTCGAACCCCTCCACAGTGGACGACGGGCCGAACGGGTGCGCCCAGTCGGCCCCGCGCACGCCCAGCCACCACGGCGTCTGCGGCGGCCGGCCCAGCACGTCGTCCGCGCCGGCCGCGAGGAACAGGTGGAACACCGCCGAGTAGCCGAACGTCTCGGCCTCCGTGCGGTAGCCGGTCGCGGCCGCGAACCGCGCGAAGTCGGCCACGGTCACCGCGGTCGCGTCGATGCTGAACGCGTCCAGCTCCACCGGGTGCACCGGGGTCTCGCCGTCGGGCCGCACGCCGTCGCCGTGCGCGTCGCCCATCGCGAACGTCTGCGCCGGGACGAACACCTGCTCGATCCCGTGCGCCCCGCCGCCGGGCACCGCGGCCGGCACCGACTCGCGGCCGGGGCCGGACGGCGGGCAGCACGACGACGACATCGTCACACCCCCGCGGGCCGCGGCTGGCTCGGGTGCGGGGCGTCGCCGAGGCGGGCCTGCTCGCGCCACATCGCCGCGGTCAGCTCCTCGCGCACGGCCCGGTAGGCGGGGTCGCGGTACACGTTGTTCGTCTCCGAAGGGTCGGCGACGAGGTCGTACAGCTCCCACTCCGGCGGATAGGTGAACGCCCCGGTGCCGGGCAGCCCGAGCCCGTCGTTGTAGAAGTAGATGAGCTTGTGCGTGGCGGTGCGGTAGCCGTAGTGCGCGGGGGCCTTGTGGAACACGTCGTCGTGCTCCCAGTAGCGGTAGTACATCCCGCTCGCCGGGGGCGCCGCCGGGGTGCCGAGCAGGTCCGGCCAGAAGCTGCGGCCCTGCATCCGCGGGTGGTGCCCGACGCCGGCCGCGTCCAGGATCGTCTGCGCCCAGTCCACGTTGGTCACGATATCGCCGAAGACCCCGCCTGCGGCCAGGCGGCGCGGGTAGGACAGCACCAGCGGCATCCGCAGGGACTCCTCGTACATGAACCGCTTGTCGAACCATCCGTGCTCGCCCAGGAAGAAGCCCTGGTCGGAGGCGTACATGAGCAGCGTGTCGGCGAACCGCCCGCGCTCGCGCAGCCAGTCGACGACCCGGCCGACGTTGGCGTCCACGGACGCGACGCAGGCGAGATAGTCCGCCATGAAGCGTTGGTACTTCCACAGCGCCTCGTCCTCGTAGGACAGCCCCGGCGGCGGGTCGGTCTTGAGGTCCTCGCGGCTGAGGTGCTCGGCGATGCGCATCGCGGCCCGCCGCGCCGACGACGAGCGCGTGGCGTAGTCGTCGAAGAAGGTCGCCGGCACCGCCACCTGGCCCGCGGCGACCTCGCCCGGCGGCTCCCAGGGCCGGTGCGGGGCCTTGTGGTAGATGAGCACGCACACGGGTCCGTCCACCGTGGACATCCAGTCCAGCGCCAGGTCGGTGACGATGTCGGTGGCGTAGCCCTCGACCGTGCGCAGCCCGTCGCGGGACAGCAGCCGCGGGTTGTGGTACTCCCCCTGCTCGATGAACACGTCCCAGTAGTCGAAGTGCTCGGGGTCGTGGCCCGGCCCGTCGCCCATGTGCCACTTGCCGATCATCGCCGTGCGGTAGCCCGCCTCCTTGAGCTGCCGCACGAACGTCGGCTGGCTCGCGTCGATCGGGGTCACGAGCGTGGTGACCCCGTTGACGTGGCTGTAGGTGCCGGTGAGGATCGACGCCCGGCTCGGCGAGCACAGCGCGTTGGTGGCGAAACAGTGCTCGAAGCGCCAGCCGAGCCGGGCGATCTCGTCGATGCGCGGGGTGGTGTTGACGACCGAGCCGTACGCGCCGATCGCGTGCGCGGCGTGGTCGTCGGTCAGGATCATGACGATGTCGGGCCGCACGTCAGTTCCCGGCGTAGGTGGACTCGTCCAGCCCGCTCAGCGTCGGGTCGTAGTTCAGGTCGCCGACGTCGTACATCGAGGCCATCCAATGGTGGAAGTTGTCGCCGCGGTCGCGCAGCAGCGAGTACAGCCGCCGCAGCAGGGCCGAGCGCAGCGCCGCGTGCTCGGGCAGCTCGTAGACGTTGAGCAGCTCGTCCGGGTCCAGCTGCAGGTCGTAGAGCTCGTTGGTCGAGTCGGGGTTCACCACCAGCTTGTAGCGGTCGGTGCGCAGCATGCGCTGCGGATACGGGAAGTGGTGCCCGTGGAACTCGGCGACCACGTCGGGCTGCCAGTCCGGCTCCTCGCCGCGCACCAGCGGCAGCAGGGAGCGGGAGTCGACCGGCTCGTCGGCGGGGATCCCGGCCAGCTGCATGATGGTCGCGGTGCAGTCGGTGAGGCTGACGAACTCGCGGCGCACCTGGCCGGCCGGGGCGCCCGGGACCCGGATGATGCCCGGGGTGCGGTAGATGTCCTCGTACATCGCCGGGCCCTTGTCGTGCAGGCGGTGGGCGCCGGTGAACTCGCCGTGGTCGCAGGTGAAGAACACCGAGGTGTCGTCGGTGAGCCCGAGCTCGGCCAGGGCCGCGAGGACCCGGCCGAGCTGCTCGTCGATCAGCGTGACGTAGCCCCAGTAGACGGCGATGAGCTTGCGGGTCACCTCGATCGGCATGGTGTCGAACGTCCAGTGGGCGCTGTAGTTGCGCTGCACCGGCGGCTTGCCGTGGAACGTCTCGGCGACCGAGCGCGGCAGCTCCACTGTGGACGGGTCGACCATGTCGAAGTAGGCGTCGGGAACGATGTAGGGCAGGTGCGGGCCGAAGAAGTGCAGCGCGAGGAAGAACGGGTCGCCCTGCTCGGCGTACGACCGCAGCATTTCGATCGTTCTCGTGGCCAGGTAGTGCTCGAAGGTGGCCTCGACCGGCTGGTGCAGCCGCGCGGCGAGCAGGTTCCCCGGCTGGCCGTTGGGCAGGGTGCCGCGGATGCGGTCGCTGATCTCGTAGGGCGGCAGTCCCCGCTCGGCGAGGTAGGCGAGGTAGTCCGGGTGGTCGACGGGGTTGTGCCAGCCCGGCAGGTGTACGCCGTCCAGGCCGTAGTCCGCGGGCGTCTTCTCGGTGCCGGCGTGCCACTTGCCGACGAGCCCGCAGTTGTACCCGCGCGAGCGCAGCGCCTGCGGGAACGTCCACGTGCCGTCGGGCAGGTCCTCGGAGTAGCCGACGTTGCGCTCCTGGTTGGCCAGCAGCTTGTGGCGGAACGGGGCCTGCCCGGTGAGCAGGCTGGCCCGCGCCGGGGTGCAGATGGCGGTCGGGGTGTACCACCGGTCGAACCGGGTCCCGGTCCGGGCGAGCTCGTCCAGCACCGGGGTCCGCGCGAGCGGGTTGCCGTAGGCGCCGAGCGTGTCCACCCGGTGCTGGTCGGTCATGAGGAACAGGATGTTGCGGGGGGAACTCACTTCGCGGCCGTCCACTGGTCGCCCAGGTAGTACGTCTTCGGGTCGACCTTCTCCTTGAGCTTGCCGGCGCCGACGAAGAAGTCGCCCATCCCGGTGAGCCACTTCGCGATGGTGCCGTCGGCGGTCTGCTGGTCCAGCTCCTGCGTGCTCATCGCCTTGTTCAGGGACGCGTCGGCCTTCACCGCGTCGGCGGGCTGCTTGGTGAGCTCGGAGACGGCCGCCACGGCCTCGTCCGGGTGCTGCACCCGGTAGTCGGTGGCCTCGCGCAGCACCTGGATCACCTTCTTGAGGACGTCGGGCTTGTCGGTGACGGCCTTGTTCCCGGCGATGTAGGCGTTGGGGAACTGCACCTTGTCCTTGAACGTGTCGTCGTCGGCCAGCTCGACGAGGTTCGGCACGGTCTTCTTGATGGCGGAGATCGCCGGGTACCAGAAGCCGGCCCCGTCGATCTGCTTGGAGGCGAACGCGGAGGTGAGGGTGGCCGCGTCCATCGGGGTGCGCTGGATGTCCTTGTTCGTCATGCCCGCGGCCTGCAGGGCGAGGGTGAGGATCATGTCGCCGGAGGTGCCCTCGGGCACGCCGACCTTCTTGCCGCGCAGCTGCTCGATGGACGTGATGCCGGGCTGGGCGATGACCCGGTCGGCGCCGCCGAGGGTGTTGATCGCGATGATCTTCGCCTGGCCGGACGCCGGGAGCCAGAACGCTCCAGGACCGATGTACCCGAAGTCGAGGTCGCCGGTCTGCATCGCCTGGATCTGCACCGGGCCGGTCGTGAAGACCTTCAGCGTGGCGTCGAGGCCGTGCTTCTCCCAGAGCTTGAGCTTGTTGGCGATGGCGGGCAGGCTGCTGCCGTTGTAGTCGCCGATGTACCCGAAGGTGATCTTGGCGCTGCCGGCCGTGCTCTGATCGTCTTTTCCACACCCGGCCAAGGTGGCGACGGCGCTGCCGGCGAGCAGGCCCAGGAGTGCGCGGCGGGACGTCATGCTGGGGTTCCTTCCTGATGGTGTACCGCGCTCCACACGCGGTTGCGCAACGCGGTGAACTCCGCCCCGAGGCGGACGTCCTCGGTGCGCGGATAGGGCAGGTCCACGTCGATGATCTCGACGATCCGGCCCGGGTTGGCGGCCATGACCACGACGCGGTTGGCGAGGAACACGGCCTCGTCGACGTCGTGGGTGATGAACATGACGGTGCGCTGGTCCTGGCTCCACGTCTGCAGCAGCTGCTCCTGCAGCCGGACCCGGGTGAGGGAGTCCAGCGCGCCGAACGGCTCGTCCATGAGCAGGATCTGCGGGTCGACGGCGTAGGCGCGGGCGATGGCGCAGCGCTGCTTCATGCCGCCCGAGAGCGTCTTGGGCAGCGCGTCGGCGAACCGGCTGAGCCCGACGAGCTCGATGAAGTGCTCGGCCCGGGCCCGCCGCTGCGCCTTCGGCACGCCCGCGGTGCGCAGCCCGAACTCGACGTTCTTGCGCACGGTGAGCCACGGGAAGAGCGCGAACTGCTGGAAGATGACGCCACGGTCGGGCCCGGGGCCGGTGACCACGTCCCCGCCGACCCGCGCCTCGCCGCTGGTCGGGTGCTCCAGCCCGGCGACGATGTTGAGCAGCGTGCTCTTGCCGCAGCCGGACGGCCCGACGATCGCGACGAACTCGCTGGCGCTGATGTCCAGCGAGACGTCGTCGAGCGCGGTGAACCGGCCGTCCTTGAGCGGGAAGATCTTGGCGACCCCGCGGATCGCGATGTCCTTGCTCATCGGCGCTCCTGCCAGGACGTGGCCCGCCGCTCCACCAGCAGCAGCACCCGGTCCATGAGCAGGCCGAGAATGCCGATGCAGATGAGCGCGGCGAAGATGGTGGGCCGGTCGACGTAGATCTGGGCGTTCTGCATCCGGTACCCGAGGCCCTCCTGCGCGGCGACCAGCTCGGCGGCGACGAGGGTGCCCCATGCCGAGCCGAGCCCGACGCGCATGCCGACGAGGATGTACGGCATGGAGGCCGGCACGACCACCCGGGCGAAGATGGTCCGGGTCGGCGCACCGAGCACCCGGGCCGCATTGAGCAGGGTCCGGTCCACGTCGACGACGCCCTGGAAGGTCGCGATGACACAGGACAGGAACGCGGCCACGTAGATGACGAAGATCTTCGGCTCCTCGCCGATGCCCAGCAGCACCACGACGAGCGGGATCAGCGCCAGCGGCGGTACGGTGCGGAAGAACTGCACCCAGGGCTCGAACACGGCTCGGGCCACGGCGTACCAGCCCATGAGGAAGCCGACCGGGATCGCCACGGCACAGCCGAGCGCGAAGCCGATCAGCACCCGCTGGAGGCTGGCGAGGATGTCGGCCTCGAGGGTGCCGTCGGCGAAGAGCTCGCCCATGCGCCGGGCGACCTCCACCGGGGTCGGCACGTTCTCCCCCGTCACCGACCAGATCCACCACACGCCGAGGCCGGCGATGGCCGAGGCGATGTTCAGCGCGAGCAGCGCGGGTTTTCGCTTTTTGGGCGCGATCATCTGACTCCTTGCCGGCGGGGGGTGTTTGCCGCCTCAGCGGACGGGCTCGGGGTAGCCGTCCAACAACGGCGACTGGCGGAACAGGGCGGCGATGGCGCCGAGCGCGCCGTCGTCGTCGCCGAGGCGGGCGGCCCGGACCGCGGGCCGGGCGCCGCCGACGGGACACAGCTCGCCGGCGAGGATCTCCTCGACGCGGCGGACGAACGCGGGCGCGCTCTGCGGCAGGCGGCCGCCGATGACGACCTGGGCGGGGTCGAGCACGAGCGCGGCGGTGGCCACGACCCGCCCGACCGCGGCGGCGGCCTCGTCGAGCACGGCGGCGGCGACGGTATCGCCGCGGCCCAGGGCGGCCTCGAACTCGTCGATGGTGGCCACCGGGACGCCGCGGCGGGTGCAGCTGCGCAGGACCGCCGGGATGGACGCGACCGTCTCCAGGCAGCCCCGCTTGCCGCACCGGCACGGGTCGCCGCCGGGCTGCGCGGTGACGTGCCCGAACTCGCCGGCCACCCCGTCCGCGCCGGCGACGAGCCGCCCGCCGACGACGAGGCCGCCGCCGATGCCGTCGGAGAGGCGGATGTACAGCACGTCGTGCACGTCGGGCCCGTCGGTCATGGCCTCGGCCAGCCCGGCGAAGCGCGTGTTGTTGTCGACGACGACGGGCGCGGCGAACCGCTCCCCGAACGGCTGCGCGAGCCCGGGCGCCGCGGCCCGGGGGCCGGCCACGCCGACGCCGACGCCCTGCAGCGCCCGGAAGCTCACCCCGGTGCGGGCCGCGACCCGGTCGATGAGCGCGAACGCCGCGGCGAGGCGCTCCTCCCAGCTCGACTCGGCCGGGTAGGCGGCGTGCCCGGCCGCGATGATGTCGTGCGCGGCGTCGGCGACGGCGATGCGGACCCGGGTGTGGCCGAGGTCGACGCCGAGGAACTGCCCCGAGCTAGGGTCGAGCGTCAGCAGCTCCGCCGGGCGGCCGGAGCCGGCGCGCTTGGCCGCGTCGGTGTCGACGACGACCACGGCGCCCCGGGAGAGCAGGTCGCCGGTGATCTCCGACAGCGTGGTGCGGGACAGGCCGACCTTGATGGCGATCTGGCCGCGGCTCAGGGCGCCGTGCTCACGCAGCACGCGCAGGACGCGGGCCTCGTGCGTGCGCCTGACCAGCGCATGGACTCCCAGAACGGACACGCAGACACGGTAGGCACCGGCCAATTTTTCCGTCAACAGTCCGACAGAATTATTCTCTGCTAATGAGATAGGTAATGCAGGATTTGAGCCCCCTCCGCAAACACGGCGGCGGCCCCGCTCCCCTGGTCAGGAGCGGGGCCGCCGTGGTGTCGCTACTTGTTCGAGGGCGCCGTCGCCGGGGTGGCCGCGTCGTTGGCGACCATCTCCGGATGGGCCGCGACGAACGGGCCGACGCTGTCGCTGCCGTAGGCCTTGAGCAGGTCCAGCGCCGCCTGATCGAGGACCTCGAAGGACTGCCCGTTGATGATCTCGGTCTTGAACTGCCCGTTGTTCGTGCGCAGGGTCATCATGCCGTCGGGGTTGATGCCCTTCAGCGTGAACATCCAGTCGGCGAGCGAGACGTCGTTGTTGTAGAACGACACCGCCTTGCCGACCGAGTTCAGCACCTCGTTGACCTTGATCGGGTTGGCCAGCACGCCGGCGCTCATCGCCTTCTTGGCCATGGCCTTGATGAACTGCTGCTGGTGGCGCTGGCGGCCGTAGTCGCCGTCGCCGTTGGCGAGCTTGTCGCGCTGGCGCACGTAGTCCAGCGCCTCCCACGCGGCGAAGTCCCGGCAGCCGACCTCGTAGATCATCGGGCGCATGTTCGGCCTCAGGCTCGTCGGGATGCCGTCGGCGTTGAAGTTGTACGGCACGCCCTCGGCCCCGGTCTTGGTGTTCCACCCGGTGTGGATCGACGTGACCTTCTCGTCGACGCACATGTAGACGCCGTCGAGGGCCTTCACCAGCCCCGAGAACCCGTCGAAGTTCACGATCGCGGCGCCGTTGAACTTCAGTCCCCCGCCGGCCATCGCGCTCACCGTCTCGGCCAGCAGCGCCAGCCCGCCGTCGCGCCCGCCGCCGTTCTGGTAGCCGAACTGGAACGCGGCATTGATCTTGTCGGTGCCGCCGTTGTACTTGGTCTTCTTGTTCGCCGGGATCGCCGCCTTGGTGTCCCGGGGAATCGACATCAGGTAGATCGCGTCGTGCGACGCCGGCACGTGGGCGACGATGATCGAGTCGGCCCGCGCCCCCATCTCCTCCTGGTTCACCCGCTCGTCGATGCCGACGAGGAGCAGGTTGATCGGCCCGTCGATGGTCGCGCCCGACGCCGCCTCACCGAGGCCGCCCTCATGGGTGATCTGGTCGCTGTAGTGATTCAGCAACAGATTGCCACCGACGAGGGAGCCTCCGCTGAGCAGCAGCAGGAATGCCCCTCCGACCAGGGACAACCGCGCCCACAACGGGTCCTTCTTCCCACGCTTCTTCGCCATACCACTCCCCGGCACCAGGTGTCCCTCGGCGGGCCACAATATCCCCCCGAAGTGTGCGACCGTGTTTCGTCCCTGAAGACGGATTCAGGACAGCGGTTGGTTGCAGTTTCAGCCGTTTCTCAGAATTCTGGCCGTTTCGCCTGCCGCTGCCCTCGGCCATGCGCCTTGTCTTCGCTGCTCAGCGCCCGTGCTACCACCGCGTCTCGCGCACCCCTTGCCGGCCTCCTGCGCCGCGTCGGTTCACAGGTAGTACACGGCCCGCCCCTGTCGGTTGCCCACCACTCGGCTTCGCCGGCGTTGCCGTAATGACCTGATGCAGAACGACGTCCGTCGTATTGACGTTCGATGCCGCCGTGAACAGCGCAATCCCGTGCTGCGGCCCGTTTTCCGGGAGTCGCCGGTGTAGTTGCCGCTCTGCGATGGCATAGGTCAACGGAATGATCTCCGTCACGGACGCGAGGCTCGTCGTGCTCGCGACTGCGTTGGTACCACCGGCGTGATACACAGTTTCTGCCGGTCACGTTGAAGGGGGACGAGTTGGGCGCGCTGCAGCGGTTCGAGAAGCGGCTGGAAGGCATGGTGGAGGGCACCTTCGCCAAGGTCTTCAAGGGCGTCGTCCACCCGGTCGAGATCCTCAACGCGATGCAGGGCGAGGCCAACGCCAATCAGACCCAGATGACGGGCGGGCGGATCCTCGTGCCCAACCGGTACCTGATCGCCCTCGCGCCCGCCGACCACACGCGGCTCGCACCGTTCGCGGCCGCCCTGGCCCAGGAGCTCGCGCAGTCGCAGGCCGAGTACGTCGGGGAGCAGGGCTGGGCCGTCTACGGCGACATCGTGGTCGAGATCACCCGCGGTGACGACCTCGACACCGGTCTGTTCCGGGTGAGCGCGCAGGTCTACACCGGCGGCGAGGTTGCTCCGGGTGAGGGCCACGGCGTACGCCTCGTGACCGAGGACGGCCAGAACTACCCGCTCGCGCAGGGCGCGACGATCATCGGCCGCGGCGAGCAGGCGTCGTTGCGCCTCGCCGACGTGGGCGCTTCGCGGCAGCACGCGCGCGTCGAGTACGACGGCAACCGCGCGGTGTTCACCGACCTCGGCTCGGCCAACGGCTCGATCGTCAACGGCCGCCGCGTGGACACGACCGTCATCCTGCACCCGGGCGACGAGATCGTCATCGGGACCACCCGGCTGTCGTTCCGGGTCTGACGCGACAACCGCGGACGCGGCCGACCAGCCGCGTCCGCCTGTTCGTCCAAGCGGCCGAACGCACCGGACGCGATGTCCGTTCGTGGATTCGAAGCCGCTCCGGCGCCGGCCGCAGCCGACAACGCCGACCAGAAGTCACCTTGACGCGCACCTGCGGGCAGCAACCCGCCGAGCTCGGTCAGCAGGTGCGCAGCAGGCGCTCGAGGACGCGTTCGCCGAACTCGAGGCCGTCCACCGGCACGCGTTCGTCGATGCCGTGGAACAGTGCGGTGAAGTCCAGGCCGGGCGGCAGGCGCAGCGGGGCGAAGCCGAAGTGGCGGATGCCCAGGCGCTGGAAGGACTTGGCGTCGGTGCCGGCCGAGAGCATGTACGGCAGCAGGCGCGCGCCCGGGTCCTCGGCGTCGATCGCGGCCGCCATCGCGTCGACGAGCCGGCCGTCGAACGTGGTCTCGACCGGGGGCAGCAGATCCCAGTCCATCTCGACGTCGGGGCCGAGGACCTCGGCCAGCTCCCGCTCGAACGCGCGCTCACGGCCGGGCAGCATCCGGCCGTCCACCGTGGCCTCGGCGATCGACGGCACCACATTGGCCTTGTACCCGGCCTTCAGCATCGTCGTGTTCGCGGTGTCACGCAGCGTGGCCCCGATCATCCGTGACAGCGAGCCGAGGCGGGCGATCGCGGACTGCGGGTCGTCGGCGTCGAAGGGTACGCCGGTCAGCTCGCTCACCCCGGAGAGGAACTCCCGCACGGCCGGGTGCAGGACCGTCGGGAACTCGTGCGCCTCGAGGCGGGCCAGGGCCGTGGTCAGCTTCGCCACGGGGTTGTCCGTGTGCAGCATCGAGCCGTGCCCGGGCGTGCCGCGGACCTTGAGCCGCAGCCACATGACGCCCTTCTCCGCGGTCTCGACGAGGTAGGCGCGCACGTCGTCGCGGACGGTGTACGAGAAGCCGCCGACCTCGCTGATCGCCTCGGTGACACCGTCGAAGAGCTCGCGGTGCTGATCGACGAGGAAGCCCGCGCCCTGCCGCCCGCCCGCCTCCTCGTCGGCGACGAACGCGAACACGATGTCGCGGGGCGGTACCACATTGTCACGCTTGAACTTCCGCGCGACCGACAGCGCCATGGCCACCATGTGCTTCATGTCGATCGCGCCGCGTCCCCACAGGTAGCCGTCGCGGATCTCGCCGGCGAAGGGCGGCACGGACCACTCGGACGCGTCGGCCGGCACCACATCGAGGTGACCGTGCACGAGTAGCGCGCCACGCTCCGGGTCGGCGCCGGGCAGGCGCACGACGACGTTGCCGCGCTTGGGCGCCGGCTCGAGGTACACCGGCTGGAATCCGGCGTCGGCGAGGCGCTCGGCCACGAACTCCGCCGCGGCCCGCTCGTTCCCGCTGGCTCCGTCGTCGCTGGTGTTCGTGGTGTCGTACCGCACCAATGCCCGCGCCAGCTCCACGACCTCACTCATGATCACCACGGTAGTGCCGAATTGTGAATTCACAGTGACCTGCCAGGTGTGTGGGATTGCGGTGCCAGCTCCACCGTGCACGGTCGTCAGGACAGGTCCGACTTCTCCGCAGGAGTTACGCGCGATGAGCTCAGCCCACGACGACCAGGCTTCTTCGCCCGCCGCCGACCCGGCACCCGCTTCCGCTGCCGCTCCGGCACCGGATGCGACCCCGGCCGGACCGCAGTCGCCGCTCCCTCCCGCCGCCGACCCGGCGTCCGCTTCCGCCGCTGCTCCGGCATCGGGCGAGACCCCGGCCGGACCGCAGGTGCCGCTCCCTCCCGCGACGACCCCGGCCTGGGCCGGGACGGACCCCGCACAGCCGTCCGCCCCGCCGGCTCACCCGGCGGCTGAGACGACCGCCCCCACGGCGGCCAGGCAACCGGGCGCCCCTCCCACCTGGGCCGAAGGGGCGGCGCAGGCCGAGCCGACCACCCCCAGCCCGGCCGCGCAACCGGTCGCCGGTCAGCCCGATCCCGCAACGACTCCCATCTGGGCCGAAAAGGCGCCCGCGCAGCCCGTTTCCGGCCCGCCCGGCTACGGGGCGGCGCCGATCTGGGCCTCGGGTGCGCCGTCCGGCCCGGCGGCCGCCGGCGCGGGTTCCCCGGCCGCCCCGCAGCGTTCGTCGCGGCTCAAGCTGGGCATCGTGGCCGCCGTCTCCGCCGTCATCGTCATCGGCGGCGGGGTGGCCGTGGCGCAGGCCGCGAGTGACAGCAACGCCACGCAGAGCCAGGGCCCGGGCGGCGGTCGCGGACCCGGCGGCCAGGGCTTCCCCGGCGGCGGTGGCCAGGGCTTCCCGGGTGGTCAGGGCAATCAGAACGGCCAGAACGCGCGGGGCAACCAGGGCGGCGGCTTCGGCGCGCAGGGCGGCGGCTTCGGCCGTGGCGGGATGACCACACTCGGTGGGGCGCTGCACGGGGACTTCGTGGTGAGGGGGAGCAACGGACAGTACGTCACGGAGCGCCTCCAGACGGGCACCGTCACGGCGGTGAGCGCCACCTCGATCACGGCCAAGAGCGAGGACGGCTACTCCTCCACGTTCGTGGTCAGCGACGCCACGAAGGTCAACAACGGCGCGTCCACGATCGCCGACGTGAAGACCGGCGCCACCGTCACCGTGATCGGCACCGTCTCCGGGAACACCGCCACGGCCACGGAGGTCACGGACGTGAGCCTGCTGCGGCAGGGAAATGGCGGTAACGGTCAGCGTCCGGCGAGCCCTCGCCCCACCAAGACCACCTGACGCGCACCGCACGGGCGGGCCGGCCCGATGGTGCCGCCGGCCCCGCCCGCGGTCGGGCCCGGTGATGTCGTCGAGCCGCCTGCGGTCGGGTTCGTGGTCCCGTCGGGCCGCCTGGGCGAGCCGGCCCGACGATGCCGCCGGCCCCGCCCGCGGTCGTGCCCAGTGATGTCGTCGAGCCGCCTGCGGTCGGGTCCGATGGTCCCGTCGGGCCGCCTCCGGTCGGGCTATGGCCGGTGGCAGCATGGTTGGTCCTGGCGGTCTCGGACCCTGCTGGAACCATCGTAGTGGGGGCCACGACGGAGGAGCGGCCCGCGTCGGATTGCGGGATTACGGATTATTGGATTACCGGTAATCGTAAATCCGGTAATTCGGCGGCGGTCACTGGGAGTGACACCGGCCCGCCATCACCGCCCCGGGACGTTGTGCTGCGGGACCCGGGCTCAGGAAGTCGCGAGGCTGGACGGGGACGGAAGGTCCGTGCGGTGCAACGGCAGACGCACCTCGAACCGGGCGCCCTCCCCCAGCGCGGTCTCCAGCGTTACACGGCCGCCGTGCGCCTGGACGATCGACGCCACGATGGCCAGGCCCAGACCCGAACCGCCGGCGGCGCGCGCGGGTCCGGGCGGTAGAACCGTTCGAAGACGCGTTCGGCGTCCTCCTGCGTCATGCCGGGGCCGTCGTCGCTGACCGTCAGCACCGCCTCCTCGTTGCGCACGGCGACCGACACCGTGACTCGAGTGCCGGGCGGGGTGTGCGTGTACGCGTTGGCGAGGAGGTTGGTCAGGACCTGGCGGAGCTTGCCGTCATCGCCGAGTACGATCGGCGCCTCGACGTCCGACGTCTCCGAGACATCCGAGACGTGCAGGCGCACCGTGTGGGACGGGGCCGTGACCCGGGCGTCGAGGACCGCGTCGGTGGCCAGGCCCAGCAGGTCCACGGACTGCAGTTCGAGGGGGCGTTCCTGGTCCAGGCGGGCCAGCAACAGCAATTCCTCGACGAGCAGGCCCATTCGTGCGGCGTGCTGCTCGATGCGTCCCAGGACTGCGGTCGCTGCCTCGTCCGAGCCGCCTCGCTGGCGGTACAGCTCGGCGAAGCCCCGGATTGCCGTCAGCGGCGTGCGCAGTTCGTGGGAGGCGTCGCCGACGAAGCGGCGCATGCGCAGCTCGGAGTCGCGCGCCTCGGCCTCGGAGGCGCGCTGGGCGGCGAACGCGTCCTCGAGGCGGCCGAGCATCGTGTTCAGGGCCGTGGACAGGCGGCCGACCTCGGTGTCCGGGTGCGCGACCGGGATGCGCGTGGACAGGGTGCCCGCCGCGATGCCGGAGGCGGTCTGCTCCACCTGGACGAGGCCGCGCAGGCTCGAGCGGATCAGGACCAGCGCGACGACGACGAGGACTACGAGGAGTGCGGCCGCGATCACGGACTCCAGCTTGACCAGGCGGTCGACGGTGGCGTCGACCTCGTTGAGGCTCACCGCGACCGTGATCTCACCGTCGGTACTGCGGACCGTCATGGCCCGCCATCCGCTCCCGCCGCCGTCGGGGTCGACGTCGAAGAGGCGGCCCACCGGAGTTGTTCCGGCGCTCGCGAGCCGGGGCCGGGCCTGGCCTGCGGGCGCGCCGTTGCGTTCGAAGAGGATCTGCGGCTTGCTGTTGTTCGGCGTGTACCGCACGTAGAACGCGTTCGCCAGCTCCGGCCCCCGGTTCGGGCCGCGCGGGGCCGCGTCCAGGGAACCGTTGTCCGCGATACGCATGGCGGTGAGCCTGGCCGTGTCGGTGACCTGGCCGTCGATGCGCTTCATGAGGTACTGGCGCAGGGCAAGCGTCGTGGCGACACAGATGCCGGCCAGGGCGAGGGCGACCATGGCCAGCACCGCGGCGAGCAGCTTTGTCCGCAGGCTCCAACCGGCTGGTCCGCGCCCCATCACCCCATCGTGGAGGAAGCGGGCCTCGGTGCGCCGCGACTTGGCCAACCTCGCAGCGATCACCCAGCGATGGCGCACGTCGACGAGCAATCACTTCGCCGAGTTGCAAGGCGGCCAGGTCACGCTGGTGAACAGCACAGCTGGGCCACGCGAGTGAGCATGGGGCCTCACAGCCGATAGTGAAGCGGTCCGCACGGTCAGCCGGGCGAACCTCAGGCAGTGGCGGCAAAAGGGAGAGACAGCCCGCAAGAGCGTGAGGCCGCCCGCGAGGGTCAACGGCCACGGCCAGCATGCGAGGCCGGTCGCGGGCGCGGCCGCGGGCACCGGGTGATCTGGTGGCCGCGGCCGCGCGGGCGGGTCAGGAGCAGGCGCATTCAGGACCGACGCGTCAGAACCCGGCACGTCAGAACCCGGCACGTCAGAACCCGGCACGTCAGGACCGGGCAGGTCCCAGGCGCGTCAGAAGCAGGCGCGTCAGAAGCAGACACGGCCAGGAGTAGGCGGGTCAGGTGAGGAAGCTGCCGTACGGGCCGGCCAGGATCGCGTTCTTCTGCGCCTGGCTGAAGTGGGTGTTCGGGTAGTTGTAGAACGACGCCGACATCGGGGTGCCGTCCGTCGACGATGCGTCGGGCAGGCCGAAGCCGTGGCCGAGCTCGTGGACCATGCCGCCGTACCAGCGGTTCATCGGACCGTTGATGCCCGCCGCGCCGTCGGCGTCGTGGCCGCTCAGGATGACCCAGCCTGGGCCGCCTCCGCCGCCGGACTTGCCCGCCTCCTCGGCGCTGATCTCGCCCACGCACAGCCAACGACTGTCCTGGTTCGAGATGCCGAAGCGGCGCGTCAATTCGGCCTGCATGTTCTCGACCACGCACCAGTAGTGGTCGCTGGTGTTGCAGTTCGTGGTGATGTACCACTGCGCGTTGTGCTCGCCGTTGACCACCTCGACGACGGTGGTGTTGAGCGTGAAGGTCTTGCCCAGCTCCTGCTTGTAGTACCGCTGGGCCTCGCGCATCACGCTCGCGATGCCGTCGGGGTAGCGCTGGTCGAAGGCGACGTCGGTCGGCTTCAGCCAGAAGACCCGCACGGTCTTCAGCGCCGGGCCGGTGGAGCCGGTGCTGGTCGGCGTCGGCGAGGCGGATCGGGTGCTGCTCGGCGTCGGCGAAGGCGATCGGCTGCCGCTCGGCGACGGTGAAGCGGATCGGCTCGGGGACGCGCTCGTGGTGGGCTCGACGGTGCCGGTGCAGGCGACGTTGTTGAGCCGGAAGGCGGTCGGCACCGCGTTGGTGCCGTTCCACGCGCCGTTGAAGCCGAACGACGTGCTCGCCCCCGTGGCCAGGGCGCCGTTGTACGACACGTTCGTGGCCGACACGGACGCGCCACTCTGCGTCACCGTGGCGTTCCAGGCCTGGGTGATCGTCTGGCCGTTGGTGAAGCTCCAGGTCAGCGTCCAGCCGTTGATCTGGTCGCCGAGGTTGGTGATCGCCACGCTGGCGCCGAAGCCGCCCTGCCACTGCGAGCTGATCGTGTACGACACGCGGCAGCCGGCGGTGGCGGCACTGGCCATCGTCGTGGCGACGGCCGTCCCGGCTGCGGCGAGTCCGACGGTGGCGGCAACCGCCACGAGGCTACGGATCTGATGACGGCGCAACGCTCATCTCCCTTCATTCGTGTATGCGGATAAGTCACTGTGTTGTCCGAAAACCTTTTCGGCAAGGTAGGAGCAGCAATCCGAAAACATCTGGAGCGGGATCTGCGAAAGTTTCAAGCACTCACTGAAGGTGATCGCCCGGTCACCGTTCGCTGACGCCGGAACACCGGGCGCAGCACGCGCGGCACAGCAACGCAGCGCAACACGACGCAGCGCAGCGGATGAGGGCAACCGCGACGACGAGCGCACCCAGGACCATCGGGCAGCCGGCCGCACTCGGTCCGAGGGCGCCGGCGGGTGAGGTCCCGTGGACGAGCGCATACAGGACCGTTGGGTGTCACTGTCCGTTCGCGGCCCGGCGGTCCGCTCAGGGTCGCGGCGGTTCAGTCAGGGGCGCGGCGGTCCGCACAGGGGGCGCGGCGGTTCAGTCAGGGTCGCGGCAGTCCACTCAGGGGGCGCGGCGGTCCCGCCAGAGTCGCGGCGGTTCGGTCAGTTCCAGTTCGCCTCGACGTCCGGGGACTCCCAGAAATTGAGCCCAAGGTGCCCTGGCAAGACCGCGAAGCCATTACCCGACAGATCGAGCTCGCCGCGCTCCGAGTTCCGCGCCAGCTCGATCGCCTCGTCGACCGTCAGGCTCACTCGGGCTTGCGGCCGACCGCGCCCAGGACCGAACGCTGCTCGTGCTCCGCGGGCTCCTCCGGGTCGGGGTGCCAGCTGGTGATCGGCACGACGCCGGGCTCGACCAGTTCCAGGCCGGCCAGAATGCCGGCCACCTGCTTCGGGTTGCGGGTCCGCACCGAGGTGGGCGTGCGGTCGTACAACTTCGTCACCTGCTCGTGCTCGTGCCCGAGATCGTCGACGGCGGTGAAGTGGGAGACGGCGACGTAGCTGCCGGGGACGAGCGCCTCGGTGAGCTCGCGCACCAGCTTCGGCGGGTCGTCCTCGTCGCCGAGGAAGTGCAGAACCGCGACCAGGAGCACCGCGACCGGGCGGTCGAAGTCGATCAGGGCACGGACCCGCTCGTGGCCGAGGATGCCCGCCGGGTGGCGCAGGTCGCCGCCGATGGCCGCGGCGTACCGGTTGCCCGCGAGGATCGCCTGGCCGTGGGAGACGGCGACGTCGTCGACATCGACGTACACCACCCTCGCGTCGGGGTCGATCGCCTGCACGACCTCGTGGACGTTGCCCCGCGTGGGGATGCCCGAGCCGATGTCGAGGAACTGCCGCACGCCCTGCGCCGCGAGCCAGCGCACCACGCGGCCCAGGTAGGCCCGGTTCGTGTGCGCGACCTGCAGGATGCCGGGCCAGGCCGAGATGAGCTGCTCGGCGAACTCCCGGTCGACGGCGAAGTTGTGGTAGCCGCCCAGTCCGTAGTCGTAAACGCGGGCGGCGTTGGGGACCGTGACATCGACGCCGTCGGGCGCCCATTCCGGCAGACTCACGCGATCAGCGTACCCGTCGTTGTAAATGTCACGGTCTTGTGGCGATCGGGATCCGGACTCCATGACGTGGCACGTTGTAATTACCGTTGGGCGGGTGACCGAGCCGTCCTTCACCGCGCCCGCCGCATCCCCGACTCCCCCGGCGTCGCCCGGCACGCACGTGTCCGGCGCGCCGATGTGGCCCGACTCGGTGCCGCCGCCGGTGTCAGCGCCCACGGCCGATGGGCCGGTCCCGCCGCCGGTGTCAGCGCCCACGGCCGATGGGCCGGTCCCGCCGCCGGTGTCAGCGCCCACGGCCGATGGGCCGGTCCCGCCGCCGGTGTCAACGCCCACGGCCGATGGGCCGGTCCCGCCGGGCCAGATGGCGCCGCCAGTGTCCGCGGTGCCGGTTGCGCCGGCAACCGACGCACCGACTCCAGAGGCGCCGGTTTTCGCGGTGCCGGCTTCGCCGGCTGATGACCTAACGGCTCCCGAAGCGCCGGCTTCCGGAGCGCCGGTCACGTCCGACCCGGCGGCCGAGAGCACGGCCGAGGGCGAAGGGCTCAGCGACCCCGGCGCGCCGAAGGTCGAGGGGCCGCCGCCAGGGCTGTGGGCGAAGATGAAGGCGGACCCGGAGTACGCCCCCGAGCACCTTGCTCTCGAAGCCGTCACGCGACTCGGCCCCAGAATGACCGTCGAACTGGTGAAGCTCAAAGGCCAGAACCCAGGTGCCCACGCCGACGCGCTCGCGGACATGATCATCTATCGGTACGTGAACCAGTCGCGGCTCTCCGGGGCCGTCGGCGGGGCGGTGCCGGTCGCGGGCACCCTGCTCGACGTCGGGGTGCTGGCCTGGACGCAGGCGCGGATGGTGCTCATGCTCGCCGCCAACTACGGCGTCGATCCCGCGCACCCCGATCGGGCCGTGGATCTCCTGGTGCTGCAGGGGATTCACAAGTACACGCAGACGGCCCGCACCGCGCTCGCCGTCGCGCGGGGGCGGGAGAGCGTCGACGCCCTGCTGCCCGCCGACCGTCCCGAGATGCGCAAGGTGCTCATGCGGCTCGGGCTCAAGCTCGCGCAGATGGCGGGTGTGCGGGCGGTGAAGAAGATGGCGGCCAAGGTCATTCCGGGGCTCGGGATCATCCTCGGCGGCGTCACCAACGGCAACGCTACGCGTGCGCTCGGTGGCCGGGCGATCACCATGTACCGCCGGCCGCCCATGCTCACCCATCCGCACCCCATGCTCACGCATCCGCACATGGCCCATCACCCGCCGCGCCAACTCCCGCCCGCTCGCTGATCCGCCCCCAATCCTCGCCTCCGCCCCCAATCCGCGCCTCCGCCCCGATCTCCGCCGCCGCCGCAAAAAGGGCAACGCGGACCGCATTGGCGTGCATCGCTCAAAGCAGCGGTAGTCGCAAGCGGGTCGACATTGACCGTCATCTCCGGCACAATTTTGGGCCAGGCATTCCGGGGGAAGAATGCCGGACGGGGGACGGTTCGGTGTCATGGACCCGAGCGACGCGTTAGGACCGGGCGGGCGCCTGCGCCGGCACCGGCTGCGAGCCGGCGTCGACCAGCGGGAACTCGCCCGCCGAGCCGGGATCAGCGTCCGCGGCCTGCGCGACATCGAGCAGGGGCGGGTCAGACGGCCGCGCGCCGAATCGGTCGAGCGGCTCGCCGACGCTCTGGAACTTTCCGTCACCGAACGGCAGGCATTGGGGTTCACGGCGGCCGGTGAACAACCGGCCCGTGAACAACTGGCCGGTGAACAACCGGCCCGTGAACAATCCGCTCAAGGCGCCAGTGAGGGCACCGGCCGGGAAGCCGATGACGCGAAGGCGGCGGTGCACGTCGGGGTGCTGGGCACGCTCTCCATGCGGCTCGGCGACGCGGCCGTCGAGGTCCGCTCGCCCATGCTCCGGGGACTCCTGGGACTGCTGGCCCTGCACCCGCGGCAGGCGGTCTCCCGCGACGAGATCGTCGACGTGCTGTGGGACAGCCCGCCGCGGACATGCCTCAACCTGGTGCACGTGTACGTCGGGCAGCTGCGTCGCCTGCTCGAGCCCGACCGGCGGCAGCGCCGGCCCTCGGGGACGATACGGCTGGCGGCGGGCGGCTACCGGCTCGACCTCGACGCGAGCGGGCTCGACGTCGTGCGCTTCGACGAGCTGCTGGCCCGGGCGCGCCGGGACATGGGCGACGCGGCGGCCCGGGAACACCTCGGGCAGGCGCTGGACTGCTGGCGCGGGCCGGTGCTGGCCGGGGCCGACCCGCGGCTGCGCGAGCACCGCAGCGCCGCCGCCCTGAGCCGGCAGCGGGTGGACGCGGCGATGGCGTACGCCGACCTCGCCCTCGCCGCCGACGAGCCGGCGACGGCAAGCATGGTCGCGGTGCGCCGGCTGCTGGCGATCGTGCCCGACGAGCCGCTGCACGAGGGCCTGCACGCGCGGCTCGCGCGGTTGCTGGCCCGCACCGAGCGCGCCGGGGCGTTGCGCCTGCTGGCCGACGTCCGCGCGCGCCTGACCGAGGAGCTCGGCGTCCAGCCCGGCGAGGAGCTGCAGGCCGCCCAGCTCCACGTGCTGCGCCAGGAGGCGGGCGGGGAGCCTGCACCGCGCGGTACGACGGCCGCGAATGTCGTCGTGCCGGGGCAGCTACTCGCCGACGTGGCCACCTTCACCGGGCGCGCCGACGCGCTGCGGCGCCTGGACGCGCTCGTCGACGGGCGCGAGGCGCGCCGGCCGCCGGGCGCGACCGTGGTGGCGATCGCCGGGACCGCGGGCATCGGGAAGACCGCCCTGGCGATGCACTGGGCGCACCGGGTCAAGGACCGGTTCCCCGACGGCCAGCTCTACGTCAACCTGCGCGGCTACGCCCAGGGATCGCCGCTGCGGCCGATCGAGGCGCTCGCCCGGTTCGTGCACGCGCTGGGCACGCCGCCGGACGAGGTGCCGCTCGACGTCGACGAGGCCGCGGCCGTCTACCGGACACTGCTCGCGCAGCGGCGCATCCTGGTCGTGCTCGACAACGCGCGCGACGCCGAGCAGGTGCGGCCGTTGCTGCCCGGCGGCGTGGGCTGTCTCGCTATCGTGACCAGCCGGGATCGCCTCGCCGGGCTGGTCGCGCGGGAGGGTGCGCAGCCGCTCGCGCTCGACGTGCTCGGCGCGCAGGAGGCCCGCGCGCTGCTCGGGCGGCTCCTCGGGGCCGAGCGGATGGGCGAGCCGGCGGCCGCCGACGAGCTGGTCGGGCTCTGTGGCGCGCTGCCGCTGGCCCTGCGCATCGCCGCCGCCAACCTGCTGTGCGAGCCGCACCAGACGATCGGCGGGTACGTGCGCAGGCTGCGCGACGGCGACCGGCTCACCGCGCTGAGCATCGACGGCGACCGGCAGACGGCCGTCGGCGCCGCGCTCGACCTGTCGTATGCCGCGCTGCCGGACGACGCCCGGCGGGTGTTCCGGCTGCTCGGCCTGGTGCCAGGCCCCGACTTCACAGCCGGCGCCGTGACCGCGCTGAACGGCCAAAAACCAACAAGCGCCGCGGCCACGCTGAACAGCCACGAAACAACCGGCCACGAAACAACAAGCGCCGCGGCGTCGAAGCTGGAGCGGCTGGCCCGCGCGCACCTGATCGAGGAGTCGGCGCCCGGCCGGTACGCGTTCCACGACCTGCTGCGCCTCTACGCCCAGGCCCGCGGCGAGGCCGAGGACGACGAGGCCGACCGCCGCGCCGCCCGGCAGCGGCTGCTCGACCACTACCTGTCGGGGCTCGACGCGGCGGCCCGCCTGCTGTATCCGGAGAAGCTCCGGATGCCGTTGCCGCCGCGGGCGTCCCGGATCGGGTTCGCCGACCACGCGCAGGCCCTGGCCTGGATCGACGCGGAGCACCCGAACCTGGTCGCGGCCGTGCAGCAGCCGGAGCCGGGCGCGACGACGTGGCTGCTCGCCGATGCCCTGCGCGGGTACTACCACCTGCGCGTCCACACCATCGACTGGCTCACCGCCGCCCACGCCAGCCTCGCCGCCGCGCTCGAGGCCGGGGACCCCGCGGCCGAGGCCGTCAGCCACCTGAGCATCGCCGACGCCCACTGGCGCCGCAGCCGGCACGATCTCGCGGTCGAGCACTTCCGGCGGGGACTCGCGGCGGCGCGGCGCACCGACTGGGCGCAGTGCCAGGCGACCATCCTCGGCAACCTCGGCGCGGTGCACTGGCAGTCGGGGCACCTCAAGGCGGCCGGCGAGCAGATCGCCGAGGCCCTGGAGCTCAACCGACGGGTCGGCTGGCTCGCCGGGCAGGCGGTCGGCCTCGGCAACCTCGGGCTGGTACGCATGCAGGCCGGGCAGCTCGCGGCCGCCGCCGGGCACTTCCGGGAGGCGCTCGACCTCAGCCGGCAGCTCGGCTCGCGCAGCAGCGAGGCCAACGTCCTGGGCAACCTCGGCGAGGCCTGTCAGCTGCTGGGGCGGCTCGACGAGGCGATCGAGCACCTGAGCCTGGCCCTGGTCCTGCACCGGGAGCTCGGCGGGCAGGGCAACGAGGCCGCGAACCTGCGCACCCTCGCGGCCACGCACCGCGACGCCGGGCGGCTCGACCAGGCCCTTGAGCTCGCTCAGGCCGCGCTGGAGCGGGCGCGCGGCACCGACATGCTCCGGCTCGAGATCGACGCGCACAACGCGATCGGGTCGGTGTTCGACGCGATGGGCCGCCACGACGCGGCCGTCGACAGCCATGAGCGGGCGCTGGTGATGGCGCGCGAGACCGGGGAGCGGCTGCCCGAGGCGGAGGCGCTCATCGGGGTCGCGGCGGCCCGCCGCAACCTCGGCGAGCTCGACCGGGCCCTGGCCGACGTCATGCGGGCGCTGGCGCTCACCCAGCGGGCCGGGTTCCACCAGCTCGAGGGGGCGGCGCTGACCGGGCTGGCCGCCGTCCACCTGGCCCGCGGCGAGCCGCAGTGGGCCGTGCACGTCGGCGAGCGGGCGAGCGCCGTGCACGAGAAGACCGGGTTCCGGGCGGGGCTGACCCAGACCGCCGACCTGCTGCGCGAGGCCCGTGCGGCCGGCGAACCGGCCACACGGGCGTCGGGGCGCTGAACGCGTCAGCAGCCGTCCCACGGGTCGTTGCACGCCGTCGTGCCCAGGGTGCAGTTCGGCTTGACCCACACCTTCTTGTAGATGTTCCCGGAGCAGGACTCGCACCAGCTCTCGTACGGGCAGCTGGCGGTCGCGGTGGCCTTCGGCAGCAGGCGGGCGAGCATGCGCTCACCGGCCCGCTCGACGAGCTTGAGCATTCCGTGACATCCCTTCACATCAGACGGCCGGCCCCGTGCCGGCGCGGTCGTTCCCCCGGCCGAAGCCGAAGTCCTGGTGCGGTCCGGGCGACAACCGCCGCACGACCACCCCGAGCAGCCGCTCGCCGGGCAGGTAGCCCAGGCGGCGCGAGTCGAGGCTGAAGTCGGGGTTGTCCCCGAGGACCACCAACTTGCCGGGCGGCACCGTGGGACCGTCGGCGACGGCCACCCCCGTGATGCCGGCGTCCGGGACCGGGTCGCCGGGCAGCGCGGCGACCCGCTTGATCAGGTACTCGACGCCGTCGGCGCCGCCGAGCACGACCACCTGGCCCCGCCGGACGGTGCCGAGCACGGCCCGGCGGACCAGCACCCGGTCGCCCGGGTCGAGGGTCGGGCGCATGCTCAGACCCGACACCGTGATCGCCACGAACCGGCGGCGCAGCAGCACCAGCCCGGTGGCGGCGGTCACCGCGACCAGAGCCAGCGCCAGCGCGAGCAGGAGCGCGGTCACGACGCCACCCCGGCGTCGGTGTACCCGCGAGCCTGCACGTCGAAGAGCTCGGCGTAGCGCTGCCCGAGCGCCATGAGCTCGGCGTGGCTGCCGTCCTCGACGGTGACACCGTCGCCGAGCACCACGATGCGGTCGGCCTCACGCACGGCGCTGAGCCGGTGCGAGATGAGCAGCGTGGTCAGGCCCTCGCGGTGCCGGCGCAGGGCCGCGTGGACCTCGTACTCGGCCTGGGCGTCCAGTCCCGCGCTCGGCTCGTCGAGGATCACCAGGTCGCGCCGGGCCCGCAGGAGCGCCCGGGCCAGGGCGACCCGCTGCCACTGCCCGCCGGAGAGCACCACGCCGATCTGCGGGTCCTCCTCCGGCGAGCCCTGGTGGAAGATGCGCGACAGCAGGGTGTCGTAGCCGCGGGGCAGCCCGCGCAGGATGCCGTCCACGCCGGCTCGCCGCGCCGCCTGCTCGACCCGGGGCCGGTCGTCCAGCGCGCTCAGGTCGCCGACCGCGACGTTCTCGGCCGCCGACAGGTCGTAGGCGGTGAAGTCCTGGAAGATGGCGCCGATCCGCTCGCGCAGCAGCGCCGGGTCGAGCTCGCGCAGGTCGGCGCCGTCCCAGTGGATCGAGCCGCGGGTCGGGTCGTAGAACCGGCACAGGAGCTTCACGAGGGTGCTCTTGCCGGCCCCGTTCAGCCCGACGAGCGCGATGGTCTGGCCGTGCGGGATGAACAGGCTGACGCCGCGCAGGATCCAGGGGTGCTCGGGGCTGTAGCGGAACCACACGTCGCGCAGCTCGATGCCGCGGCGCAAAGCCGGGGCCGGGGCCGGGTGCGCCGGGACCGGCAGGTCGGGGCCGCCGGAGACGACCTCCTGGAAGTGCTCGAACAGCAGCAGGGCCTGGTGGGCCGTCGCCGCGTGCTGGACCCCGCCGGCGAGCCCGGCCTGCACGCCGGCCATGGCCGCGATGAACATCGAGACGTCGCCGACGGTGGCCCGGCCCGCGGCCGTCTCGGCGATCATCCACATGAGTCCGCCGCCGGCCACCGCCGCCGAGACCACCGCGAGCAGCGCGTGGCTGCGCAGCTGCCGCCGGCCGATCACGCGGTACTCGTCGTTGACGGCGGTCAGCTCGGTCCGCATCCGCTCGCGGAAGAAGTCGCCGAGCCCGAACAGCCGCACCTCCTGGCCGACGCCGGGCATGGTGAGCAGCCGGGCGAAGAACATGTGGCGGCGCTGCGCGTGGCCGGTGCGCCAGAGCATCGCCGCCTGTGCCCGGTTGAGCGACAGGTGCACCCGCAGCATCGGCAGCGCGGCGACGAGCACCGTGGCGGCGACGACCGGGCTGACCGCGACCAGGGCGGCGGTGAACCCGGCGACGCCGATGAGCGCCTGGATCAGCCCGAGCGCGCTGGAGACGAGCTGGCCGGGGCCGCTGCGGCTGGCCTGCTCGGCCATCTGCAACCGGTCCTGGAACGCCGGGTCCTCGAGCCGGGTCAGGCCCGGCTGTCCGTTCACCGCGCGGTAGAGGCGTTCCTGGGCCCGGACGCCGACCCGCCGCTCGGTCTCCGTCGTGATGTACCGCATCGCCTGGGGTGTGACGGCGGCGGCGAGCCCGGTCGCGCCGATCGCCGCCGCGAGCCCGAGCAGCGCGGGAAGGGCCGCCCCGCCGCCGGCCAGCCGGTCGAAGAGCTGCTTGCCGAGCACCGCCGTGACAACGGGGAGCACGCCGCCGGCGACGGTGAGCGCCACCTGCGCGACGAGCAGGCCGGGTGCGGCCTCCGCGGCGAGCCCGAGGGCGGCCCGGGCGTGCCGCAGCACCATCTGCGGCCGGGCGGGCGGCGGGCCGGACGTCATCGGCGCGGGCCCGCGCTCGCCCGTGCCCCGCCCGAGCGGACGGCGGCGGCGAGCCGCCCGGCGTCCGGGAACGAGCCCAGGTCGGTGCCGGAGGCCAGGATCACGCCGTCCGGGTCGAGCAGGTACATGGCGGGCAGCCCGCGCACCCCGAACGCCTCGTACACCGAGCCGCCGCCGTCCGGCTCGTCGACGACGGAGGCGGCCGGGGCCAGCTCGGCCGTGAGCGCCGCCGTGTCCTCGGGCGGGCCGACGACCACGGCGAAGACCTGGCTGCGGTCGAGTCCGGCGCGGCGGGCGTACTGCAGGAATCCGGGCATGCGGTCGTGGCACAGGTTGCAGTGCGGGGAGAAGAACCCGACCAGGCGGGCCGCCGGCCCGCCGGGCTCGAACGGCTCGCCGTCGCGGGCGGCGGCGGTGAACGGCGCGGGGCGCTGCCCCGGCGGCAGCACCGGGCGGCGCTCGGCGTCGATGAGGGGGCCGTCGTCGCCGGGCGTCACCGGGCGGCGCAGGCGCTGCACGACGCCGAGCAGCAGCACGAGGTTCAGGACCGTGACGGCACCGAGGAGGACCACCGCGGCGGTGAGGTACGCCATCGCTCAACGCTCCTGTCGAAGGGTCGGGTACGGGCGGAACAGCTCGGCGATGTCGTCGAGGCGCAGCACCACGGCCGCGGCGACGGCGGCGGCGGCCACGGCGAGCGCGGCCCCGGCGGGGTGCACGTCGCCGGGCGAGGGCGCGGTCACGGCGACGAGTCCGAGCGCGCCGACGCCGGCCAGGACGAGGTTGCGGGCCACGTGCACGCGGTCCAGCGGCCGGGCCGAGCGGGCGCCGAAGCACAGGCAGGACGCGCGGACCCCGCGGCGCACGGTGATCTCGATGGCGACCGCGAAGACGGTCAGCAGCGCGGCGGCCGCCGGGAACGCGAGGCGGGCGCCGCCGGGCACGGCGAAGAGCGCGACGAGGCCGGCCTCGACCGCGATCACGGCGGCCGCGACCGGGCGGCGCCGGCGGCGGGGAACGAGCCGCAGCTCGGTGAGCGAGCCGGCGAACTCGTCGAACGCCGCGCGGCTACGGGCCTTGCCGGCGGCCGACACCGCGAAGATCACGACGAGGAGCACGCCGCAACCGATGGCCACGTACCGCACGATCACCCCGCTTCCGGCGAGCCGGACGCCCGCTGGGCATCAAGCTAGGCGGGGGCATCGGAAGGTTCGCTGAAGCGCGACTGAAGCCGCCGACCAGCACGATCGCGCCGGCACCGGCAGAAGCGGCAGCACCCGGGCGGCAGGTGCGAAATCGCGTTGACAGCCATGTGAATCTTGTCGGGTGGCTACGGACTTGATCGCGGTGACCGGCGCGACGGGCGCATTGGGCCGGCTGGTGCTGGCGGAACTGCTGGAGCGTGTCCCGCCCTCGCGGGTCGTCGCCGTGGTGCGCGACCCCGGCCGGGTCGACGGGGTCGAGGCCCGCCACGGCGACTACGACGAGCCGGAGTCGCTGCGGCGCGCCTTCGAGGGCGTGGACCGGCTGCTGCTCATCTCCTCCCCCGAGCTCGACCCGGCGCGCCGGGTGGCCCAGCACCGCAACGCGATCGAGGCCGCCTCCGGCGTCGGGCTGCTCGCGTACACGAGCTTCCTCGGCGCCGACGAGCCCGGCCCGGGCGTGACCGAGGCGCACCACGCGACGGAGACGGCGATCAGCGAGAGCGGCCTGCCGTACACGATGCTGCGCAACCCCTTCTACACCGAGGCCTTCGTCCACCCGGGCCTGCCGGCGCTTCCCGAGCTGACCAGCGGCACCGGCGGCCGCGGCCTGAACACCGCGACCCGCGCCGACCTGGCGGCGGCCGCCGCGGCCGTGCTGACCACCGGCGGCCACGAGCGCCGCGCCTACGACCTCACCGGTCCACTGTGGACCTACCCCGAGCTCGCGGGCCTGCTCGGCATGGCGTACCGCGAGGAGCCCCCGCCCGGCCCGATGGCGTACCTGCACGGCCTGGCGAAGGCGGGCCGGCTGGAGCGGCAGACCGGCGACCTCGAGTCGCTGCTCGGCCGCGCGCCGGCCGGCATCGCCGAGGTGCTCAGGGACGCCAGACGATGAGGTCCGGCGGGCCCATGCGCTCGGCGAACCGGCCCTGCGGGGAGGTCTCGGCCAGCAGCCGGCGCAGGTCCGCCTCGAAGGCGCCGAGCCGGTCGCCGAACAGCGGCGGGGCCGAGCTCGACAGCGAGAACACCGCCGAGACCAGCTCGTCCGCGGAGCGCTCCACAACCTCGCCCGGCCACGGCGCGAGACGGACCGGGCCCCGGTAGCCCGCGGCGCGCATCACGTCCTCCTCGCCCGAGCGGGTCGGGCGGCGCGGGCCGGCGTAGGAGCGCACGAGCGCGTCGACCGCGTCCCAGGGCGGCCGGGGCAGGGGCAGCTCCTCGGGGCCGTCCACGCCGCGGTGGGTCTGGCCGCCGACGTGCACCCAGGCGCCGTGCGGGTCCAGCATCGCGCGGACGCGGGCGGCCACCAGCGGCTGGTCCATCCAGTGGAAGGACTGCGCGAAGGTCACCACGCGGAAGGTGCCCAGGCCGGCGGGCAGGTCCTCGCCGCGCAGGACGTGCCAGTCGATGTGCGGGGCGCGGCGGGCCGCCACGGCGATCATGTCCGGGTCGGCGTCGACCCCGACGGCGGCGGCGAACAGCGGGGCCAGCAGGGTCGTCAGCGAGCCGGGGCCGCAGCCGACGTCGAGCAGGCGGCCGGTGCCGTCGAGGCCGAGCTCGTCGCGCAGGGCGGTCGCGAACTCGGCCGGATACGGGCGGCGTCCGACCGGGTAGTGCTCGGCCGCGCCGGCGAACAGGCTCACGCCACCTTCTTGACGAGCGTCTCGAAGGCGAGGTCGGGGCGCCGGGGCACGCCGAAGCGCTCGTCACCGTACGGGAACGGGCTGATCTCCCCCGTCCGGGAGTACCCGCGCCGCTCGTACCAGGCGATGAGCTCGTCGCGCTGCACGATCACCGTCATGCGCACCTCCGCCGCGTCCCAGGCGTCGCGGGCGTGGCGCTCGGCCTCGGCCAGCAGGGCCGCGCCGAAGCCGCCGCGCTGGCGGGCCGGGTCCACGGCGAACATGCCGAAGTAGGCGTACCCGTCCCGCCGCTCCAGCTGCCCGCAGGCCACGACGGCATCGCCGTCCAGGTTGAGCAGCACGATGCTGTCGGGCTCGGCGATCGCGGCCGCGACCATGGCCGGGTCCGTGCGCTGCCCGTCGAGCAGGTCGGCCTCGGTGGTCCAGCCGGCGCGGCTGGCGTCGCCGCGATAGGCCGACTGCACGAGTTCGACGATTGCGGACACGTCGGGGGTGCCGGCTACGCGAAAGGTCACACCCCATCATGGTCCGTCGCCCGGTACCGTGGCCCGGTGGGGTACGAGCTGCACATCGCCCGCGTCATCCCCTGGATCTACTGCCATCGGTTCCCGATCGGCCGTCACGAGGTGCGGGCGCTGCTGCACGCCGAGGACTGGCTGCGGTACGACGACGGCCGCCTCTGCGCCAGGGACCCCGGGGAAGCCCGGGTGCGCCGGATGCTCGACATCGCCGCCGAGCTCGACGCCTGGCTGCTGGGCGACGGCGACACGATCTTCGGGGTCGCCGGCGACCGGGTCGTCGAGCGCGAGGCCACCCACGCGGACCTGCCCTTCCCGCGCACGTTCGTCGCCGCCGAGGCCGCGATCACGGCCGCGCGCTGGGCCGAGGTCGTCGCGGCCGAGCCCGACCTCGAGTGGCGCACGCGCATCCGGGCCCAGGTCCCGTCGGGCGCGACCTGGATCGACTGCCCTGCGGTGGCCTGCTGGACCGGGCACCCCTCCGGCGAGCCGGTGCCGTTCTTCCACTCCGAGTACGAGGCCGCGGTCGAGGTCTGGCGGCCCGACTCCGCCACGCTCACGCGGGTGGAGGCGCTGGAGGTACGGCTAGCCCTACCTTCGTGAAACATGGTGGCGGGATCGATTCGGGTGCCGCCGCGGTTCAGGCTGGTGGCATGCGGGACACGATCGCCGTCGCCGAACGGCACGAGCTGCACACGATGCTGCGGGACGCGCTCGAGGACCTGTGCCGGCTCGGCGCCACGGGGGCGCAGGGGCAGGTGCACGACCGCGGGCGGGACGTGTCCGCACAGTCCGGGGCGGGCATGCCGGCCGCGGGGCGGTTCCGGATCGGCTGCGCGACGGCGACGTTCACGGCCGTGGTCGTCCTGCAGCTGGCCGCCGAGGGCCGCCTGTCGCTCGACGACACCGTCGCTTCGCACCTGCCCGGCCTGGGCCTGGACGCGACCACCACCGTGCGGGACCTGCTGCGGCACACCAGCGGCCGGCCCGACTACCTGGGCGCGCTCGCGGCCGGCCCCCGGCTCGCGCACCGCGAGCCCGAGGAGCTCGTCGCGCTGAGCCGGGGGCCGCGGACCGAGGGGTGGTCGTACTCCAACACGAACTACGTCCTCGCCGGCCTCGTGGTGCGGGCGGTCACCGGGCGCTCCTGGGCCGAGCAGGTGCGCAACCGCGTCGCCCGGCCGCTCGGGCTGCGCGACACCTACTACCCGTACGACCACCCGTCGCTGCCGCGCTCCTCCGCCCGCGCCTACCAGCAGCAGTGGCCGGGCGGCCCGCTGGTCGACGTCACCGAGCTGAACCCGACCGCCCTGGACGCGGCCGGGGGCCTGGTGAGCACCACCGCCGACCTGACCCGGTTCTGGTGCGCGCTGCGCCGCGGGGAGCTGCTCGGCCCGGACGGGCTCGCCGAGCTGGACCGGGTCGTGCCGGCGGAGACGTACCAGCAGGTGCGCCCCGGCCTCGGGTTCGGGCTGGGAGTGTTCCGGGTGCCGTCGCGCTCGGGCGGGTTCTGGGCGCACCCGGGTGCCGCGCCGGGCACCGCCACCTGCAACGGCGTGAACGACGACGGGTCGCGCTGCGTCGTGCTGTACCGCACCACGACCCCGGCCGACCCGGGGCTCCGGGCGGCCATGGACGCGCGGGCGCTGCGGCTCGTCGAGGACGTCCTGGACACGCCCGCAGCGCTCGGCTGACCCGCGATCCTGTCATCCGATCGGGCAGTTCCGCCGCCGAGTCCTCAGCCCGGGAGCCGGGCGGGCGATGGCACTGGCAACGGCGGCCAAGGACGGCCACCGGCCCTGACCCGATCCAAGGAGGACATCATGGGTCTTCGCATCAACAACAACATCGCCGCGCAGAACGCATACCGGAACCTGTCGGTCACCGACAGCCAGATGAGCAAGTCGCTGGAGAAGCTGTCGTCGGGCTACCGGATCAACCGGGCCGCGGACGACGCGGCCGGCCTGTCGATCTCGGAGGGCCTGCGCTCGCAGATCGGCGGCCTCAAGGTCGCCGTGCGCAACGCCCAGGACGGCATCTCCGTCGTGCAGACCGCTGAAGGTGCGCTCACCGAGACCCACTCGATCCTGCAGCGCATGCGTGACCT
>NZ_JBEPEH010000031.1:0-151518 GCF_040300725.1 Dactylosporangium sp. NPDC000244
GCCCGGTCCCATTCCGAACCCGGAAGCTAAGCCCTCCAGCGCCGATGGTACTGCACCCGAGAGAGTGTGGGAGAGTAGGACGCCGCCGGACAAACCTTCCTTCAGGGGCTCACCGAATTCTGTGAGCCCCTGAAGCGTTTCCTGGGCACGTTGCCTTTTTGAGCCGGCCCCGCTTGCTGCGGGGCCGGCTTTTTTTGTTTGTGCGCGATCCGTTGAGACCGGTCAGCCGCGGTGCTCCACCGCGGTCCGGAGCTCGAGCAGGGACTTGGCGGAGTCGGACACCGGGCTGTTGGAGAACAGGGCCACGCCCAGGGAGCCGTTGTCCGCCCAGCCGCACACCGTCAGGTCCGCGTCGTCCACCTTGGTCGTGCCGCAGCGCATGGTGCCGCCCAGGGCGCCGGCGTCGACGTCCTTGGTGTCGCGCACGCCGCCCTTGTCGTCGGTCAGCATGTCGAAGGCGGTCTTCAGGGTGTCCTCGGGCTTCCAGATGCGCGCGGTGCCGGCCACGAGGATCGCGTCCGTCTTGCCGTCGCGGTAGATGAGGCCGACGCTGTTGTCGAGGCTCACCTTGGAGGCGATGGCGTCGCGGATGTACTCGCTGGTCTGCTGGGCGCCGTCGCTCTTGTCGAGGGTGAAGGCGCCGACCTTCTCCGGGGACTTGATCTCGGTGTCGCTCTGGCCCAGCACGCGGAAGAAGGTGGGGCCGTAGAAGATCCCTGAGACCAGCACGGCCGCGGCCGCGACCGAGCCGGTGATGATCGCGATGCGCTTCAGGGGGACGCGGCTCGCCGGGGCCTCGGAGGCGTCATCGTCGTCGTCTTCGTAGTACAGACCGGCGGGACCGCCGTCGGGGTCGACCATCGGCGCACTGTAGCAACTCAGGCTCAACGGGCGGGGCCTAGTAGCGCGGCCGGGCGTCGAGCGGCGGAAGAGGGCGGAAACGCGACAGGGGCGCGTCGAGCGCCCCTGTCGTCGAAGTGCCAGCGGTGATCAGCTGCGGGTCTGGACCGCCTCGCGGATGTCGACGAAGCGGGTCGACGCGCCGCTGATGTCCTGGCCCATGAAGACGACCAGGCCCACGCTGCCGTGGTCGGCCCACACGCACATGCTCATCTTCAGGCTGTCCGAGCCCGAGCCGACGTTGTACTTGCTGCTCCCGCACTTCACCGTGCCGCCCAGCTTGCCCGCGGGGTAGTCGGTCGGCGGGGTCACCGTCGTGAAGCCGCTGCTGGTGCCGAAGCCCTTGAACGCGGAGTCGACCTCCGAGCCGGGGGAGAAGAACGTGCCCGTCGCGGCGACGAGGATGACCACGTTCGTCGGGTCGTCGTCCTTGGCCGCGGAGTACACCCCGGTCTCGATCTCGTCGATGTTGTCGATGCTGCCGCGCAGGTCGGACTCCATGCTCGACTTGAGCGCCTCCGACTGCTGGGTCTCCTGCTTGGTGAGGCCGCCCGGGAGCGTCGGCGGGGCGGTCACATGCGCGCCGGAGTCGCGGTAGATCGGGTACAGGGCGATGCACGCGATCAGCCCGCAGACCAGGAAGACGCCGCCGACGACGCTGAGGGTGATCTTCAGCCCCTTGCCCTTGCGGGGCGGCGGCGGGGGCGCGAAACCGGGGCCGGGCTGCTGGTACGCCGGCGGGTAGGCCGGCGCGGGCGGCTGCTGGTAAGGCGGCGGCTGACCATACGGCTGGGCCGAGACCGGATAGCCGGGGCCCGACACCGGATACTGCGGCTGCTGCGGCTGTGGTGGCGGCTGCTGCGGCGGATAGGGGCCCGGGTTGTTCACCGGCGGGGTTGTGCCGTACTCCGGAGCGAGGTCATACGAGATGGGCCGGAAGGGCTCGGAGCGCGGCTCGTCGTCCGGGTTCTGCGGCGGGTAGGTCACCGTCGATCAGTCTCCTGAGTGTAGGGGCAATGGCGAGCGTAGACCCCCTGCGCGACAGTTCTAGACTTTGCGTGTGACGGATACTCCACGCCCGGGGCAAGCAACCCCGGAGCTCTCGGCTCAGTATGCCCCTGGCGAGGTCGAGCAGCGGCGGTATGAGCAATGGGTAGCCGACGGTCTGTTCAAGGCGGACGCGGGAAGCGACAAGCCGCCGTTCTCGATCGTGCTCCCGCCGCCGAACGTCACCGGCTCCCTGCACATCGGCCACGCGCTCGACCACTCGGTCCAGGACGCGCTGACGCGGCGCAAACGGATGCAGGGGTACGAAACGCTCTGGCTGCCCGGCATGGACCACGCCGGCATCGCCACCCAGAACGTGGTGGAGCGGCAGCTGGCCGCCGACGGGCTGTCCCGGCACGACCTGGGCCGCGAGGCGTTCGTCGAGCGCGTGTGGCAGTGGAAGCAGGAGTCCGGCGGCAAGATCCTGGGGCAGATGACGCGGCTCGGGGACTCCGTGGACTGGAGCCGCGAGCGGTTCACCATGGACGCGGGCCTGTCGCGGGCCGTGCTGACGATCTTCAAGCGGCTCTTCGACGACGGGCTCATCTACCGGGCCGAGCGCATCATCAACTGGTGCCCGCGGTGCCTGACCGCGCTGAGTGACATCGAGGTCGAGCACTCCGACGACGACGGCGAGCTCGTGTCGATCCGCTACGGCGACGGCGAGAACGCGATCGTCGTGGCGACCACGCGCGCCGAGACGATGCTCGGCGACACGGCGGTCGCGGTGCACCCGGACGACGAGCGGTACCAGCACCTGATCGGCACCGAGGTCGAGCTGCCGCTGACCGGGCGGCGGATTCCGATCGTCGCGGACGCGCACGTCGACCCGGCGTTCGGCACCGGCGCGGTCAAGGTGACCCCGGCGCACGACCCGAACGACTTCGAGATCGGCCAGCGCCACGACCTGCCGAGCCTCACGATCATGGACGACCACGGCGTGATCACGGTGCACGGGCCGTTCCTGGGCCTGGACCGGTTCGAGGCGCGGCCGGCGGTCGTCGCGGCGCTGCGCGCGGAGGGCCGGATCGTCGCGGAGAAGCGGCCGTACATGCACGCGGTCGGGCACTGCTCGCGCTGCAACACGACGGTCGAGCCGCGGCTGTCGCTGCAGTGGTTCGTGCGCACCGAGCCGCTGGCCCGGGCCGCGGGCGACGCGGTGCGCGACGGGCGGGTGCGGGTCGAGCCGCCGGAGCTCACGAAGCGGTACTTCGGCTGGGTCGACAACATGCACGACTGGTGCATCTCGCGACAGCTGTGGTGGGGGCACCGGATTCCGGTGTGGTACGGCCCGAACGGCGAGGTCGTGTGCGTGGGCCCGGACGACGAGGTGCCGGCCGGCGACGGCTGGACCCAGGACGCCGACGTGCTCGACACTTGGTTCAGCTCGGCGCTGTGGCCGTTCTCGACGCTCGGCTGGCCCGACGAGACCCCGGACCTCGCGAAGTTCTATCCGACCAGCGTGCTCGTCACGGGGTACGACATCCTGTTCTTCTGGGTCGCCCGGATGATGATGTTCGGTCTGTACGCGATGGACGGGCGGCAGCCGTTCGACGTCGTGATGCTGCACGGCATGGTCCGCGACCAGTACGGCAAGAAGATGTCGAAGTCCTTCGGCAACGTCGTCGACCCGCTGGACTGGATCGAGCGGTTCGGCGCCGACGCGACCCGGTTCACGCTGCTGCGCGGGGCGAACCCGGGCGCGGATGTGCCGGTGAGCGAGGAGTGGGTGCAGGGCGCCCGCAACTTCGCCAACAAGCTGTGGAACGCGACGCGCTACGGGCTGGCCAACGGCGCCACCGTCGAGGGCGAACTGCCCACGGAGGACCTGAGCACCGTCGACCGCTGGATCCTGTCCCGGCTGCAGCACGTGATCGGCGAGGTCGACCAGCAGTTCGAGGCGTTCGAGCTGGCGAAGGTGTGTGACACGCTGTACCACTTCGCCTGGGACGACGTCTGCGACTGGTATCTGGAGCTGACCAAGCCGGTGCTGACCGGCGACGACGAGGCGGCCAAGGCGCGCACTCGCCGGGTGCTGGGGCACGTGCTGGAGAGCCTGCAGCGGCTCCTGCACCCGATCATGCCGTTCGTGACCGAGGAGCTGTGGACGACGCTCACCGGCCGGCCGACCGTGGTCCGCGCCGAGTGGCCGACGCCGGACAAGGAGCTCGCCGACGACTCGGCCGAGCGCGAGGTCGAGAACCTGCAGCGCGTCGTCACCGAGGTGCGCCGGTTCCGCGCCGACCAGGGTGTGAAGCCGGCGCAGCGGGTGGTGGCCCGGCTCGAGGGGCTGGCCGCGGCCGGGCTGGCCGCGCACGAGGGGCTGATGCGGTCCCTGGCGCGGCTTGACGCGGCCGGCGGGGACTTCGCGGCGACGGCGAAGCTGGCCGTCGGCGTGGGGGTCACCGTGGAGCTCGACACCCGGGGCGCGATCGACGTCGCGGCCGAGCGGGCCCGGCTCACGAAGGACCAGGCGGCGGCGGAGAAGGAGGCGGCGCAGTGCCGGGCCAAGCTCGGCAACCCGGCCTTCACCGGCAAGGCACCGGAGGCGGTGGTGGCCAAGATCCGGGAGCGGCTCGAGACCGCCGAGGCGGATCTGGCCCGGGTCGCGGCCCAGCTGGAAGCGTTGCAGTGACCGGTCCGGAGCGAAGCGGAGGGCCGGCATGACGCGTTTCACCGAGGTCGACCAGGAGCTGAACGCCCGCGGGTTCACCCGCATGGTGTTCGACCTGTCGCGCATCGAGGGGCTGCTCGACTCGCTCGGCAGCCCCCAGCGGGCGTTCCCGGCGATCCACCTGACCGGCACGAACGGCAAGACGTCGACGGCCCGGATGATCGACTCGCTGCTGCGGGCGCACGGGCTGCGGACGGGGCGGTACACGAGCCCGCACCTGCAGAGCATCACCGAGCGGATCAGCATCGAGGGCGAGCCGATCAGCGAGGAGAAGTTCGTCGAGGTGTACGAGGAGGTGGCGCCGCTGGCCGAGTACCTCGACGCCACCGCCGACGCCCCGCTGACGTACTTCGACATGACCACGGCGATGGCGTTCGCGGCGTTCGCCGACGCGCCCGTCGACGTGGCCGTGGTCGAGGTCGGCCTCGGCGGCGCGGACGACTCGACGAACGTGCTGCAGGCCCAGACCACGGTGATCACGCCGATCGGCCTCGACCACACCGAGTGGCTCGGGGACACGATCGAGGAGATCGCCTGGGCCAAGGCCGGGATCGTGCACAAGGGCTCGACGCTCATCTGCGCGCTGCAGCCCGAGGAGGCGATGCGGCCGATTCTGGAGCGCTGCGCCGAGGTCGGGGCGACCGTGGCCCGGGAGGGGCGCGAGTTCGGGGTGGTCAACCGTGATCTCGCCGTCGGCGGGCAGGCGCTCACGCTGCAGGGGCTCTCCGGGGTGTACGAGGGAATCTTCCTGCCCTTGCACGGTGAGCACCAGGCGCAGAACGCGGCCATCGCGCTGGCGGCGGTCGAGGCGTTCCTGGGCGCGGGCGCCGAGCGGGCGCTCAACGCCGAGTCGGTGCGCGACGGGTTCGCCGGGGCCACCTCGCCCGGTCGGCTGGAGCGGGTGCGCAACTCGCCGCCGATCCTGCTCGACGCGGCCCACAACGCGCACGGCATGCAGGCCACGGTCCGGGCGCTGACTGAGGAGTTCGCGTTCAGCGGGCTCGTCGCGGTCGTCGCGGCCCTCGCCGACAAGGACGTCGAGGGCATGCTGGAGCTGCTGGAGCCGATCACGGAGAGCATCGTGGTGACCCGCAACAGCTCGACCCGCGCGATGCCGCTCGCGCAGCTGGCGCAGATCGCCGAGGAGCTCTGGGGCGGGGATCGGGTGCGGGTCGTGCCGGACCTGCCGGACGCGATCGACGCGGCCGTCACGCTCGCCGAGAGCGACAACGCCGTGCCCGGCACCGTCGGGATTCTCGTCACCGGCTCGGTCGTGACCGTGGCCGACGCGCGCGGGCTGCTGAAGCGATGAGCTCGCCCGCCGGACTGAAGAACCCGGGCGCGGCCGTGCGGGGCGTCGGGGCCGCGGGCCTCGCCGTCGAGGGTGTCGTACTGCTGCTGGCGCTCCTCCCGCTCGCGAAGCTCGGCCACGGGAACACCACCGGGGCGATCTGGGTGTGCGCGGTGCTCGCGGTCGTGTGCTTCCTGCTGTGCGGGTTCATGAAGCGCACGTGGGCGTGGATCGCCGGGCTGGTCGTGCAGGTCGTGCTGCTCGCGGGCGGGTTCCTGCACTGGTCGCTGCTCGCGCTCGGGCTCGTGTTCGGGCCGGCCTGGCTGTACGCGCTCTACGTGCGCCGATCCGTCTACGCGAACAAGCCCGACTGATGCGCGCCAGCCGGCTCCTGTCGACGCTGCTGCTGTTGCAGACCCGGGGCCGGCTGACCGCGCAGCAGATCGCGGACGAGCTCGAGGTGTCGGTGCGCACGGTGTACCGCGATATCGAGGCCCTGTCCGCCTCGGGCGTGCCCGTGTACGCAGATCGTGGTCCGGCGGGCGGGTTCGCGCTGCTGGACGGGTACCGAACCAGTCTCACGGGGCTGACCAGCGATGAGGCGGCCGCGCTCTTCCTCGCCGGCAGCGGGGCGACGGCCGGGGATCTCGGGCTCGGGCCGATGCTCGACGCAGCGCGGCTCAAGCTGCTGGCGGCCCTGCCGGCCGAGCAGCGCACGATGGCCGGGCGCGTGCAGCAGCGCGTCCACGTCGACGCCCCGGGCTGGTTCCGCGATCCGGAGGCGCCGCCGCACCTCGACACGGTCGCGACGGCTGTCTGGGAGCAGCGCCGGATCCAGATGTCGTACCAGAAGTGGGACGGCGTTTCCGTGTCGCGCCTGGTCTCGCCGCTGGGGCTCGTGCTCAAGGGCACCGCGTGGTACGTGGTCGCGGTCGGCCGCTCGCGGACGAACGCCTATCGGGTCTCGCGGATCTCGTCGCTCGCCCTGACCGACGAGCACTTCACGCGCCCGGCCGACTTCGATCTTCGCCGGTACTGGCTGGAGTTCTCCGACCGGCTGCAGTCGACGCTCTATGCCGGGGGTTCGGCCACGGTGCGGCTGTCGCCTCGGGCGGTCTCGCTGTGGTTCCTGCTCGGGCCGGTCGCGGAACGGGCGCTGCGCGAGTCGGCCGTGGACTCGGGCGACGGCTGGGTGCGGGTGGACGTGCCGATCGAGTCGCTGGAGCACGCGCGGGTCGCCTTCGCGCGGTTCGGGCCGGACCTCGAGGTGGTCGCGCCGCCCGAACTGCGCTCGCTCATGATCGCCGACGCGGCCGCGCTGGGCCGGCTCTACTCAGCGTCTTAGCTCTCTCTCGCGCTCTGTTTCCGGCGTGCTGTTCAGCGTCGTAGCTGCCAGCGTGTGCTGCTCAGCGGCGTAGCTCCCAGCGTGTCAGGGCGATCGCGTGGCCGTCCGGGTCGCGGAAGGTCGCCGAGCACAGCTCCAGCTGCTCGCCCTGCGGCACCGTGCGGGGCCGGTGGACGAAGTCGACGCCCTGCTCGCGGAGGCGTTCGTAGGCGTCGTACACGTCCGGCACGTCGAGGTTCAGGTGCACCACGCGGCGGTCGACGGGCGGCATGTCGGCGACGCGGCGCAGCACGACCCGCGCGGTGCCGGTCTCGAGCACGGCGCTGGTCTCGCCGCTGTCGAGCTCGGTCAGGCCGAGGGTGTCGCGGTAGAAGCGGCGGGAGCGCTGCAGGTCGGACACGATGAGCGTGATGCTGACGCCGTTGACGCCGTCGAGGGGCGTGGTCTGCTGTCGGCGCGGGCCGGCGGCCAGGAACTCGGCCACGGCGCCCTCGCTGAGCGGCTGCTCCTCGAGCGCGTCGGCGTCCTCCTCGTCGCCGCGGCCGCTTCCGTTGTTGTGGTTGCTTCCGTTGCTTCCGTTGCTTCCGTTGCTTTCGTCGTCCGGCGGGAGGTAGTGCTCCGACGCGTACGGGTCGGGGGACACCGGCTCCTCGTCGTCGTCCTCGTCGGCGGGGGCGCGCAGGACGGGCGGGGCGCTGTAGAGGCCCTTGCCGTTGACCGACCACGCGGAGCCGGTGCGCTCCTCTTGGGTCTCGGCTTCCGCTTCTGGCTGGGTGCCTGCTTCGGGTCGGGTACCTGCTTCGGGTCGGGTGTCTGCTTCGGGTTGGGGGTCTGCCAGCTCGCCTTCGATGACGGGCGGATCGGCGTGCGTGCCGCGGGTCGGGGGGAGTTCGGACTCGCGGTCGGGGTAGTACGCGGCGGCGGGGCGCGGTTCGTCCGCGCTCGTCCACCACTCGACCTCGGGGTTAGCCTGCGGGGCGGGGACCATCGAGCCGGACTCCGGAATGGTGTACGCCCCCGGCTTTCCCTGCGGGTCCTCGGTCGTCCCCTCCGCCTCGGCGTCGACGGTCTCGGCCCAGAGCGGCCCGGTCCGCGTGTCCGGGGCTGCTTCGGGCTCGGCCTGCGTGGTGTCCAGGGCCGCTGCGGGCTCGGCCGGCTCGTCCGAGGTCGCGGGGATCGGCTCGGCCTGCGTGGTGTCCAGGACCGCCTGGGGCTCGGCCTGCTCGTCCGGGATCGCGGGGATCGGCTCGGCCTGTGTCGCCGCGAGGGCCTCGGGGAGCGCCGGTGGCTCCGGCGTGACCGGGCGGGTGCGTCCCGGGCGGCTGCGGCGGACCCGGTCGTGCGCGCCGGAGCGCGGGTGCGGGCTGGGGCGGCGGTGCTGGCTGCCGCCGGGGCGCGGGGTGGAGCGGAGCCGCATGATGATCGGCTCGTCCTCCTCGCCGATGACCGTCGGGCGGGTCTCGGTCGGCTCCGGCCAGGACTCCGCCGCGGCGGCCTCCTCGATCGTCTCCGACTCGGCCTCCGGCCCGGTCTTCGCCTCAGTCTTCGCCTCGGCCTCCGGCTCGGCCCCAGGCCCGGCCTTCGCCTCGGCCTCCGGCTCGGCCCCAGGCCCGGCCTTCGCCTCGGCTCCGGGCTCGGCCCCGGGCCCTATCTTCGGCTCGGCCCCTGGCTTGGCTCCCGGCCCGATCTTCGGTTCGGTCTTCGGTTCGGTCTTCGGCTCCGCGGTGCCGGTCTCGGGTTCGGCGGTGGCCGGCTGGGGGAAGGTCGTGGCCGCGCCCATCGGCTGATCGGTGCGGTGGGCCGGACCGCCGCCGCCCGCGGCGTGGCGGGGCTTGCTCTGGCGGGTCGGGAAGCCGAAGTAGCCGCGCAGCGACGGGCGGCCGGCCGCCGCGTCCGGGATCTGCTCGGCTTCGGCGGGAGCGGGCGGGGCGACCGTCGCCACCCGCGCGTCCGCGGTCTCGGCCTTGACCGGGGGGAGGTCGGTCAGCGTGGTCGAGTTGTCGGGCGGCAGGTAGGTGCCCGGGCGGCGGTAGGGCTCGTCGGGGTCGTAGATGTCCTGGCGGGCCTTGTCCAGCTGGGCGTTCAGGGCGCTGTAGTCGTCTTCGAGGTCGTCGGCCGGGCGGCGCTGCTCGGCGAGGACGACCTCCTGGTGCGTCTGGACGCGTTCCCACAGCACCGTGAACTTGCGCGGGGCGCCCTTGAGCACCTGCACGGGCAGGGTCGCGCCGCGCTCCGGCCACTTCTCGATCGGGATGGCGGGGTCGGTGCCGCTGACGGTCACGCCCCGGATGCCGGTCGCGGTGATGGTGAGCTTCAGCCGGCCGCGGGCCGAGCGCCCCTCCTGGGTCGGGCGGGCCGTGATCTCTTCGACGACGGCGGTGCCTTGGACGTACAGCCGGACCTTGTTGCGATTGTTGACGACAGCGATCATCACCGGGCCGGCCAGGGCCACGATCACGCCGAGCGCGATGACGAGCGGGCTCGACATGCCCAGGCCGCAGAAAGCCAGGAACCCGCCGATCACCACCATCAACAGGATGACCAGGTTCCGGCTGTCGCTCGATGACGCACGGTTGCTGGACGGCAAGTCGACCTCCCCAGACGACTGACACCAGGCTATGCCTGATCATTACCGAAACGGAAGTCTCCGGCACGCTGGCGGGGCCGGGCACAATCCGGGTATTTCTGCGCCGTCGTTGATCGGATGCCAACGACATTCGCCGAGGTCGATCGTATGAAATCGGCCCGGAGCGATTTCCGGTAACCCGGCGGTTCAGTCGGGCGGCGTCGTCCACAGGGCCGAGATCGGCAGGGCGCCGAGGCCGTCGCCGAAGCTGAGGGGCTCGGTGCCGCAGTACAGGACGAAGCCCGCACGGTAGCGCTCGCCCAGCCGGCGCTGGAGCAGCCGCAGCCCGCGGAAGTCCTCGGCCCGGACGGTCTCGGCCGCCTTCACCTCGATCGCGACCACGTTGCCGGCGTTGTCCTCGAGGACGGCGTCGACCTCGTACTGGTCGCGGTCGCGGTAGTGGAACAGGCGGATCGAGCTGCGCGCCCAGGTCAGCTGGCGGGCCAGTTCGCTCACCACGAAGTTCTCGATCAGGCCGCCCTCGGGCATGCCGCCGGTCGCGCCGGTGGACAGGAACCCGGCGAGGCCGGGGTCGACGAAGACGACCTTCGGGGTGGCCACCGTCCGGGTCGTGGCGTTCGCGGACCAGGCCGGGATCAGGCGGACCAGGTAGATGGTCTCGAGGATCTCGACGTATCGCCGGACCGTCGGCGCGGACAGGCTCAGCTCGCCGGCGAGCCGGTTCACGTTGAGCAGGCCCGCGGTCTGGGCGGCCAGCAGCGACACGAGCCGCCGCATGTCGCCGGCCTTCTCGATGTCGGCGACCTGTTTCACGTCGCGGGTGATGACGTCGTCGAGGTAGCCCTCGAAGAAGCGCTCGCGCCGGCGGGGAGTCTCGCGGCGCACGGCCTCGGGGTATCCGCCGCGCAGGGCCCGGGCCAGGCCGTCGCGGCGGGAGAAGCCCGGGGCCTCGGAGGCCGCCGCGGTGAGCTCGGGGCCGAGCCGGAACGCGGCGTCGACGAACCCGTCGGGGGCACCGTCGATCTCGCCCTGGGAGAGCGGCCAGAGCTCGATCGTCTCGGAGCGGCCGGGCAGGGCGTCGGGCACGCTCTGCAGGGCGAGGAGGCGGGCGGAGCCGGTGAGCAGCAGCCGCCCGGGGCGGGGGTCGCGGTCCACGACGTGCTTGATGGCCAGCCAGAGGTCGGGCACGCGCTGGACCTCGTCGATGAGCATGAGCCCCTCGTGCTGGACGAAGCGGATCGGGTCGGCCTGGGCGGCCGTACGCGTGCCGGGATTGTCCAGGAAGCGCGCGACGCCGCCGGGGTGCTGGCGCAGGACGAGCTCGGCGAGGGTGCTCTTGCCGACCTGGCGGGCGCCGTTGAGGACGACCACGCGGGTGTCTTCGAGGGCCTCGAGGACCAGGTCGGCGGCGTGGCGGGGCAGGTATTCGGCGGCTCGGCGCACGGGTTCAGACTACCGGTCGGCCTTCGATCTGCCGACGCGGGCGCTTTCGATCTGCCGATGGGGTGGCTTTAGATCTGCCGAAGGGTTGGGTTTCGATCTGCCGACGATGGCCGCACCGATCTGCCGACGATGGCCGCACCGATTTGCCGCGAGCGCCGCCCTGACTCCGGCTCCGGCCCCAGCTCAGGCGTCCGGCTCCGCGGCCGCGATCTGGTCGGGCCGCTTCGGCGCGTACCGCCCGACATACTCCTGCCCGGTCAGCTGCTGAATCGCGTTCATGAGCTTCAACGTGACCTCCCGCAGCGCGCGGCTGTCCACCTCGCCGCCGCCCTGCCACTGGCTCAGGTCGAGCGGCTCGCCGATGCGCACCTCGACCTTGGGGCCGAGCTTCGGCAGCCTGGCGCCCACAGGCATGACCTGGTCGAATCCCATCAGGCCGACCGGGATGATCGGGGCCGGCGCGTCCAGGGCCAGCTTGGCCACGCCGGGGCGGCCGCGGTACAGGCGGCCGTCGGTCGAGCGTGTCCCCTCCGGGAAGATGCCGAGCACGTGGCCGGCGCGCAGGACGGGCAGGGCGGCGTCCAGGGCCAGGAGGCTGGCTCGGCCGCCGGAGCGGTCGACCGGGATCTGGTTCAGGCCGTACATGATGTTGCGCAGGGCCGCGCCCTTGAGGCCGGGGCCGCGGAAGTACTGGTCCTTGGCCAGGAAGTACACATTGCGCGGGGCGATGGCGCCCATCATCACCGAGTCGAGCACCGACTGGTGGTTGCTGGCGAGGATCGCTGGGCCGGTCTTCGGCACGTTGTCGAGGCCGATGATTTTGGGGTGCCAGAGAATCCGGACCGTCGGTGCCACGGTCATCTTGCCGACCGCATAAAGCGCGGACAAATGCCCTCCACCAGGCTCAACTCGACGCTGCCGCACACTCTAACGGCCGGTCGCGGCAATGGCAGCCGGGCGGGTCACATGGTGGGCAACACCACCCGGCGAAGGGTGAGCCGTCCGGTCGATGATGTGAGCCGCGACGAGGTTCGGATTTCGCGACGCTTCGGCCCGGCCCCGCGCCCCGGGCCGTCGAGGGCGATCCGGGCGAGGAATCCGGCGCCGGCGCAGCCCGGGCGGACCGGGGGTTAGGAGGCGACGAGGACCAGGGCGGTCGCGGCCAGGCCGAGGCCCGCGAGCTGGATCGGGCGCAGGCGCTCGCGGTCGACGAGCATGGCCAGCAGGACGGTCGAGACCGGGTACAGGGCGGCGATCGGCGCGATGATGCTCAGGTCGCCGCGGGTCACGGCGAGGACGTACAGCGCGTTGGCGCTCATGTCGAGCAGCCCGGCGGACACCAGCCAGCGCCGCGACGAAGGGTCCAGCCGCAGGCCGTTGCGGCGCAGGCGGAGCAGGGCGAACGGGGCGCCGAGCGCGATCGCGGCGACCTGGGCGCCCGCGATCGGCCACAGGCCCGCGTCGTCGCCGGCCCTCGACAGGCACGTGAAGAACAGGCCGAACGCGGCGCCGGAGAGCAGGGCCAGGGCGACGAGCCTGCCGGTGACCGGGCCGCCGGTGCCGCCCGCGGCGCTCACCAGGCCGATCGCGGCGATCGCGCAGGCGGCGCCGGCCAGGGCCAGGGTGCCGGGGCGCTCGCCCGCGGCCAGCCCGAACGCGACGGGGATGAGGGCGGTGGTCACGGCGCTGATGGGGGCGACGATCGCCATCGCGCCGCCGGCCAGCGCGCGGTAGAAGACGAACATGCCCAGGACGCCTAGGACGCCCGCGGCCGCGCCCCAGCCGATGGCCCGGGCGTGCAGGACGCCGGGAACGAGGAGGAGATAGAGGGCGACCGCGGGCAGGCTGACGGCCTTCGAGATCACCACGACCAGCAGGGAGTCGGCGCGCTGGCTGGCCTTGCCGCCGGAGAAGTCGCCGACGCCCCAGATCAGCCCGGACAGGACGGCGAGCGCGATGCCGATCATGCGAGTTGCTCGATGGTCGCCGACTCCGCGTCCAGCAGGGAGATCAGGCGCTCGGCCGCCGGTCGCAGGTCGATGTCGAGGCCTTCGAGGAGGAACACGGCCGAGGTCGTCGCCTCGGTCAGGGCGGTGCGGCGGCCCTGGCGCCAGTTCCAGCGGCGGCAGGTCACGCCGATGTCGTCGCGCCAGATGACCTCACCGGGTTTCGGGGGCTCGTCGGCCGGAGCTCCGTCGAAGGGCTCGTCGCCGGCCGCACGGACCAGGCGCTCGGTGCCCACGAGGGCCGCGCGGTCCTCGCCGCCGATGGGCACGGCGAAGCGGATGCTGACGGCGTTGTACGCGTCGACGATCCGGTTCACCGAGGGCACATCGCCCTTGGCCGCCCGCTTGCGCAACGCCTCCGCGGAGCACGGGGTGCGCTGGGGCTTGGCGCCGAATGCGCGGTACACGTCCCGCCACGCCTCCAGGTGGGGGTGCGGCGCGCTCAGGTCGCCCGCGGCCGCGACGGCGTCGTGCAGCAGTGCGGGATCGCCGGGTCCGTTGCGCAGCCCGTCGGCGAGGACCGCGAGCACGGTAGCCTCGTGCCCCACGGAACGGCACAGGTCGAGAACGTCATCGGCAACGGCGAACATGCCGCTAGTCGTACCACAATAATGACCGTGAAGGAAAATATGTTGACCGACCGCGAGCGGGACGCCCAGCTGGCGATCGCGCGTCAGGTGAAGGGCCTTCGCCAGGGCAGACGCTGGTCGCTGGACGAGCTCGCCAGCCGCTCAGGTGTGAGCAAGGGCATGCTCGTGCAGATCGAGGGCGCCCGCACGAACCCGAGCATCGGCACCTTGTGCCGGGTCGCGGAGTCGTTCGGGGTGAGCATCGGGCGGCTGCTGGAGGCCGAGCCCGAGCCCGTCGTGAAGATCGTCGGGGCCGAGGAGCCCGCGGTGCTGTGGCGCGGCCCGGACGGCGGCACCGGGCGGCTGCTGCGGGGCGTCAACGATCCCGCGTTCGTCGAGGTCTGGGACTGGCGGATGGCGCCGGGGGAGGAGCACGACTCCGGCGACCACACGCCGCGCACGCGGGAGATCATCCACGTCCACGCCGGCGAGCTCGAAACGGAGATCGACGGGACGGCCTACCGGGTGACGGTGGGGGAGACCATCGACTTCCAGGCCGACCGCCCCCACCGGTACCGCAACAGCGGCCCGGTGGAGGCGGTCCTCACGATGGTCGTCGTCATGCCCCAGGGAGAGCACGACCGACGGGCGTGACGGTCACCTTGACGGCCTCGCCCTCGCCGACCTCGCCCGCGAAGCCGTCGATGAGCGTGCCCAGCGAGACCGAGTTGGCCAGCGTCTCACCGGCCACGAACGAGTCGTGCACGGCCAGGGCGGACGCCACCGACTCGGGGCCGTCGACCACGACCACGATCCGGTCCGACACGTTGAGGTCGGCGTCGCGGCGGGCCTGCTGGATGACCCGGACCAGGTCGCGGGCCACGCCCTCGGCCGACAGTTCCGGCGTGACGGTGCTGTCGAGCACGACCACGCCCTCGCCGCCGGGCAGCGGCGCGGACTGGGTCGGGTCGGCGGCGACGAGCTTGAGGTCGTACTCGCCCTCGCTCAGCTCCACCCCGCCCGCCGTCACGACCCCGCCGGCCTGGCTCCAGTCGCCGGCCTTGACCGCCTTGATCACCTGCTGGACCTGGCCGCCGAGGCGCGGGCCGAGCACCCGCGGCACCAGCGTCAGCACCGGCGTGCAGTGCGCGGCCACGTCCGCGGTGAACTCGACCGTCTTCACGTTGACCTCGTCGGCGACGAGCGCGGCGAACGGGCGCAGCGCCTCGGCGTCCGGCGTGGCCACGGTCAGCGTCGACAGCGGCAGCCGCACCCGCAGCCCGCGGGCCTTGCGCAGCGACAGCGCGGCCGAGCACACCTCGCGCACCGCGTCCATGTCGGCCACGAGCCTGTGGTCGGCCGGGAAGTCCTCCGCGGCCGGCCAGTCCGTCAGGTGTACCGACCGCTCGCCCGTCAGCCCGCGGAAGATCTCCTCCGCGGTCAGCGGGGCGAGCGGCGCGACGACCTGGGCCAGCGTGGTGAGCACGGTGAACAGCGTGTCGAACGCGTCGTGGTCGCCGGACCAGAAGCGGTCCCGGGACCGGCGGACGTACCAGTTGGTGAGCGCGTCGAGGTAGGCCCGCACCGTGCCGCAGGCGCCGGAGATGTCGTACGCGTCCAGCTGCCGCCCGACCGTGGCCACCAGCTCGCCGGTCTTGGCCAGCACGTACCGGTCGAGCAGGTCGGCGCTGTCGGTCCGGCGCCGAGCGGTGTACCCGTCCGCGTTGGCGTAGAGGGAGAAGAAGTAGTACACGTTCCACAGCGGCAGCAGCACGTGGCGGACCGAGTCGCGGATGCCCGGCTCCGTCACCGGCATGTCCCCGCCGCGCAGCACCGGCGAGGAGACCAGGAACCAGCGCATGGCGTCGGAGCCGTACTCGTCGAACACCCGGTACACGTCCGGGTAGTTGCGCAGGCTCTTGGACATCTTGCGCCCGTCCTCGCCGAGCAGGATGCCGTGGGACACGCAGTTGTTGAACGCGGGCCGGTCGAACAGCGCCGTGGCCAGCACGTGCATGGTGTAGAACCAGCCGCGGGTCTGGCCGATGTACTCCACGATGAAGTCGCCCGGGTAGTGGTGCTCGAACCAGTCGGCGTTCTCGAACGGGTAGTGCACCTGGGCGAACGGCATCGAGCCGGACTCGAACCAGCAGTCCAGCACCTCGGGCACGCGGCGCATGACGGACTGCCCGGTCGGGTCGTCCGGGTTGGGCCGGGTCAGGTTGTCGATCTCGGGCCGGTGCAGGTCGCCCGGGCGCACGCCGAAGTCGCGCTCGAGCTCGTCCAGCGAGCCGTACACGTCCACGCGCGGGTACTGCGGGTCGTCGGACTTCCACACCGGGATCGGCGAGCCCCAGAACCGGTTGCGGCTGATCGACCAGTCGCGGGCGTTGGCCAGCCACTTGCCGAACGAGCCCTCCTTGATGTGCTCGGGTGTCCAGGTGATCTGCTGGTTGAGCTCCACCATCCGGTCGCGGAACGCGGTGACCTGCACGAACCAGGACGAGACGGCCTTGTAGACCAGCGGCGTGTCGCAGCGCCAGCAGTGCGGGTAGGAGTGCGTGTAGCTGTCGTGGCGCACGACGACGCCGGCCGCCTTGAGGTCGCGGATCACCGGCTTGTTGGCCTCGAAGACCTGCAGGCCCTGGTAGTCCGGGACCAGCGAGGTGAACCGGGTGTGCTCGTCGACGGTGACGACGGTCGGGATGCCCACCGTGGCGCACGCGTTCTGGTCGTCCTCGCCGAAGGCCGGCGCCATGTGCACGACGCCGGTGCCGTCCTCGGTGGTGACGAAGTCGGCCCCGATCACCTGGAACGCGTTCGGGGTGTCCGCGAGGAAGCCGAAGAGGGGGGTGTACCGCCGGCCGACGAGCTCGGCCCCGGAGACCGACCCGACCCGGGTGGCGCCTGCCAGCTCCTTCTCGTAGGCGCCGAGGCGGGACTCGGCCAGGATGTACCGCTGCCCGTCCTCCTCGAAGAGGGCGTACTCGATCTCGGGCCCGACCGCGATGGCCAGATTGGAGGGCAGCGTCCACGGGGTCGTCGTCCAGACCAGGATCTTCTCGCCGGTCTCCAGCGTGAAGGCCACGGTCAGCGCGGGGTCCTGCCGGTCGCGGTAGACGTCCTCGTCCATGCGCAGCTCGGTGTTGGACAGCGGCGTCTCGCAGCGCCAGCAGTAGGCCAGCACCCGGAAGCCCTCGTAGACCAGGCCCTTGTCGTGCAGGGTCTTGAAGGCCCACATGACGCTCTCCATGTAGGGCAGGTCGAGCGTCTTGTAGTCGTTGGCGAAGTCGACCCAGCGGGCCTGGCGGGTGACGTACCGCTCCCACTCGCTGGTGTAGCGCAGCACGGACTCCTTGGTGGCCGCGTTGAACTTGTCCACGCCGAGCTGGAGGATCTCGGCCTTCGTGGTGATCCCGAGCTGCTTCTCGGCCTCGACCTCGGCCGGCATGCCGTGGCAGTCCCAGCCGAAGCGGCGCTCGACGCGGAAGCCCTTCATGGACTTGTACCGCGGGACGACGTCCTTCGCGTAGCCGGTCAGCAGGTGCCCGTAGTGGGGCAGGCCGTTGGCGAACGGGGGCCCGTCGTAGAACACGAACTCGTTCGAGCCGTTGTCGCCCGCGGAGCGCTGGTCCACCGAGGCCTGGAACGTCTCGTCCCCGGACCAGTAGTCCAGGACCTCGCGCTCGACTTCGGGGAGGTTCGGGCTCGCGGGGACGCCGGTGCCCGTGCGGTGCATCGGGTAGGCCATCGGTGGTCGCTCTCCTCGCGTGGTCGGTGTCGCATCCACGCGGGGACGAACCCTCGGGTCCGCGGTACCACCCCGCTTGCCGCCGGGGTCGTGCGTTCGGCGGCCGCTCGTTGGCCGGCTGTGACGGGCCGGTGTCCGTCCGGTTCTACTGGGCTGCCGGGGCGGCCGTTCTTCCGGAGGCTCGCCGGTGATGGCCGGGTCAAAGCCTGTACACCGAGGATAGCGCGACACGGAATCGGGTATTCGAGGGAGCCTTAGCAAATAGTAAAGAAACCTTGACATTAAATTCCGGTGCGTGGAACGTGGAGGAACACGTCGACGCCCATCGACGTCACCCCCATCTGGAGTGCCCATGCGTCCACGCCATGTCACCCTGCTCGCAGGGGCCGGCGCGGCGGTCCTGACCCTCGCCGGGGTCCTGATCGCGTTGCCCGCCTCCGCCGCCGAGCTGCTCACCAACCCCGGCTTCGAGTCCGGTTCCGCCTCCGGCTGGACCTGCGAGTCCGCGTCGGTCACGTCCGGGGCCGCGCACTCGGGCTCCTACAAGCTCGCCGGCACGCCCGGCGGCACGACCGCCCAGTGCTCGCAGACGATCTCGGTCCAGCCGAACACGAAGTACACCCTGTCGGGCTGGGTCAACGGCTCCTACGTCTTCATCGGCGTGACCGGCGGGGTCGACGCCAGCACCTGGACCCCGGGCACCAGCGGCTACCAGCAGCTGTCGGTCGCCTTCACCACGGGCGCGAGCCAGACCACGGCGAGCGTCTACGTGCACGGCTGGTACGGCCAGCCCGCCTACACCGCCGACGACTTCTCGGTGAACGGCCCCGGCGGCAACCCGACCACGGTCGGCCCGACGACGCCGTCCCCGTCCAAGTCGCCCTCGGCCTCGGCCTCGCCGTCGAAGTCGCCCTCGAGCTCGCCGTCGGCCTCGAAGTCGCCGAGCAGCTCGCCGTCGACGTCGCCGAGCACCCCGACCGGGTCGCTGCCCAAGCACTTCCTGACCGGGTACTGGCAGAACTTCGTCAACCCGGCGACGCCGCTGCGGCTGCGGGACGTGCCCAGCGAGTACGACCTCATCGACGTGGCGTTCGCGGAGGCCGGCTCGCAGCCCGGCTCGCTCACGTACGCGGCCGACTCCGGCCTGTCCAGCGCGCTCGGCGGCTACTCCGACGCGGACCAGAAGGCGGACATCGCGACCCTGCACTCGCGGGGCAAGAAGGTCATCCTCTCCGTTGGCGGCGAGACCGGCCGGGTCAGCGTCGGGGACTCGGCGTCGGCCACGAACTTCGCCAACACCGCCTACGCGCTGATGCAGCAGTACGGCTTCGACGGCATCGACATCGACCTCGAGAACGGGCTGAACCCGACCTACATGGCGCAGGCCCTGCGCGCCCTGCGGGCCAAGGCCGGCGCGAACCTCATCATCACGATGGCGCCGCAGACGATCGACATGCAGTCCACGGGCAGCAGCTACTTCGCCCTCGCCCTGTCGATCAAGGACATCCTGACCGTCGTTTACACGCAGTACTACAACTCCGGCAGCATGCTCGGCTGCGACCAGATGCAGGCGTACTCGCAGGGCACGGTCAACTTCATCACCGCCCTCGCGTGCATCCAGCTGGAGAACGGCCTGCGCCCCGACCAGGTGGCCCTGGGCCTGCCGGCGGGCACGGGCGCGGCCGGCGGCGGCGTGGTCTCCCCGTCCGTGGTCAACCAGGCCCTCGACTGCCTCGCGGTCGGCACGAACTGCGGAACTTTCAAGCCGCCGCACACCTACCCGGGCATCCGCGGCGCGATGACCTGGTCGATCAACTGGGACGTGAAGAACGGCAACGGCTTCGCGAAGACGGTGAAGCCGCACCTGGCGACACTGCCGTAAGGACTTTCCTCCACCAACAGGCAGCCCCGGGGGGATCGGGTGTTCCCAGCGCCCGTCCCCCGGGGCTGTTCTAGTTGTCGCGGGTGACGATCGCCGCGCGGATGCTCTGCATCGAGCGGGAGGCCTCGTCGACGGTCTTGCCGGCGAAGACCGCGATCGCGATCACCCCGTGATCGGCCCAGCCGCACACGGTGGCCGAGCGCCCGTCGAGGCGGGACGCGGCGCAGCGCTGCTCGCCGCCGAGCATCCCCGGGTCGACCTCGCGCACGTTCTGCACCTGGATCTTCGTGCCCAGCTTGCGCAGGCTGGCCTCGAGGTCGCGCGACGGGTTCGTGATGAACCGGGTGGCCCCGAACACGATGATCTTCGCCTTGCCGTCGGTCGTGTCCTGGTACGCCACCGTGAACCCGGACTCGTCCAGGTGATCGGAGGTCAGCGCGGTCTGCAGCTGCTCGGCCGTCTTCTTCGTGCCGGCGTCGTTGAGCCGGTTCAGCCCGGCCACGCCCGCGTCGACGTTCACCGAGGCCGGATACTGCACCCACCACGGCCGCGCCCACGCGTAGGAGCCGCCGCAGCAGCCCGCGCACAGCACGAGCAGGAACAGCATCACCCACGGCCACTTGCGACGCCGGCGGCGCCACTGCGGCGGGGGCGGGAACGGGCCGGGGCGGTAGCCGGGCGGCAGCGGACCGTAACCGGGCGGGACCACGGGGACATAGCGGATCTCGGGGGGCTGTTGCCGGGCGGGCGCGGCCGGGAGATCCAGGGTGCGCGGCACCGGCGGCATCTGGCGGGTCTCCGGCTGGGCCGGGAGGTCGAGCGTGTCCTCCCACTGGCGGCGCCGGCGGGACCCGTCCGACGGCACGGAGGCGGAGCCGACCCACGTGGGGGAGGCCGGCTGCCGCTGGCTCGGCGACTCGTCCGGCGGTTGTGTCACAACTCGAAGGCTAACGACCCCGCGCACGCCGCGCAGAGTTCGCTGTTCGCGGCTAACGTCGGGATCGTGCTGGGTCTACCGGATCATGTGACCGCGTGCCTGTTCGATCTCGACGGTGTGCTGACCCCGACGGCGGTGGTGCACAACAAGGCCTGGACCGCGACCTTCAACGAGTTCCTCAAGACCAGGGGCCTGCGGGAGTTCGACCCGGTCCACGACTACAACGACTATGTGGACGGCAAGCCCCGCGAGGCCGGCGTGCGGGACTTCCTGACGTCCCGGGGCATCTCGCTGCCCGAGGGCACCCCCGACGACTCGCCGGATGAACAGACCGTGAACGGGCTGGGCAACCGCAAGAACGAGCTGCTGCTGAAGCTGCTCGAGCAGGGCGGGCTCCAACCGTATCCGTCCTCGGTGACCTACCTGGAGCGCGCACAGGCGGCCGGACTGCGCCGGGCGGTCGTGAGCTCCAGCGCCAACACGCTGCAGGTCATCACGTCGACGGGGCTGGCGCCGATGCTGGAGGCCCGGGTCGACGGGGTGACGATCCGCGAGCGCGGGCTCAGGGGCAAGCCGGCCCCGGACACGTTCCTGGAGGCGGCGCGCGAGCTGGGCGTCGAGCCCGTCCGGGCCGCCGTGTTCGAGGACGCCCTCGCGGGAGTCGCGGCCGGCCGGGCCGGCGGGTTCTTCGTGGTGGGCATCGACCGGATCGGCGGCGAGCACGGCGAGGACCTGCGCCGAAGCGGTGCCGACGTGGTCGTACGAGACCTGGGCGAGCTGCTGGGGGAGCAGTCATGAGCGCCTTTCCCGTCGAGCCGTGGGCCGTGCGTGAGACCAGCCTCGACATCAACGCGCTGGGCCAGACCGAGTCGCTGTTCTCCCTGGCCAACGGCCACGTGGGGCTGCGCGGCAACCTGGACGAGGGCGAGCCCTACGGCCTGCCCGGCACCTACCTGAACTCCTTCTACGAGGAGCGCCCGCTGCCCTACGCCGAGGCCGGGTACGGCTTCCCGGAGGAGGGGCAGACGATCCTCAACGTCACCAACGGCAAGGTCTTCCGGCTGCTGGTCGACGACGAGCCGTTCGACGTGCGGTACGGGCGGCTGCACGGCCACGAGCGGGTGCTCGACCTGCGCGCCGGCACCCTGCTGCGCGACGTCGACTGGTCCTCGCCCGCCGGCCAGCGGATCAAGGTGCGCACGGTCCGGCTGGTCTCGCTGGAGCAGCGCTCGGTCGCCGCGTTCCTCTACGAGGTCGAGCCGGTCGACCAGCCGGCCCGGGTCATCGTGCAGTCCGAGCTGGTGGCCAACGAGGAGGTGCCGACGCCGAGCAAGGACCCGCGGGTCTCCGCCGTGCTCGGGCACGCGCTGGTCGCGGAGGGGCAGTACGCCCGCGACCTCAACGCCCAGCTGTTGCACCGCACCAACGCCAGCCGCCTGCGCCTCGGCGCCGAGATGGACCACGAGGTCACCGCACCCGTCCCGGTGCGCACGCAGACCGAGACCACCGAGGACTGGGCCCGCACCACGTTCGCCTGCGAGCTGAAGCCCGGCCAGCGGCTGCGGATCGTGAAGTACCTCGCCTACGGCTGGTCCAGCCAGCGCTCCCAGCAGGCGATCCGCGACCAGGTGCACGGCGCCGTGGCCGGGGCCATGCTCGGCGGCTGGGACGGGCTGGTCAAGGCCCAGCGGACCTACCTGGACCAGTTCTGGACCCAGGCCGACGTGGAGGTCGACGGCGACGCGGAGATCCAGCAGGCGGTCCGCTTCGCGCTGTTCCACCTCATGCAGGCCGGGGCGCGCGCCGAGGCCCGCCCGATCGCGGCGAAGGGGCTCACCGGGCGCGGCTACGACGGGCACGTCTTCTGGGACACCGAGTGCTTCGTGCTGCCGGTGCTGACGTACACCCACCCTCAGGTGGCCCGCGACGGGCTGCGATGGCGCCACGACACGCTCGACCTGGCCCGCGACCGGGCCCGGCAGCTGGGGCTCAAGGGCGCCACCTTCCCGTGGCGGACCATCCGCGGCCAGGAGTGCTCGGCCTACTGGCCGGCCGGGACCGCCGGGTTCCACGTCAACGCCGACATCGCCGCGGCCGTGGTGCGCTACGTGCAGGCGACCGGCGACACCCGCTTCGAGGCCGACCTGGGGCTGGAACTGCTGGTCGAGACCGCCCGGCTGTGGCGCTCGCTCGGCCACCACGACCGCCACGGCGTGTTCCACATCGACGGGGTGACCGGGCCGGACGAGTATTCGGCCATCGCCGACGACAACATCTACACGAACCTCATGGCGCAGCAGAACCTGCGCTCGGCGGCCGACGCGGCGGAGCGGCACCCGGAGAAGGCCCGCGAGTTCGGGGTCGACGACGAGGAGATCTCCTCGTGGCGCGACGCGGCGGAGAAGGTGCACCTGCCCTACGACCACGACCTCGGCGTGCACCAGCAGTCGGTGAACTTCACCCTGCACCAGGAGTGGGACTTCGCGAGCACGCCGGCCGAGCACTACCCGCTGCTGCTGCACTACCCGTACTTCGACCTGTACCGCCGCCAGGTGGTCAAGCAGGCCGACCTCGTGCTGGCGATGCACTGGCGCGGCGACGCGTTCACGCGGGAGGAGAAGGCCCGCAACTTCTACTACTACGACGAGCGCACGGTCCGTGACTCCTCGCTGTCGGCGTGCACCCAGGCGGTCATGGCGGCCGAGGTCGGGCACACCGAGCTCGCCTACGACTACCTGGGCGAGGCGGCCTTCGTCGACCTCTACGACCTGCAGCACAACGCGGGCGACGGCCTGCACATGGCCTCGCTGGCCGGCACCTGGCTGGCGATCGTGGCCGGCTTCGGCGGCATGCGCGACTACGGCGGGGAGCTGTCGTTCGTGCCCCGGCTGCCCGCGCGGATCGAGCGGCTCAAGTTCGCGCTCACCGTCCACGGCGACGTGCTGCGGGTGGAGGTCGAGCACGGGCGGGCGACGTACTCGGTGGACGAGGGCGAGGTCGCACTGCGCCACCACGGCAAGGAGGTGTCGGTGAAGGCGGGCGAGCCCATCACGCTGCCCATTCCCGACCCGCACCCCGGCACGCCGGCCCCGAAACAGCCCCGCGGGCGGGCACCCCACCGGCGGCAGCGAGAGGAACAGGTTCCCGGGTAGGTACTCTGGTATTCCGTGAGTGTGACGAGCGTCTTCCCCCAACTCGAGCGACTGCTGCCGCGGATCAGCAAGCCGATCCAGTACGTCGGCGGTGAGCTCGGCGCGGTCGTGAAGGACTGGGACTCGGTCACCGTCCGCTGGGCGCTGTCCTACCCGGACGCCTACGAGGTCGGTCTGCCCAACCAGGGCGTGCAGATCCTCTACGAGGTGCTCAACGAGCAGCCCGACGTGCTCGCCGAGCGCACCTATGCGGTCTGGCCCGACCTCGAGCAGCTCATGCGCTCCGAGGGTGTGCCGCAGTTCACCGTGGACGCGCACCGGCCGGTCACCGCGTTCGACCTCTTCGGCGTCTCGTTCTCCACCGAGCTCGGCTACACCAACCTGCTCACCATGCTCGACCTGGCCGGCATCCCGCTCGACGCGCGCGAGCGGGACGCCCGGCACCCGATCGTGGTCGCCGGCGGCCACGCGGCGTTCAACCCGGAGCCGATCGCCGACTTCATCGACGCCGCCGTGCTCGGCGACGGCGAGGAGGCGGTGCTCGAGATCACCGGCATCGTCCGCGAGTGGAAGGCGGAGGGGGAGCCCGGCGGCCGCGACGAGCTGCTGCTGCGGCTGGCCCGCACCGAGTCGGTCTACGTGCCGCGCTTCTACGACGTGGACTACCTGGCCGACGGGCGCATCCAGCGTGTCGTGCCCAACCGCGCCGACGTGCCCTTCCGGGTGCACAAGCGCACCACGATGGACCTCGACGCCTGGCCGTATCCGAAGAAGCCTCTGGTGCCTTTGGCCGAGACGGTGCACGAGCGCTACGCGGTGGAGATCTTCCGCGGCTGCACGCGCGGGTGCCGCTTCTGCCAGGCCGGCATGATCACGCGGCCGGTGCGCGAGCGCAGCATCACGACGGTGGGGCAGATGGTCAAGGAGGGGCTGGAGTTCTCCGGCTTCCACGAGGTCGGGCTGCTCTCGCTGTCCTCGGCCGACCACTCCGAGATCGGCGACATGTGCTCGGGGCTGGCCCAGCAGTACGAGGGCACGAACGTCTCGCTGTCGCTGCCCTCCACCCGGGTGGACGCGTTCAACGTGACGCTCGCCCAGGAGCTGTCCCGCAACGGGCGGCGCACCGGCCTCACCTTCGCGCCCGAGGGCGGCTCGGAGCGGATCCGCCAGGTGATCAACAAGATGGTCACCGAGGAGGACCTGATCCGGACCGTCGTCACCGCCTACACCAACGGGTGGCGGCAGGTGAAGTTGTACTTCATGTGCGGTCTGCCCACCGAGACCGACGACGACGTGCTGCAGATCGCCAAGCTCGCGCACGAGGTCATCCGCTCCGGGCGCTCGGCCACCGGCTCGCGGGACATCCGCTGCACGGTGTCCATCGGCGGGTTCGTGCCCAAGCCGCACACCCCGTTCCAGTGGGCGCCGATGGAGGAGCCGGAGGTCATCGACCGGCGGCTCAAGGCGCTCAAGGAGGCCATCAACTCGGACCGCTCGCTGGGCAAGGCGATCGGCTACCGGTACCACGACGGCGAGCCCTCCCAGGTCGAGGGCCTGCTCAGCCGGGGCGACCGGCGCGTCGGGGCGGTCATCCGGCGGGTCTGGGAGAACGGCGGGCGCTTCGACGGCTGGTCGGAGCACTTCTCCTTCCGGCGCTGGGTCGACGCGGCGGCGGAGGTGCTGCCGGCCTACGGCGTCGACCTGGCCTGGTACACCACCCGCGAGCGCGAGCAGCACGAGGTCCTGCCCTGGGACCACCTCGACTCCGGCCTCGACAAGGACTGGCTCTGGCAGGACTGGCAGGACGCCCTGACCGGCTACGAGCAGGACGACTGCCGCTGGACCCCGTGCTTCGACTGCGGCGTGTGCCCCAGCCAGGACACCGAGATCCAGGTCGGCCCGACCGGGCGCAAGCTGCTCCCGCTCACGCCGGTCGGCGGGCTGCGCGTGCCCGGGGCCGGAGCTGGGATCGGGCACACGCATGGCTAAGCGGCAGCCGGAGGGCAACCAGGACCCGGTGGTGCAGCGGATTCGGCTGCGGTACGCCAAGCGGGGCCCGCTGCGGTTCACCTCCCACCGGGACTTCGCGCGCGCGTTCGAGCGGGCGCTGTTGCGGGCCAACGTGCCCATCGCCTACTCGCAGGGCTTCACCCCGCACCCGAAGGTCTCCTACGCGTCCGCCGCGCCGACCGGGGTGGCCAGCGAGGCGGAGTATTTGGAGATCGGCCTGCGGGCCGTCGTCGAGCCGGACGAGCTGCGCCGGGCCCTCGACGCGGCCCTCTCGCCCGGCCTCGACGTGCTGGAGGCGGTCGAGTCGCCGCTCACCGGCGGGGGCAGCCTCGCCGACCGCATCGACGCGTCGACCTGGCGCATCGAGCTGCCCGGGATCTCCGGGGCGGACGCCGCCGTCGCCGTCCGCGCCTTCCTCGACGCGCCCGAGGTGCTCGTCGACCGGCTCACGAAGCAGGGCCGGCGGACCTTCGACACGCGGGCCGCGGTGGTCCGTCTCGACGCCTCTGATCTTGAAATTCTGTCAGATTCCACCAACGGTGACCTACCTTCCGAGGTCACCGACATACCGTGTGCGATACTCGACCTTGTCGTGCGGCAGGTGACCCCGACCGTGCGACCCGACGATGTGCTGTCCGGTCTGCGCGTTGTGGCCGACCTGGAGCCGCCGGTTCCGCCTCGTGCGACCCGACTGGCTCAGGGAGTGCTGACCGAGCAGGGTGAACTCGTCGATCCGCTCGCCCAGTCCGGCGACGGGGATCGGCCGGCGGCCGTCGTAGGAACTTCGTCGCAGTAGACGACGGGTGATCCGCCAGGTGGCGGGCCGCCGGTCGCCAGGCACGAGGTTGGCAGACTTTCGGCGGATCGTCCGCGTGAGCGGATACCTCCGCCGGCACAACATATATGCGGTGCCCCCGTGTGGCTGCGTTGCTACGCGCCCGGGAGCACCAGAACTGGAGAACGTCCGCATGTTCGACAACGAGTCGGCGAGCGGCGAGACCACCGGCGACGAGCCGGTGGCTGCTGCCGCAGCCAGCGAAGACGAGACCACCGCCCCCGTCCGGCGCACACGGCGCCGGACCACCAAGGCCACCGCGGCCGCCTCCGCCGAGGCGCCCGCGGCGGATTCCCCCGAGACCCCGGCGGCTGCGGCTTCGGCCGAGGAGCCGGCCCCCGCGCCCGCCCGCCGACGGCGGAAGGTGACGCCGGCCGCGGAGGCCGCCGAAACCGGCGAGTCCGGCGAGTCCGGGCAGCAGGCGCTGCCGCTGGACGAACCGCCCGTGCCCGTCAAGGCCACCCGGGCCCGGCGGACCCGCACCAAGGTCGTCGAGCCCGAGCCTCAACCGGAGCCCGCAGCCGAGCTTCCGGCCGAGCCTCTCGCCTCTGTTGAGGCCGAGCCGCTGCCGGTCGCCGAGGCTGAGGAGCCGCTGGGCGAGGAGCTCGCGTCCGAGGACGCCGAGCAGGACGCCGACACGCCCGAGGAGCTCGAGCCCCTGGTCGTGGAGGAGCCGCCGGCGCGCCGGGGCCGCCGCGCCGCGCCCGTGCAGCTGCTGTTCATGCCGCCCAGCGAGCAGGTCGCGCCGGTTCGGGCCGAGCGGCCCGCGCCCGCGCCGGCCGCCGAGGACGAGGAACTCGCCGAGGAGGAGCCGGTCGGCCGCGGTCGCCGGCGCCGCCGGGGCCGGGCCGCCGCCGAGGAGGCCGTGGCCGAGGCGCCGGTCGAGGCCGTCGAGGCGCTCGTCGAGACCGACGAGGCCGAGACCGACGAGGACGAAGAGGACGAGGACGAAGAGGCCTTCGAGGGCACCGGGCGCCGCCGGCGTCGGCGGGGCCGGCGTGGTCGCGGCCGGGGTCGCGGCAACGGCATCGACGACCTCGAGGAAGGCGAAGAGGGCGCCGAGGCCGAGGGCGAGGGCGAGGAAGGCGCCGCCGACGAGGAGGCGGAGGCATCCGCCGACGAGGAGGGCGACGAGGACGGCGAGGGCCTGACCCGCCGCCGGCGCCGCCGCCGGCGCAAGGGCTCGGGCGACACCGAGGCCGCCGACGACCCGCACGTGGTCGTCAAGATCCGCGAGCCGCGCTCCGCCGCGCGCGACGAGGTGCAGGGCGTCTCCGGCTCGACCCGGCTCGAGGCCAAGCGCCAGCGCCGCCGGGACGGCCGCGAGCAGCGCCGCACCCGCCCGCCGATCCTCAGCGAGTCGGAGTTCCTGGCCCGCCGCGAGGCCGTCGACCGCACGATGGTCATCCGGCAGAAGAACGACCGCACCCAGATCGCGGTGCTCGAGGACAAGGTGCTCGTCGAGCACTACGTGACCCGGGCGTCGTCGAGCTCGATGGTCGGCAACGTCTACCTCGGCCGGGTCCAGAACGTGCTGCCCAGCATGGAGGCGGCGTTCGTCGACATCGGCCGGGGCCGCAACGCGGTGCTCTACGCCGGCGAGGTCAACTGGGACGCCACCGGGCTCGAGGGCCGCACCCGCACCATCGAGCAGGCGCTCAAGTCCGGCGACTCGGTGCTCGTGCAGGTCACCAAGGACCCCATCGGCACCAAGGGCGCCCGCCTCACCAGCCACATCGCGCTGTCCGGGCGGCACCTGGTCTACGTGCCGCACGGCAACGCCTCCGGCATCAGCCGCAAGCTCTCCGACGTGGAGCGCAAGCGGCTGCGTGACGTGCTCAAGAACCTCGTGCCCGACGGCGCCGGCGTGATCGTGCGCACCGCGGCCGAGGGCGCCTCCGAGGACGACCTGGCCCGCGACGTCAAGCGGCTCCAGGCGCAGTGGGAGGCCATCCAGGAGAAGTCCGGCGGCAGCAGTGCGCCGGCGCTGCTCTACGAGGAGCCCGAGCTCGTCGTGCGGGTCGTGCGCGACCTGTTCAACGAAGACTTCCGCGAGCTGGTCATCCAGGGCAACGAGGCCTTCGAGTCGGTCGAGCCCTACCTGTCGCACGTCTCGCCCGACCTCGTCGACCGGGTGCACCGCTACGCCGGTGCCACCGACGTCTTCGCCGACCTGCGCATCGACGAGCAGCTGATCAAGGCGCTGGACCGGCGGGTGTTCCTGCCCTCCGGCGGCAGCCTGGTCATCGACCGCACCGAGGCGATGACCGTCATCGACGTCAACACCGGCAAGTACACCGGCGCCGGGGGCAACCTCGAGGAGACGGTCACCCGCAACAACCTGGAGGCGGCCGAGGAGATCGTGCACCAGCTCCGGCTGCGCGACCTCGGCGGCATCATCGTCATCGACTTCATCGACATGGTGCTGGAGTCCAACCGCGAGCTGGTGCTGCGCCGGCTGACCGAGTGCCTGGGCCGGGACCGGACCAAGCACCAGGTCACCGAGATCACCTCGCTCGGCCTGGTGCAGATGACCCGCAAGCGGGTCGGCCAGGGCCTGCTGGAGGCCTTCAGCGAGACCTGTGAGGTCTGCAAGGGCCGCGGCCTGATCATCCACACCGAGCCGATCCCGGAGAAGCGTGGCGGCGGCGGTGGGGGCGGCAACGGCCACGGCCACGCGGTGGCCAAGGTCGCCTCGGCCGCGAGCTCGCCCGGCGTGACCAGCGGGGTCGAGGAGGCCGACGCGCCCGCGCCGCGCAGCCGTCGCCGGGGTCGCCGCGGGGCCACCGCCGTCGCCGAGGAGGCGCCGGCGGAGGAGGAGACCGCCCAGGCCGCGGCGGACGCGCCCGAGGAGGCGGACTTCACGCCGATCGCCTCGGAGGACGACCCCGACAACATCGACGAGGACGAGGAAGAGGGGTCGGGCAACGGGGCCCGTCGCCGCACTCGCCGGGGTGGCGTCCGTCGCCGGACCCGCCCCTGATTTGGGGAGTACGCCACCCGTGGCGTACTCTCTCTAAAGCGCACTTTCGTGCGCGAGGTCTTTTGCGTGCCTGTTGCGGCACGCATCCCGGACCAGCCCGCCAGAGCTCTACGACAGGAGTCCGCGTCTCATGTACGCGATCGTCAAGACCGGCGGCAAGCAGTACAAGGTCGCCGAGGGCGATGTGATCGAGGTCGAGAAGCTCGCGGGCGAGCCGGGCGATGCGCTGACGCTCTCCGCTGTCCTGCTTGTCGACGGCGAAGATCTCATCACCGACGCGGCCAAGCTTGCCAGCGCCGCGGTGACCGCTGAGGTCGTCGCGCACACCAAGGGTCCGAAGATCCGGATCCACAAGTTCAAGAACAAGACCGGCTACCACAAGCGCCAGGGTCACCGTCAGCCGCTGACCCAGGTGAAGGTCACCGGCATCTCCACCGGGAAGTAGGGCAAGCGCGATGGCACACAAAAAGGGTGCGTCCAGCTCGCGGAACGGGCGCGATTCCGCCGCCCAGCGGCTCGGCGTGAAGCGGTTCGGCGGCCAGCTGGTCAACGCGGGTGAGATCATCCTCCGCCAGCGCGGCACCAAGTTCCACCCGGGCGACCTCGTCGGCCGTGGCGGGGACGACACGCTGTTCGCGCTCGCCCCGGGTCACGTGACCTTCGGCACCAAGCGTGGTCGCAAGACGGTCAGCATCACTCCGGCCGAGGGCTGATCTCGCAGGTTTCCGACGGCGGGCAGGGGCATAAACGCTCCTCGCCCGCCGTTGCTGCGTTTCAGGAGTCTGCGCTTCAGGAGTTTTAGCACCCGTCGGGCTTTTGCTTGGGCGGCGTGACCACACGCGGACCTGGCAGCGTCGGCGCGCAGCGCCGAGCGGTGTCTCGCGGGAGGAACGGTCCGCACCACCGCGGGCCCGAGTCATGATCTTTTGTTGGATCTTTGGTTGAAAAGGTGAGCTGCAGTGACCTCGTTCGTTGACCGGGCCGTGCTGCACGTGAAGGCCGGCGACGGCGGTCACGGCTGCGTGTCCATCCACCGGGAGAAGTTCAAGCCGTTCGGCGGCCCCGACGGCGGCGACGGGGGGCACGGCGGCAGCGTCACGCTCATCGTCGACCCGGGCGTGCACACGCTGCTCGACTTCCACTTCCACCCGCACCAGAAGGCCCGCAACGGCAACGGCGGGGCCGGCAACGACCGTGACGGGGCCAACGGCGAGACGCTCGAGCTGCGGGTGCCCGACGGCACCGTCGTGCAGACGATCGACGGCGACGTCATCGCCGATCTCGTCGGGGTCGGGACCAAGTTCGAGCTGGCCCGCGGCGGGCGCGGCGGGCGCGGCAACGCCTCGCTGGCCAGCACGCGGCGCAAGGCCCCGGGCTTCGCCGAGCTCGGCGAGCCGGGCGAGCAGCTCGACGTCGTGCTCGAGCTCAAGAGCGTCGCCGACGTCGGGCTCGTCGGGTTCCCCTCGGCCGGCAAGTCGTCGCTGATCGCGGCCATCTCCGCGGCGCGGCCGAAGATCGCCGACTACCCGTTCACCACGCTGGTGCCGAACCTCGGGGTCGTGCAGGCCGGCGACGAGACCTACACCGTGGCCGACGTGCCGGGGCTCATCCCGGGCGCGGCCACCGGCAAGGGGCTCGGGCTCGAGTTCCTGCGGCACATCGAGCGCACCGCCGTGCTCGTGCACGTCGTGGACACCGCGGCGCTGGAGACCGAGCGCGACCCGCTGTCGGACATCGACGCGATCGAGGCCGAGCTCGCGGCGTACGGGGGGCTCGAGGACCGGCCGCGGCTCGTCGTGCTCAACAAGATCGACGTTCCGGACGGGCGGGACCTCGCCGACATCGTGCGGCCCGAGCTCGAGGGGCGCGGGTTCGACGTGCACCAGGTCAGCGCCGTGACCCACGAGGGGCTGCGGGAGCTCACGTTCGCCGTGTCCGAGCTGGTCAAGCAGCACCGGCTGGCCGCACCGGCGCAGGAGCGGACCCGGATCGTGCTGCGGCCCGTGGCCGTCGACGACAGCGGGTTCACCATCGAGCGCGACGCCGAGGGCGTGTTCGTGGTCAGGGGCGGCGCGCCCGAGCGGTGGGTGCGCCAGACCAACTTCGACAACGACGAGGCCGTCGGCTACCTCGCCGACCGGCTCGCCCGGCTCGGGGTCGAGGTCGCGCTCAAGAAGGCCGGCGCCGAGCCCGGCGCTCCGATCCGAATTGGCGCCCGTGAATTCGATTGGCAGCCGAATCTTTTCACCGAGGAGGAGTTCATGCCCGGCAACCGGGGCACCGACTACCGCCTCGAGGAGCCCAACCAGCGGGTCGGGGCTGCTCAGCGCAAGGCCATGCGGGCCGAGCGCCGCCGCCGCTTCGAGGAGCTGGAAGGTTCCCCCCCTTCGGGGGACGACGACGACTTCTGACCCGCTCCGCAACGCGAATTGCCCGGTGAGTGAAACATCGGGGAAATCGAGGGTGCGTACCGTCGTTCCATGTTGATCGAGCAACGTCCATCGGGCGACTCGGAGGTGATCGCGCTCGTAGTCGACCAGCAGGTCGAACTGCGGGCGCGCGACGGTGGCCGGGAGGGCCACGTGTACGCGGTCGACCCGGCCGCCCGCTATCTGGTCGCGGTCGTCGGCGGCGAGGCCGTGGCCTGCGGCGCGCTGCTCGCCATCGACCTGGACGCGGCCGAGGTGACCCGGCTCTACGTCCGCCCGGGGTATCGGGGCCGCGGCCTCGGCCGCCGGATGCTCGCCGCGCTCGAGGACCTCGCCGCCTCCCGCGGCCACCGGGTGCTGCGGCTGGAGGCGGGGGTCACCGCGCCCGAGGCCATCGCGCTGTTCCTGGGGGCCGGCTACCGGCCGATCCCGCGGTTCGGGCGGTACGTGAAGTACGAGGCCAGCCGGTGCTTCGAGAAGCGCTTCGACGAGTCCGGGCGGGACCTGTCGGTGATGCGCCGGGCGGTGACCGATCCGGGCGTCGCCGAGCTCGTGACGCTGGCGGCGGACGAGGCCGCGCACCGCTACGGCGATCCGCAGGCCCGCCGGTTCCCGCTCGACCCGCGCGCGAAGTTCGTGGTCGCCACGGTCGACGGGGTCGCCGCCGGGTGCGGGGCCATCCAGCCGCTGGACGACCAGACGGTCGAGGTCAAGCGGATGTACGTGCGGCCGGCCTACCGCGGCAACGGGATCGCCCGGCGGCTGCTCGCCCTGCTGGAGGACCTGGCCGCGGGCTCGCACTACCTGTTCATCCGACTCGAGACCGGCGCGCGGCAGCCGGAGTCGATCCGATTGTACGAATCAGCCGGTTACCGACCGATTCCACCGTATGGGCCGTACGTACACAGCCCGCTCAGCCTCTGTTACGAAAAACTCGTGATTGCCCCCGAGCCCATCGCGTCGGAGCTCGGCTGAGGCTAGTGTCGCTTCGGTGGGCATCCTCGAGCGGCTGACCCGACCGGCCCGTTCACCACGGGAGCGCTTCGCCGACCAGGTCCTGGCCGAGCTGCGCAGACTCGGGTTCACCGACGCCGAATTCCGCCCGACCCAGTTCGCCATCGTCTGCGAATGTGGCCAGGACGCGTACAGCACCCTCTTTCTGTCGAAGGCGTTTTCGCAGTACCAGCGCAAACCCGGCGACCGCAAACAGTTCGTGCGGGAGTTCGTGGCGCACAGCCTCACCCCGCCCGCGCAGCCGGCCACCTTCGCCGAGGCGCTGCCGGAGCTGCGCCTCGCGTTGCGCCACGCCGCCCGCGGGACCCGCACGCTGCGCCGGCCCGCCCTGCCGCACCTCGACGAGGTCGTGCTCGCCGGGGACGTGCCGCTGGACATCGACAGCCCGGGTCGCTGGGGGGTGAGCGCGGAGGTGATCTTCGCCGCGGCCCATACCCGCACGCTCGCCCGCGCGGAGCTGCCCGCGGCGGCCGGGTTCTTCGGGCCGTCGGTCCTGCACGTGCCCGACTACGACGGCGAGCAGCTGGTCTCGTGGGTGCTGCTGGAGGGCTGGCTGGCCGAGCTCGACGAGCAGGTCGGGGGCCGGGCGGTCGCGTTCCTGCCCAGCACGCTGATGCTGCTCGTGTGCGCCGACGAGCCGCGCCTGGTCGAGCAGTTGTACGAGCTCGCGGCGGACGAGTACGCGCGCACGCCGCGGCCGCTCTCGCCGATGGCGTACACGACCGACGACGACGGCCACGTGGTGCCCTTCCTGCCCGAACGCGGGCATCCGGCCTACCCGGCCGCGGCGCGGGCCGGTCGGCGGCTCGCCGTCGACGTCGCCGAGCACCAGCGGCGCACCCTGGGCGATCGGCGGCTGGCCGAGGCCACCCTCACCGCCCGGCCGGATGGCTCGGCGTTCACCTCGGCCCAGTGGGCGGTCGGGACGCCGGCGCTGCTGCCCGCCGTGGATCTGGTGGGCGTGTCCGTGCCGGGCGAGAAGGTGTTCCACGTGCCGTGGGCGCTGCTCGTCGAGGCCGATCTCGTGCTCGAGGAGATCGAGTACCGGCCCCCGCGCTTCAGCGTGACGCCGGCACCGTCTCCGGCGTCGCTGGGCTACCTGCGCGAGCGGGCCGTGCGCTTCTGAGGCCCATGGCCGCCTTCACGCGGGCCACGGTCGCGTCGGCGCGTTCGGCGGCGCGCTCGGCCCCGGCGGCCAGGACCTGCTCGATGTCGTCCTCGGTGAGGGCGCGGTAGCGGCGCTGGATCGGCTCCAGCAGGGCGATCACCGCATCGGCGACGGCCGTCTTGAGCGCGCCGTAGCCGGTGTAGCCGGAGGCGATCCGCCCCGGTTCTTCCCCTGTGGCCACCGCGAGCAGCTCCAGCAGGTTCGACACGCCCGGCCGGGCCGCGGGGTCGTAGACGATCTCGTCGGCCGTGTCGGTGACCGCCCGCATGATCTTGCGCCGCAGCACGTCCGGCGGGTCGAGCAGGAACAGCACGCCGTTGCTGGACGTGTTCGTCTTGCCCATCTTCGTCGCCGGGTCGGCGAGGTCGGCCAGGCGCGCGGCGACCTGCGGGTGCGTGGCCCGCGGGACGGTGAAGACGGGGCCGTGGCGCTCGTTGAAGCGCAGCGCGAGGTCGCGCGTGAGCTCGACGTGCTGGCGCTGGTCGCGGCCGACGGGCACCTCGGCGATGTCGTGCAGCAGGATGTCCGCGGCCATGAGCACCGGGTAGGTCAGCAGCGACAGGCGGGTACCGCTGCCGCCGCCCTTCTCCTTGAACTGGATCATCCGGTGCGCCTCGCCGTAGCTCGCGACGCACTCGAGCAGGTAGTGCAGCTCGGCGTGGGCGGGCAGGTCCGACTGGCGGTAGAGGACCGTGCGCCGCGGGTCCACGCCGGAGGCCAGCAGGAGGCCGGCCACCTGCAGCGACAGCTCGCGCAGGCGCTGCGGATCGTGCGGGACGGTCAGGGCGTGCAGGTCGGCGACGAACACGATCGTGGGCCGGTCCTGGCCCTCAACCACCGGGCGGATCGCCCCGACGTAGTTGCCGAGCTGGAGCGGGCCGGTGGGCTTGAAGCCGGAGATGCGGCGGTCGGACATGGGACTCGTTCCTCCTGGGCCGGGGAGCCGCCGGTCCCGGGCGGTGTCCGCATACACCGAAAGCCGCCCGGATTCCGGGCGGCCCTGGTGGTCTGTGGGGTTGTCGCGATGCGCGAAGTCTGGCCGCCCCTAGCGGGCGCGCCAGCTGTTCTGTCGGACGGTTCGCGACGACATGGGACCCATAGTAGCAGCGGCCGGGAGATGTCAAGGGGGCGTTGCTGGCCCCTCCCGGGCGGGGGATTTTGGTGTTCGCTGGGTGGGGCGGGGAGGCATCGGCGGGGGAGGAACCTGTGTGGAACTTCGAGAACTCTGAGGAACGGGCCTGGCTGCGGCTGGAGTGCCCGGGATGTCGCGGCTGGCTCGGCATCCCGGCGGCGGTGCCGCGGGGGCCGGCGGCGGACCGGGTGGCGCGGCGGATCGACGCGTTCACCCATCGGCACCGGGCGTGCGGGCGGCGGCCGTGATGCGCCTGCGGCAGTTCCGGCTCCTGGTGGCCGGGGAGGTGCCCGAGACGGCGGCGGACGCGCTGTTCGGGCGGGCGGACGACCTGTGCGTGGAGACGCTGCCGGGCGGCGGGGCGCTGCCCGTCGTGCCGGTCCTGGACACCGGCTCCGGGGTCGGGGCGCGGTGGGTCGCCTGGGTGGCCTTCGACCGGCCGGCGCCGACGCTGGTTGACGCCGTCGTGTCCGGGGTCCGTGACCTGGACGTGGCGGGGCTCGGGATCGCGGCGGCGATCGCGGACGACTCGCTGGTCACCGCGGCGACGGTCGCGGAGCGGGTCGGGCGGCCGGTGGCCGTCGGGCCCGGCCGGGTCTTCGACTGGGGCGAGGTGCTCGAGCGCCTCGGCGGTGACCTCGGCGGGGAGGACGAGGCGGCGTTCGAGGCGGTCACGCTCGCGCTGCGGCTGCGCGCGCTCGCGCCGCGGCTGGAGCGGATGGCCCCGATCCGGTCGCTGCTGCTCTAGCCGCCCTCGGCGGGCGCCTCAGACGTCGAACTCGCCGTCCTTGGCGCCCGCCACGAAGGCGTCCCACTCGTCCTGGGTGAAGACCAGGACGGGGCTGGTCGGGTCGGCGCCGTTGCGCAGGCCGATGAGGTCGTCGACGAACGCCACCTCGACGCGGCTGCCGTGGCTGTCGCCGGGCGCCGAGCGCCACACGGCGCGGGAGCTGTCGAAGTCGCCCTTGGGGTGGGACATCGTCATGCGCGTCACCGTACCGCTTACCGACCGTGTTCGTCGTACCGGCCGCGCTCGTTCGGGTGATGCTGCACACCTCCCGGCCCCCGCGTTTCGATCATTACGATGCCCTGATGCGTGTTGGCATCATGGGCGGCACCTTCGACCCGATCCACCACGGGCACCTCGTGGCCGCGAGCGAGGTGGCCGACCGGTTCGGGCTGGACGAGGTCGTGTTCGTCCCGACCGGGCAGCCCTGGCAGAAGAGCGAGTTCACGGTCAGTCCGGCCGAGGACCGGTACCTCATGACCGTCATCGCCACCGCCTCCAACCCGCGCTTCACGGTCAGCCGCGTCGACATCGACCGCGGCGGGCCCACGTACACCGTGGACACGCTGCGTGACCTGCGCGACTCGTACGGTGCCGATGCCGAACTTTTCTTCATCACCGGCGCGGACGCGCTCGGCAAGATCCTGTCGTGGAAGGACGCCGCCGACCTGTTCGAGCTCGCGCACTTCGTGGGCGTGACCCGGCCCGGGTTCGAGCTGAGCGCGTCGCACCTGCCGGCCGATACGGTGAGCCTGGTGCAGGTCCCGGCGATGGCGATCTCCTCCACGGCGTGCCGCCGGCGGGTCGCCGAGGGCAAGCCGGTCTGGTATCTGGTGCCCGACGGGGTGGTGCAGTACATCGCAAAGCGGGGTTTGTACCGAAAAGTCGGAAACATCTGAGGGGCACAATGTCGTGCTCGCGTGAGAGGCTGGAACCAGCCCGGCGTACCTTGGCCGGGGTAGTCCGACGAAGGGAGTCCGGTGCCCGCCACTGAGCGTGCCCGAGAGCTGGCGCTCACCGCTGCGCAGGCGGCCGCCGACAAGAAGGCCGAGGACATCGTGATCCTCGACGTGGCCGACCAGCTTGTCATCACCGACGCGTTCCTGCTCGCCTCGGCGCCGAACGAGCGGCAGGTCCTGTCGATCGTCGACGCGATCGAGGAGCGGCTGGTGCAGCTGCCGGAGAAGGCGAAGCCGGTGCGCCGCGAGGGTGAGCGCGGCGGGCGGTGGGTGCTGCTGGACTACGTCGACATCGTGGTGCATGTCCAGCACACCGAGGAGCGCGAGTTCTACGCGCTCGACCGGCTGTGGAAGGACTGCCCGCAGATCGAGTTCGCCGACCGCGACCTGCCCGCGACCGCATGACGCTGCTGATTCTGTGGCGGCACGGTCAGACGGAGTGGAACGCGGTCCGGCGGCTTCAGGGGCAGACCGACACGCCGCTGTCCGCCCTCGGCATCGAGCAGGCCGCCGAGAGCGCGCCCCGGCTCGCCGCCCTGCGGCCGGCCGTTCTCGTCTCCAGTGACCTGCAGCGCGCCGCCACCACGGCGGGGGCGCTGGCCGCGGCCACCGGGTTGACCCCCACGCTCGACCCGCGGCTGCGCGAGCGCGGGTTCGGCGAGTGGGAGGGGCTCACGCACCCCGAGGCGACCGCGCGCTGGCCCGAGGCGTTCGCCCGGTGGCGGCGCGGCGAGGAGGTCGACGACGCCGGCGTCGAGGAGGTCGGCGCCGTGGCGAAGCGCATGGTCGCGGCGCTGCAGGACGCGGTCGACGCGGCCGGGCCCGACGCCGTGGTCGTGGCCGCCACGCACGGCGCGGCGGCCCGGTTCGCCACCGTGGCGCTGCTGGGGTGGCCGCTGGAATACGCCCCGCTGCTCGGCCCGCTGCACAACTGCCACCGCACCCATCTGCGGCACGACCCGTTGCGCGGGTGGATGCTGGACGCGCACAACCTGCCCTGATCGTTCCCGCCCGGAACCGCCCGGGCGGGTCTAGCGTCGAAGGTGTCATGAGGTTTGTAGCGCTGATCGTCGCGGGTGGGCTCGCGTTGGCCGGGCTCGCCGGGTGCGGGTCGACGTCGGAGCCGGTCACGGCGCCGCCGCCGTCCATCGTGCCGCCCGCCCCGTCCTCGGACCTCCCGTCCGCCCGGCCGTCGCTGACCCTCGGGTCGGCCCAGCCGCTGGTCTCGGTGCGGGGCACGGTCAAGGACGGCGTCGAGCCCGGCTGCGTGCTGCTGGCCACCGAGAAGGAGACCTACCTCCTGCTCGGCGGCGACCGGGAGTCGATGAAGAGCGGCAAGACGCTGACCGTCTACGGCACGCCCGAGCCCAGCATGATGACCACCTGCCAGCAGGGAACGCCGTTCCGTGTGAGCCGGGTGGAGAACTAGGCTTCTGGCCGTTTCCGGGATCGGCTACGGTGCGGTCATGACCCGCCCGCAGTCCGCCGTCGCCGTGGTCACCGACTCGACCGCGTATCTGCCGCCGCTGCCCGCCGCCATCGGTGGCCGGCTCACCGTCGTGCCGCTCGCCGTGGTCGTCAACGGCGTGCCGGGCCTGGAGACCGTCGACATCGACTCGGCCACGGTCGCCGAGGCGCTGGGCGCGCGCCGGGTCGCCGTCACCACGTCGAGGCCGTCGCCGGAGGCGTTCGCGGAGGTGTACCGCAAGCTGCTCGACGACGGTGCGGACGGCGTGCTGTCCGTGCACCTGTCGGCGCGGCTGTCCGGCACGCACGACGCCGCGGCCCTGGCCGCCGCGGACTTCGGCGGCAAGGTCGAGGTCATCGACACCGAGTCGACCGGGATGGGGCTCGGCTTCCCCGCGCTCGCCGCCGCCGAGGCGGCCGCGGGCGGGGGCACGCTCGCCGAGGTGCGCGCGGCGGCCGAGGCGGCGGCGGGGCGTACGACCACGCTGTTCTACGTCGACACGCTCGAGTTCCTCCGGCGCGGCGGGCGGATCGGCGCGGCGGCCGCGCTGCTCGGCACCGCGCTGTCGGTGAAGCCGATCCTGCACACGACCTCCGAGGGCGTCGTGGTGCGGGAGAAGGTGCGCACGGCGAGCCGGGCTTTGGCGCGTTTGGTGGATATCGCGGTGGAGTCGGCGGGATCTTCCGACGTCGATGTGGCGGTGCATCATCTGGCCGCCCCGGATCGGGCGGATGCGCTGCTCACGACGCTGAAGGAGCGCATCGGGGAGCGGCTGCGGGAGCTGTACCTGACCGAGGTCGGCGCCGTGGTCGGGGCGCACGTCGGGCCGGGCATGGTCGCGGTGGTTGTCCACAGGGTTTCGTGAGTTATCCACAGGCGGGCGGCGGGGCGGATTGGCTCCGCCTAGCCTCCTGCGCATGGATCGTGTGACGCCGCTTGAGCCCGACGACGACTATCCCTGGGACGAGACCTTCCGGGAGCGCCGAAGACCCCTGACCTCCTCGTCCGGCACCTCCTCGTTGGGTACCTTCTCGTTCGATCCGGGGCGGCGCGGGGTTCGGGTGTTGCTGGCGGTGGCCGGGATCGTGGTGTGCGTCTCGGCCGGGGTGGTGTGGTTCTCGCGGCCGCACGTGAGCGCGGCTCCCGCCGTGGGCGTGTCGGCGGTCGCCGGGCCGTCGTCGGCCCCGGCGCTGCTCATCGTCTCCGTGACCGGCAAGGTGCAGCGGCCCGGGCTGGTGCGGCTGCCCGCCGGGGCGCGGGTCGCCGACGCGATCGAGGCGGCCGGCGGGATCGTGGCCGGGACCGACGTCACCGGGCTCAACCTGGCCCGCAAGGTCGTCGACGGGGAGATGATCGCGGTCGGGGTCCCGGCCGCGCCGGTCGCCGGGCCGGGCTCCGGGCTGGTGGACCTGAACACCGCCTCCCCGGCCGAGCTGCAGAAGCTGCCCGGCATCGGGGAGGTGCTGGCGCAGCGGATCGTCGAATACCGGGAGGCCCACGGCGGGTTTCGCGCGGTCACCGATCTGCGGCACGTCGAGGGCATCGGCGACGCGAAGTTCGCGCAGCTCAAGGACAAGGTCACGGTATGAGCGCCGACCTGCGGCTGGTGGGGGCGGCGCTGGGGTGCTGGTTCGCGGCGATCGGCTCGCTGTTCCTGCCCGCGCTGTGGGGCTGGGGGCTCGCCGGGGCCGCGCTCCTGGTGGTGTTCGCGATGTTCCGGGGCTCGCGCTGGATTGTCGCCGCCGTCGCGGCCGGGGTGGCGTGCGGCGCGGCGGCCACGGCGGCGCGGGTGGGGGAGCGGGATGCCGAGCCGCTGCGGGGGCTGGCCGCCCGGCACGCGACCGTGCTCGCCGGGCTGGAGATCACCGATGACCCGCGGCTCGGGCGGGCGCACGTCGGCCGGAACGCGACGGTGGTCGTGCCGGCGCGGCTCGACTGGATCGGGCTCGAACGCGGACGGGTCGAGCTGTCGTCGCGCGTGCTCGTGCTCGCGAGCGACCACGGGTGGCTCGGGCTGCTGCCCGGGCAGCACGTCCGGATCACCGGCCGGCTCTCGTCGCCGGACGGCGGGGATCTGCGGGCCGCGCTGCTGTCGGCCGACGGGGCGCCGCAGCTGGTCGGCCGGGCGCCGTGGGTGCAGCGGGCGGCCGGGTCGCTGCGCGCCGGGCTGCAGCGGGCCTGCCGGGGGCTGCCGGCCGAGCCGGGCGGGTTGCTGCCGGGGCTCGTGGTCGGGGACACCAGCCGGCTCGATCCCGCGCTCGCCGACGACTTCAAGACGACCGGGCTCACGCACCTGACGGCCGTGAGCGGGGCCAACCTGGCGATCGTGGTCGGGCTGGTGCTCGTCCTGGTGCGGTGGTGCCGGGCCGGGCCGCGGGTCGCCGCGCTCGTGTGCGTGGTCGCGCTGGCCGGGTTCGTGGTGCTCGTGCGGCCCTCGCCGAGCGTGCTGCGGGCCGCGGCCATGGGCGGGCTGGCGCTCGTCGCGCTCGCGCTCGGGCGGCCCCGGGCGGCGGTGCCGGCGCTCGCCGCCGGGGTGCTCGGGCTGGTCGTCGTCGACCCGGAGCTCGCCGTGGACGCCGGGTTCGCGCTGTCGGTGCTGGCCACCGGCGGGCTGGTGCTCATCGCGCCGGGCTGGACCGAGGCGCTGCGGGCGCGGGGCTGGCCGCGGGTGGCGGCCGAGGCGCTCGCGGTGCCGGCCGCGGCGCAGGCGGCGTGCGCGCCCGTGATCGCGGCGATCTCGGCCGGCGTCAGCCTGACCACGATTCCGGCCAACCTCCTCGCGGCGCCCGCGGTCGCGCCGGCCACGGTCGCCGGGCTTCTGGCGGCGGTACTGTCGCCGGTTCTGCCGTCCGTCGCCGCCTTCGCGGCCTGGGTCGCCTCCTGGCCGGCCCGCTGGCTCGTGTTCGTCGCCCATCGCGGGGCCGACGTGCCGGCCGGGCTGCTGCCGTGGCCCGGCGGGACGGGCGGCGGGCTGCTGCTCGGGGCGCTCATCGCGGCGCTGCTGGCCGGGTTCCGGTGGCCCGTCGTGCGGCGCTGGGTGCTCGTCACCGCCGTGGCGGTCGTGCTCGGGGCCGTGCCCGTGCGCTTCCTCGCCGCCGCGTGGCCGCCGCGCGGGTGGCTCGTCGTGGCCTGCGACGTCGGGCAGGGCGACGCGCTCGCCGTCGCCGCCGGCCCGGGCGCGGCCGTGGTCGTCGACACCGGGCCGGCCCCGGACCCGGTGGACGCCTGCCTGCGGCGGCTCGGCGTGCGGCGGGTGCCCCTGCTGGTCATCAGCCACTTCCACGTCGACCACGTCGGCGGGCTCGACGGGGTGCTGCGCGGGCGGCGGGTCGACGGGCTGCTCGCGCCCGCGTTCGCGGAACCGGCCGGGGCCCGCTCGGCCGTGCTCGCCCGCGGGGTGGCCGCCGTCGCGGCGCCGGCGGGCTCCGCGATGACGGTGGGTGCGGTGCGCATCGACGTGCTCGGGCCGGTGCGTCCGGTGACCGGGACCCGTTCGGATCCGAACAACAACTCGCTCGTGCTGGCCGTCTCGGCGGGCGGGTTCCGGATCCTGCTGACCGGCGACGCGGAGACCGAGGAGCAGCTCAGCCTGCTCGGGCTGGACCTGCACGCCGACGTGCTGAAGGTCGCGCACCACGGCTCCGCGTATCAGGCTCCGGAGTTCCTCGCGGCGGTGCGGCCCCGGGTGGCGCTGGTCAGCGTGGGGGTGGGCAACGACTACGGGCATCCGAACCCCTCGTTGATGGCGATGCTGGCCCGGGACGGGATTCGGGTCATGCGGACCGATCAGCTGGGGGACGTGGCCGTCGTGCGCGACGGCTCCGGGCACCTCGCGGTCGCGGCCCGGGATGCGTGACACGATGGGCCGCGTGTCGAACCTTCCGCACCTTCGCCTGGTGATCGGCGACGAGGAGCTGCTCGTCTCCCGCGCCGTCGCCGAGACCATCGCCGCCGCCCGTGCCGAGGAGCCCGACACGGAGGTGCGGCAGCGGGCCGGTGGGGAGCTGGTCGCCGGGGAGCTGGCCGAGATGCTGAGCCCGTCGCTGTTCGGCGGGCGGCGGGTCATCGTCGTGCTCGACGGGCAGGACGCGAAGAAGGACGTCTCGGCGGCGCTCCTGGCCTACGCGAAGGCGCCCGAGGACGACGTCGTGCTCGTGGTCACGCACGCCGGCGGGGCCAAGGGCAAGGCGCTCGCCGACGGCATGAAGGCGGCCGGCGCCGACGTCGTGCCCGCCGTGAAGATCGGCAAGCACCGCGAGCGGGTCGACTTCGTGAAGAACGAGATCCGGCGGCAGGGCGGCAAGATCGGCGACGACGCGGCCGAGGCGCTGCTCGCGGCGGTCGGCAACGACCTGCGGGAGATCGTCGCGGCCTGCTCGCAGCTCGTCGCCGACACCGGCGGGCGGATCGACGCCAAGATCGTCGCGCAGTACTACAAGGGCCGCGCCGAGGTGTCCGGCTTCAGCGTCGCCGACGCCGTCATGGTCGGCGACACGGCCGGCGCGCTGGAGGCGCTGCGGTGGGCGCTGCACGTCGGCGTCGACCCCGTGCCGATCGCCGACGCCATCGCCGACGGGGTCCGGACCGTCGCCCGGGTGGCCTCCGCCGGCAAGGGCAGCGCATACCAACTCGCCGGGAGTTTGGGAATGCCTCCGTGGAAGGTCGAACGCGCGCAGCGCCAAGCCCGTGGCTGGACGGCCGAGGCGCTCGTTGATGCCATGCGAGCGGCTGCAGAGTGCAACGCCGCCGTGAAGGGTGGATCGGATGACCGCGGCTATGCCCTCGAGCGGGCCGTGTTCGCAGTGGTCGCTGCGCGCGGTGGAGGAATAGGACGATGACGACGAGCAACGGGTTCGCGCAACAGGCTCCGCTCTACGTCCGTGCGCTGCGGCTTCGGCACCTGCACGTGGGCGGGTTCGTGAGTTTCCTGCTGTTCGAGTGCATGATCGCCGCCGGGGTGCTGCTGGCGCTGGCCGAGCTGGTCAGCTGGTGGGCGGTCCCGGTCCTGCCGGCCGTGGTGGCGATCATGGTCAAGGTCAACGACATGGTCATCGGTGGGTCCCGTCGCGCCCGTGCATTGGCGCGCGGAGCGGAGCGGGGTTCACCCGATCGAGCGTCATCCACTCGGGTGGATCCGGATGACCGCATCGGCGAGCCGGCATCGGTTCCCCGGCGGACCGCGACCGCGCTCGATCGCGCCGAGATCGCCCGGGCCGGGCGCGCGGCGGCGGCACGGGCCGGCGCCGAGGCGCCCGCGGCACGGGCCGGCGCCGAGGCGCCCGCGGCTCGGGCCGGCTCCGACGCGGCGGCTCGCGCCGGCTCCGAGGCGCCAGCCGCTCCCGCGCAGGCGCCGGCCGTCCGGACCCGGACCGTCGAGCCGCCGGCGCAGCGCAAGAAGGTGGGGGTCATCAAGATCTCTGTGCCGGCGAAGGACGCGGGATCCCGGCACGCGGCCGACGACGACGGCAACCGGGAGGTGGTCGACGCCGGGTACGGGATCTCGCCCGCCTCGGACGACGCTCCGGTTCCCGTGGTGGAGGCCCCGGTGTCGCACGCCGCCCTGGAGACGGCCGGCGAGGAGTGGACCGACACCGACTCGCACGGGTTCCAGCGGTCGCGGCCGCTGCACCCGTCGGAGTGGAGCGACCGGCCGGCGCAGGATCGCCGCGCCGAACAGCCGGTGCAGGACCGCTGGCGCGACCAGCCGGCCCAGGACCCTTGGGCGGAGCAGCCGGCCGCAACCTACGCCGAGCCGGTGCGCGAGGCGGCGCCGATGGACTGGCCGACCGAGACCAACGCGTGGGGCGACCGGGCGGCGTGGAACACCCCGGTCGGCTCGGGCGCGCAGGCCCAGGCCAACTGGGGCGACGAGACGGCGTGGGGCGACCGGGCAGCCTGGGCGGCGGGGGATTACAGGCGCGGGACGCAGTACTCGTCCGCGGCCGACACCGGCGAGTGGGACGACGAGACCGGATTCGCCGACCAGGCGGCCTGGGGCACTCCGGCGCGGTCGCCGTACGGGTCCGGCTCGACGTGGGGCCAGTGGGAGCCGGGGGCGCCCGACTACGTGTCGGACTACACCGGGGAGACCACGGGGCCGCAGCAGGCGGCTCGCGATCTGGCGGCGCGTGGGGAGGCCTACCGGTCCGGGGAGACCACCGGCGGGCACCGGCGCTATGACGAAGAGCAGAACCACGGGCACGACACCCGGCCGCTGCACCGGGAGACGCCCGGGCGGCACGCTCGGCAGCAGACGCCTCCGCCCGGGCGGCGGCGGTCGGACGAGACCGACAACGTGACGTCGGGGCACTTCGGCTCCGGCCGGCACGCGGATCGGGGCTGGCGGTCGGAGGACGAGATGGCTCGGCAGCGTACGGGTGGGGTCAACCAGGGGCGGTTCGCCTGAGGCTTTTGGTCGCCGGCTCGCCTTGAGGGTCGGCAGGTAACCGGTAAATCCGATTTATCCGGCATGTGAGTGTCGGTGGTGTGGCCTTGGAGGATCGGCGGGCTTCGGCTCTCCGGTGTTCCAGGGCCACTCTTTTGTGGTCGCTCGGACTTCTTGGGGCCGTGGGGCTTCCGGGCTTCGGCGCGTTGCCGGCGGGGGCACGGGCTGGGACGGGCCGGGTGTTGAGGTGCGGCCGGATGCGAGTCGGCGATCGAGTGCCGCCGCGGGGATGGGTGGTGCGTGTCCGGTAGCGCCGTGCGATGGGACGTGGGGCCTTGCCGGGTGGTGGTTTGGTGCGGCGGGGTGGGGCGCCTTGAGTGGGAGCCGGTGGTCCGCTGGATGCGGCCGGGTGCGCGCGGCGGTGCGGGCGTTCGGTTGTTGCCGAGCTGGTGCGGCCGCGTTGTTCTGGAGCTGGGCACGGCGAAAGCGCCGCTCCACCTATGTGGGCGGCGCTTTTCGCAGGGCTCGTGAGCTGCTGCTGCTCCGGTCAGGCGGAGGTCAGGCCTTGCAGCTTCTTGGTGATGGCCGACTTGCGGTTGGCGGCCTGGTTCTTGTGGATCACGCCCTTGCTGGCGGCCTTGTCCAGCTTGCGGGAAGCGTCACGGAGCAGCGCGGCGGCGGTGTCGTTGTCGCCGGCGGCGGTCGCCTCGTGGAACTTGCGGATGGCCGTCTTCAGCGACGACTTCACCGACTTGTTGCGCAGGCGGCGCTTCTCGTTCTGCCGGTTGCGCTTGATCTGGGACTTGATGTTCGCCACGCGACAGCCTCGTCTTGATAGCTCGGGTTGGATTCCTAGAGCGCACGGCACGACGGCGCGTCACCTAGCGCGATGAATCAGGCTACCAGGTCACCCCGCAGCCAGCCAAAACGGGCCGCGTCCGAGAGAGGGACGCGGAGGTGCCGGGGCGGCCGAAGCGGGAGGTCGAGAAGGGGCGGCGGGAGAGTCGGGGGCGGGGGAGCGGGGAGGTCGGGAGGGGCCGCGGGAGAGCTGGGGCCGGAGGAAGTGGGGAGGTCGGGAGGGGCGGGCGGGAAGCCGGGAAAAGGAACCGGCGCCGCCTCCGAGGGGAGGTGGCGCCGGTGTCCGAGGGGGCTTTGGTCAGAGGGCGCTGCCCTTGACGTACTGGTCCCAGGAGAGCTCCCAGTCCGTCCAGCCGTCGCCGTACTTCACGCGTTCCTCGGTGCCCTTCACGATCACCGGGTCGCCGATGTGGGTCACGCCGTAGAGCCACTGGCCCAGCTCCAGGCTGATGTTCACGCAGCCGTGGGAGACGTTGCGCTTGCCCTGGTCGGAGACGGACCAGGGGGCGGCGTGGATGTACTGGCCGCTCCACGTGATGCGCTGCGGGAACTGGACCTTGGTGCGGTAGCCGTCCGGGGAGTCGACGGGCACGCCGTAGGTGGAGGAGTCGAACCACTCCCACTCGTTCTTCACCATCACGATGAAGTTGCCGCTGTCCGAGGGGTTGCTCGGCTTGCCGAGGCTGATCGGCATCGTCTTGAGGACCACGCCGTCCTCGGTCACGGTCATCTTCTTCGTCGCGTTGTCGGCTTCCATGATGAGCCTCTTGCCGACGGTGGCGTCGACGGTGAGGTCCTGCTGCGCGTACGACTTGTTGCCCAGCGACACCCCGCCCAGCGCGGCGCGCAGCTTCAGCTTGGTGCCGGCCTGCCAGTACTCCCTCGGGCGGTAGTGCACCTCCTTGGCGCTGAACCAGTTCCAGCTGCCCTCCTGCGGCGGGTCGGAGGACATGAACAGCCGGCGCTGGACCGCGGCCCGGGCGTCCTTGGGCACGTCGTTGGCGAAGTTCAGGATCATCGGCATGCCGACGCCGACGACCTGGTTGTCGCCGACCTGGCTGGTGACCCGGACCAGGTTCGACGGCTTGGCCATCGTGGTGAACTTCACCTCGCCGGTGGCGCCGTCGGCCTTCACGGTCGCGGTGTACTCGGTGGCCCATTTGAGCTGTTTGTCCGGAACCCAGTGCACGCCGTCGGCCGCGGGGGCCGACGCCTCCGCCGATGGGCCGGCCGGTGAGGCGGACGAAGCGGACTTCGACGGCTGCTGGTCGACCGCGTTGCCCGTGATGGTCGCGCCGGAGGCGTCCTTCAGGGTCACCTCGGCCGACTCGGGGGCGTTGAAGACGAGGTCGAGGGCGGTGGAGACGTCCTTCGCGCCGTCGGCCGGGGAGCTGATCGGGATCTTCTTGCTTTCGGCGGGGCCTCCGGAGGTACCGCTGCCGGGGCTCTTCCACGAGGTATCCGAGTCCGAACACGCACTGAGTGCCAGCGCGCTCACCACCAGCAACGACAACCATCGAGACCGCATGCACCCAGCTTGCCTGATGGCCGCAAAGCCGCAAACGCGCCGAGCGGACCCGCGGGGAGGACGGCCCCCTCGGGGGCAGCAGGCGGGCAGGCGCACCAACCCCGATGGTCGCGAAGCCGCAAACGCGCCGAGCGGACCCGCGCGGAGGACGGCTCCTCAGGGGCAGTAGGCGGGCAGGCGCACGACGAAGGTGGTGCCCGGCTTGTCGCCGTGGTCGGTCACCGTGATGGTGCCGCCGTGGCGCTCGACCACCGTGCGGCTGATCGCCAGGCCCAGGCCGGTGCCGGGGACGCCCTGGTTGCGGATGTTCGAGCCGCGGAAGAAGCGCTCGAAGAGCCGCGACCGCTCCTCCTCCGGAATCCCGACCCCGGTGTCGACCACGTGCAGGGTGACGCCGGCCACGTCGCTGTCCAGGCGGATCTCGACGCGGCCGCCCGCGGGCGTGAACTTCACCGCATTGGTCACGAGGTGGTCGACGACCTTGCGCAGGCGCGGGAGGTCGCCGGCGACGGGGGCCGGGCCGTCGGGCAGGACGACCGCGACGTCGAGGTCCTTCTCGCGCGCGGCCTGGGCGTTGGCGCCGGCGACCTCGCGCACCACGGCGGCGAAGTCCAGCGGGCGCTCGACCATGGTGACGTAGCCGCTCTCCAGGCCGGCGAGGTCGAGCAGGTCGTCGATGATGGCGCGCAGGTTCTCCGCGTTGCGCGCGATCACGGCCAGGAACTGCTCGCGCGTGGCCTCGTCGTCGTGGTCGTCGTGCAGGAGCAGCTCGGTGTACGACGAGATCGACGTCAGCGGCGTGCGCAGCTCGTGGCCGACCAGCGCGATGAACTCGTCCTTGGTGCGGGCCAGCTGCTTGGCGAGGTCCTCGGCCCGGCGCCGCTCCAGGAACTGTCCCACGTGCGCCGCGATGCCCGACAGCAGCGCGATCAGGGACTGCTCGGGCTGCTCGGCGGCGTCGCCGAAGAAGCTCAGCGTGCCGGTGACCCCGAGGCCGTCGCGGATCGGGATCGCCAGGCCCACGCGCAGCCCGTGCTTGGCCAGCGAGGGCACGTTGAGGCGGCTGTCGACCGCGGAGATGTCGGGGATCCAGGTCGGCTGGCCGGTCTCCCACGCCACGCCCGAGACGCCCTTGCCGGGGGCGAGCGGGTCCGGGTAGGGGATCTCGTACCCCGGCTCCGTCCACATCGCCGCGTTGCGCAGCACGTTGCCGACCTTGTCCACGAGCCACATCTCCGCGTGCGGCCATCGCAGCGTGCGCGCGACGGTCTCCAGCAGCTCGGGGCCGGCCTCCTGAATGGTGGGGGCCTGCTCGAGGATGCGCGACACGGCCAGCTCGCACTCGATGAGCCGCTGGGCCCGGCGGCGCTCGGTGACCTCGTGCAGGGCCGCGACCGCGCCGAGGCGGGTGCCGTCGGAGTCGCGGATCGGCTGGGCGTTCACGGTGAACGAGCGGCGCGGCCGGTCCGGCAGGTGGATGACGAACTCGGCGTCGCGGATGTGCTCGCCGCGGAAGGCGCGGGTGAGCGGCATGTCGTCGCCGGTGATCGTCTCGCCGCCCGGGGCGCTGCGCAGCGTGGTCCAGGCGTTCTGGGTGGAGCCGTCGGCGTCGTGGCCGGTGATCTCCCGCATCGCCCGGTTGAACAGGATCAGCTTGCCCCGCTCGTCGCTGGCGACCACGCCGGCGTCGAGGTTGTCCAGCAGGGCGGAGAGGAAGTGCCGTTCGCGGGCGAGTTGCCGTTCGGCGGTGACGCGCTCGCTGATGTCGTAGATGAACGCGTGCGCGTGGCGCCCGAGCGCGCCCTCGACGACGTTGAGCGTGATCTCGACGGGGAACTCGTCGCCGGCGCGATTCACGGCGTACAGCTGCAGACGCTGGCCGATGAGCCGGGGCACCCCGGCGCGGGCCAGGCGCATGAGCCCGGCGCGATGGGCGGCCCGGAAGCGCTCGGGGATGATCAGCTCGTGCACGTGCTGGCCGATCGCCTCCTCGGCGGTCCAGCCGAAGGCGCGTTCGGCCGCGCGGTTCCAGCGCGTGATCTCGCCGGACAGCTCGATGGCGACGAAGGCCTCCAGGGCCGTCTCCAGCACGGCGTCGGTCTCCGCGGCGGCGAGCGCGATGTCCTCGCGCGAGGTCTCCGCGGCCAGCATGACCTCGATGAGCCCGGCGCACTCGGCGATCGCGGCGATGTCCTCGTCGGTCCAGTGCCGCGGCACCGAGTCGGTCACGCACACCGCGCCGAGCGTGTTCCCGGCGGCGTCGTGGATGGGCTGGCCGAGGTACGCCGTGATGTGCCGGCTGTGCACCACGCCCAGGTCGCGCAGCACGGGGTCCTCGCGCGCGTCGCGGACCACCAGCGCGGCGTCCTCACTGACCACGAACTGGCAGAAGGAGCTCGTGGCCGGCTCGGAGTGCACGCGGTCGAGGTCCGGCGGCAGGCCGTGCCGGCCGACCACGTGCATGCGCTCGTCGTCGACGAGCGTGAGCAGGCCGATCGGGGCCACCACCGAGCGGGCGGCCAGCCGGACGAGGCCGTCGACCGGGGCCGACGAGGAGCTCAGGAGCATGTGCGCGCGGCGCAGGGCGCGAAGTCGTTCGGGCTGCGCGAGCACGCCGGTATCGAGTTGCGGCATACCACCCCCAACCCGCAAGCACGTAAAAGCGATCGTACCCGCGAAATGGTGCATTTCCCGGCTAAAGCCGCAGCTGGGTGGCGCGCGCCAGAGTGGACTCGGGGGGCTCGCCGGTCGTCAGGTCGATGTCCTCGTCGATCCGGCCGTCGCCGAGGCGGATCAGCCGGTCGCAACGGGCCGCGACGGCCTGCTCGTGCGTGGCCAGCAGCACCGTCATGCCGTGCTGCTCGCGCAGCTCCAGCAGCAGGTCGAGGATCTGCGCGCCATGGGCCGAGTCGAGGTTGCCGGTCGGCTCGTCGGCCAGCAGGAGCCGCGGCGAGCCGATGAGCGCCCGGGCGATCGCGACCCGCTGCTGCTGGCCGCCGGAGAGCTGGGCCGGCAGCGACCGCTCCCGCCCGGCGAGCCCGACCGCGTCGAGCAGCTCCCGGGCGCGGGCACGCTTGTCGAACCCGACCTTGAACGGCAGCACCGGGGCGATCACGTTGTCCAGCGCGGTGAGGGCGGGCAGCAGGTGGTACCGCTGGAAGACGAACCCGACGGTGCGCCGGTACTCCGACAGCCTCCGCCGCCGCAGCCCCGTCACCTCCACCCCGTCGACCACGATCGAGCCGGCGTCGGCGGACTCGATCGCGCCGACCAGGTGCAGCAGCGTGGACTTGCCCGAGCCGCTCGGCCCGGTGACGGCGGTGAAGCTGCCCGCGGCGACCTCCAGCGAGAGCTCGTCCGCGGCGACGATGTCCTGGAAGCGCTTGGTGAGCCCGTTGACCGACAGCGCGGCACCTGACATGGCGTTACTCCTCGGCGAGCAGGCGGGCGATGGGCAGGCGTTGCAGCAGCAGCGCGGGGACGATCGCGGCCGCGGTCGCGACCAGGGCGCCGCCGGCGAGCGCGGCGGCCGCGGTCCAGAGCAGGCCGACGGTCACGGCGCCGACCAGCCAGGCCGCGCCGCCGAGGCCGAGGCCGGCGCCGAGCAGGCCGCCGAGCACGCCGATGCCGAAGCCCTCGGCGGCGACCAGGCGGGTCAGCGCGCCGGCCGTCCAGCCGGTGGCGCGCAGCGTAGCGAGCTCGGCCGAGCGGTCGCGGATGTTGAGGTACAGCACGTCGGCGACGGCGAGGGCGCCCAGCAGTACCGTGGCGGCCACCGCGATCGTGTCGACCGATCGCACCTGCAGCGACACGGCGTCGCCGAGCAGCGTGCCGACGATCGCGCCGTGGAAGGCGAAGGTGATCGCGCCGAGGACGGTCGCCGCGGTGATCCCGATCGCCAGCGCGCCCGCGCCGAGCAGGGTCCGCCCGGGCACGCGCAGCAGGTTGCGCAGGCCCAGCCCGATCGGCCCGCGCGGGCGGCCGGCCCGGCGGGGGCGCAGCACCACGGGTCGCAGCCCCTTCGCCGGCCGTGCGCGAGCCGCGGACAGCGCCGGGAGCAGCCCGGCCAGAAGAGCCAGGAGCAGCGCGATCGGTACCGCCAGCAGCCCCCGCCCCCAAGGAACCCGCACGTCGAGCAGGTAGCCGAGCGGACCGGCGAGCAGCATCGTCCCGGCGCCCGCGACCAGCCCGATCGCGGCGACCTCGCCGAGCACGACGCCGAACACGCGCCGGGCCGGCCAGCCGAGGGCGGTCAGCGTCGCGAGCTCGGTGCGCCGGTCGCGTACCCCGGCCGTGACCGCGTTGGCCAGGAACAGCGCGCAGACCACGAGTACCAGGACGAACAGCACGACGCTCTTGCGGTCCACGGCGCTCACGATCGCCGCGGCGACCCCCTTGCGGGTCCACAGCTCCGACAGCCGCAGCGCCGGCCGGCCGAACTGCCCCGCCGAGACGTCCACGAGCTGGGGCTGCGGCGAGGAGCCGTAGGTGATGTCGACGTCGAGGCCGGTCGCGGCCGCGATGCGCTCGGCCACGACCCGCACCCGCTCCCGCGCGGCCGCGTCGAAGCCGTGCACGCCGGCCACGCGCACCCGCACGGCCGAGACGGGCGCCTTGGCCGCGGTGCTCAGCCCGGCCTCGGCGTAGACCTGGTCGAGCAGGTCGAGGCTGGTCAGCAGCGTCGGCGGGGTGGCCAGGTAGGCGGCGGGGTTGCCGTCGGGCAGCAGCGCGCCGCCGCCGAGCAGGTCGCGGCTGCGCTGGTCGCCGCCGGTGGCCACGGGGGCCTGGTAGGTCTCCATCGGGACCTTGCTCAGCGGGTCGAACGCCTGCACCTTGGCCGGGTCGTAGAGCCCGACGGTCCGGGCGAGGCCGAGGTTGGTCGACTGGCTGATGGTGCGGTACGAGGTGTCGTAGATCTGCCACGGCACGTGGACGCCGGACTCGTCCCGCAGCCGCCAGGCCTCCGGGTTGCTCGCGACTGAGACGGCGGTGAGCGAGCCGTCCGGGTTCTCGGTGTAATCGACGCCGCCCGTGAGCATGAACGGGGCCAGGTAGTGCTGCGAGTCGAGCTCCTGCGGGTCGGCCTGCACCGTCCGCGTCTCCAGCAGCGGGCCGGTGATCGCGTCGAGCGTGGCCAGCGCGTGCGCGGGGGTGTCGCCCGGCGGCGGCTCGCTCAGCGGCACCCGGCTCAGGCCGATGCGGATGCCGTTGTCCGGGTACGGCCGCTCGACGGACAACACCGGCAGCGTGGCCAGGTTCATCGGCGGCTTCTTGGGCTCCACCCGGTCGTCGGGGCCGAACCAGTGCCCGGCGGTGACCGCCCGGTCCAGCCCGACCAGCCGCGCCTCGGCCTGCGGGTCGACGGCGGCGAGCAGCAGCGGGGTCTTCCAGTACAGGAAGGCCTCGGCGGTGTCGGCGGTGACGAGCGCGTCGCCGTTCTCGCCGGCCGAGCCGCGCTGGAACCGGCCGTCCGGCAGGAGCTGGTAGATGTCGAGGCGGGTGCCCTGCAGGTCGTTCATCAGGTTCGACATCTCGCCCTGGTCGATCCAGTCGCAGACCGGCCGGCCGTCCTCGAGGACGGGCACCGTGTCGGCGCAAAGGTCGCGGCCGTTGCGCACGGAGCCGTCGCTGTACTCCACCCGGGACGAGCTGGCCCCGTTCATCTTCGGCCAGGCGAGGGCGTGCTTGGTGATGTAGACGAACTGGGCCCGGCCCTTGGCGGTGCTCAGCTCGCGGTCGGCGAGGAACGTCCGGTCGACGCGGATCAGCTGCCGGTCGAGCGAGCGGTCGACCAGGCCGGTGATGTCCGCGAAGGCGAGGCGGCTCTGGTTGGCGTAGCCGGCCATCGCGATCGGGGCGGCGACGTCCACGCCGTCGAGGGCGGCGATCCGGGCCACCTGGTCGCGGGTGATCCCGCCGTAGATGCCGCTGAGCGAGTTCGGGCGGACCTTCTGCCGGTCGTCCTCCAGCGGCGTGCGGGCGCCCCGGGGCCGCACCAGCACCTGGTAGGCGGCGGCGGCCGACCGGTTCACCTCGCCGGTGACCTCCAGCCGGGCGGTGTCGGTCGCCCCGGTGAGCACGGTGAAGCCGGTGGTCGCCACCAGGACGCCGAGCAGCAGCGCCACCGACCTCGCCGTGCGCCCCCGTAGATGCGCCCAGATGAATGGGATCACGCGCCTACTCTGTCGCAATGCATTGTGACAATGCAAGGGGTACCATCTCGGGTCATGCCGATCCATCACGCGGTGCTGTCGCTGCTGTCGCACGGGCCGAGCTACGGCTACGAGCTCAAGGGCGCGTTCGAGACGGCGGTCGGCCCGCAATGGGGACCGCTGAACATCGGCCACCTGTACCAGATCCTGGATCGGCTCTCCCGCGACGGGATGGTGGTCTCGCAGCGTCACGCCCAGGCGGTCAAGCCGGACCGGGTGGTCTACGAGATCACCGACGCCGGCCACGAGGAGCTGCGGCGCTGGCTCGGCGAGGCGTCCCCGCGCAGCGGCGGGTTCCGCGACGACTTCTTTCTGAAGGTGACGGCCGCGGCCCGCTCCGGCGACGCGGACACGGTCAAGACGGTGCTGTCGCAGCAGCGGACGTATCTCATGCGCGAGCTTCGCAACCTCGACGGCCTGCGGCGCAAGGCGGAGGACCCGGTGGTGGCCCTGCTGCTCTCGGCCGCGACCCGGCACGTGGAGGCCGACCTGGCCTTCGTCGAGGACGCCGACCGCGCCCTGCTGCGCACCCCCGGCGGCCTGCCGGTCGCCGTCCCGAAGGCCCCGGCGGTCGAGGGGCTGCGTTCAGCGGGGTAGGTCAGCGGGGTAGCAGCGACTCGGGGCGCAGGTCGGGGATCTCGAACGGCTCGCCCAGCAACTGGGCCGCGGCCAGCCGGGCCAGGGCCGGCGCGGTCTGGATGCCGGTGCCGCCGAGGCCCGCGAACCAGAAGAAGCCGTCCTGCTTCGGGTCGGGGCCGACGATCGGGTTGCGGTCGGGGGCGAAGGTGCGCAGACCCGCCCAGCTGGTGCGGACGCGGGCGAGGTGCAGGGTCGTCGCGGCCGTCACGCGCTCCACGGCCACGGTCACGTCCTGGGGGGCGGCCTCCGCGTCCGTGGGCGGGCTCGGGGTCTCGTCGGCGGCGGAGATCAGCAGGCCGCCGCGCTCCGGGCGGAAGTAGAAGCGGTTCGCCACGTCCAGGACCAGGGGCCAGGCCGGGCCGACGCCGTCCGCGGAGGCGATCGCGACGGTGCGGCGGTAGCTGGTCAGGCCGGCGCCCTGGACCTCCAGCCGGGCCGCGACCGCGTCCGCCCAGGCGCCGGCGGCATTGACGATCCGGGTCGCGGTCAGCTCGCCGCGGTCGGTCGTGACCGTCCACCGGGCGCGGGCCGCGTTCCAGGCGCCGGACTCGAGGCCGATCGCGGTGCGCAGGACGGCGCCGGCGGCGTTGGCGCGGTCGCGGTACTGCTGCTGCAACGCGTCCACGTCCACGTCCTGGGCGGTGCGCTCCACCGCGGCCCGGGCCGCGGCCTCGGGGCGCAGCGCGGGGCAGAGGGTCCGGGCGGCCGCGGGGTCGACGGCGCGCAGGGACGGGTTCGCGGTCAGCAGGGCGTTAACGGCGCCGAGGTGGTCCTCGTCGGCCACCCAGATCGCCGGGCGGGCCCGCAGCAGGGGCGTGCCGGACTCGGCGCCGAGCGCGTCGAGGATGGTGCGGGAGGCGCGGGCGAGGGCGCGTTGCTCGGGCGAGCCCAGGCTCTCCGACAGCGCGGCGATCGAGCGTCCGGTCGCGTGGTACGCGAACTGGTTCTCACGTTCGAGCAGCACGATACGCAGCTCCGGGCGGGTTCCGCCCGAGCGCTCCACCATCCGGCCGTCCAGCTCGGCGAGCTCCGCGGCGAGGGACAGGCCGGCGATGCCCCCGCCGATGATCGCCACGTCTGCGTGTTCGATGGTCCGATTGTCGCAGGGAATGAAGCGCGCCGGGCCGGGTAGCGGCGGCCGGTGCAGATCTCTGGCAAGTTCGCCGCGCTGGCCGAGGGCTGGCGCGACGCCGCGATCCTCGTCGTCGGGGACGCGTTGCTCGACGGCTGGCTGTGCGGCGCCCCGGTCCGGCTGAGCCGGGAGGCGCCGGTGCCCGTGATCGCCCTGGACACCACCCGCGAGGTGTGCGGCGGCGCGGCCAACACCGCGGCCAACTTCGCCGCCCTCGGCGGCCGGACCACGCTGGTCGGGGCCGTCGGCGACGACGACGCCGGTGCCCGGCTGCGCACCTGCGTCTGGGACGCCGGCGTGGCCGACCGGCTCGTGACCGCGGTCGGCCGCCGGACGGTCACCAAGCGGCGGGTGGTCGCGGACGGATACGTCCTGGTCCGCTTCGACGACGGCGACACCGGCCCGCTGAGCCCGGTCGCGGCCGAGACGCTGGTGCGCCGGCTCGAGGAGACGCTGAGCACCGAGCCGCGCCCGGACGCGGTCGTCGTCTGCGACCACGGCGCCGGCACGCTCGGGCCGCGGGTGCGGGAGCTGCTCGCGGCCCGCCGCCTCGACCTGCCGCTCTTCGCCGTGGACGCGCACGACCTGGCCCCGTGGGCGTCGACCGGGCCGGACCTGGTCACCCCGAACCGGGCCGAGGCCGCGCGGGTGCTGGGCCGCGTGTCGGACCGGGAGGCGCCCGAGTTCGACCGGGAGCGCGACCGCGGGCAGCTGCTGCGGCGCACGGGAGCGGCCGTGGTCGCGGTGACGCTCGACGCCGAGGGCTCGGCGGTGCTCAGCCTCGACGGGGAGACGGTCGGCACCGCCGCGCCGCCGGCGCCCGTCGCGCACGCGGCCGGGGCGGGCGGGGCGTACCTGGCCGGGTTCGTGCTCGCGCGGCTGGCCGGCGCCGGGCTGGCCGAGGCCGCGGACGTCGCGCAGCGTTGCGCTTCGATGGCGATCCGTGGTGTCGGGACGGCCGTGGTTCCGGAGGGCCTCGGCCTGCCGGAGCGGGTGATATAAATTGTGATCGATGTGTGACCTAGCCGGTCTCGATGTCCGCGTGCGGACCGTCGCCGGCGCAGTGCACGAGCACGCGGACCTCGTGAGCGTCGGACTTGAAGGTGACCCGGGACTGCGGCCCCGGGGCCCGATCCGCGCTCACGATGTGGAATCCGGCGGCGGGGCTGAGGTACCGCACCAGCACCTTGCTCCCGTCGCAACTCGCGACCACGTTCCCGCCCGGCGAGCGCAGGATTCGCGGCGCGTCCGGCGAGGGTGAGGGCGACGCGGTCACGGGGAATCCGGGGGCCGGTCGAGCCGCCTTGAGCAGGGCATCCCGCCCCGCCGCGCTCGCGTTGAGGGCCAGGGCCGTCAGCCCGCCCGCGCACAGCGTCCAGGCCAGAGCGGCCACCACCCACCGTCCACGTCGCATGGCGCCCGGAGTACCCGGGACGTCCCGGGTACTCCGGGCGAAGAGCGAGAAAAGGGGCGAGGGTGCTTCATGCCCCTGACGACCTTGCTGGTGACTTCCGGCCCCACCTGTCCGTATCATGCCCGAGGCGCCACCCCTCTGCCCCGCGACCCCAGCGAGGAACCGACCGCATGAGAAGCCCTTCGTGGAGAATCCGCACCTGGTCGATCCGCGCGAAGATCATCACGCTGCTGCTGCCGCCGCTGGCCTCGCTCGTGGTGATGTGGGTGTTCGCGACGACCCTGACCGCGGGGGACACGGCCGAGCTGCTCAACAGCCAGACGTACTACGCGCTGTCGGGCAAGCCGTCCGAGAACGTGATCGTCGCGCTGCAGCGGGAGCGCATGCTCACCCAGGTCTACCTGGCCTCCGGCCGCCAGGAGGGCCGGCCCGAGACCACGGCGCTCAACGAGCAGCGGCGCAAGGTCGACGAGGTGCTCACCGACTTCCGCCGCCGGGCCGCCGACAACGACCTGCAGGACGCGATCCCCGAGGTCTCCCGCGGCCGGCTGCGTGAGGTCATCAACCAGTTCGACCAGATCGCGGCCGACCGGACCCGCATCACCCTCGGCCAGATCGACCGGGCCGAGGCGATGAACGTCTACAACTGGCCGATCGACGCGATCTACCACTGGTACGACTCCCTGCCCGGCATCAGCAACGCCCAGCTCACCCGTAACGCCCTGATCGTCATCGCCACCAGCCGCGGCCGCGAGCAGTTCGCCCGCGAGGACGCGATGATCAACGGGGTGGCCACGGCCGGGAAGTTCCAGAAGACCGAGAGCTCCGACCTGATCGCGACCATCGGGGCCAAGCGCAACGTCTACGCCGACGCGACCTACGACCTGCCCAAGGGCGGCCAGACGATCTGGAACCCGATCGTCACCAGCGACTCCTACAAGCGCGTCCAGGACCTCGAGAACAAGATCATGTCTGACGCCCGGGCCGGCGCCGGGCTGCCGATCGACATCAACGCCTGGCGGGACGCGTACGACAACCTCGTGGCCCAGCTGCGCAACTTCGACCTGCGCTTCGGCGAGGTCATCGTGGCCGACGCGGGCCCGGTCGCAACCGGCATCCTGCTGCGCGTCATCGGCGCCGGCGTGCTCGGCCTCATCGCCGTCGTGCTGTCCATCCTGCTGTCGATCCGCATCGGCCGCTCGCTCATCCGCCGGCTCGTCGGCCTGCGCCAGGACGCCCAGGACCTCGCCGACGTGCGGCTGCCGGCCCTGGTGGCCAAGCTGCGCCACGGCGAGAAGATCGACGTGGTGGCCGCGGCGCCGCCGCTGGAATGGGGCGCCGACGAGATCGGCAAGGTGGGCAACGCGTTCAGCGCCGTGCAGCGCACCGCCGTGGAGTCCGCGGTGCACGAGGCCCAGCTGCGGCAGGGGCTCAACGAGGTCTTCCTCAACATCGCCCGGCGCAGCCAGACCCTGCTGCACCGCCAGCTCGGCCTGCTCGACCGCATGGAGCGGCGCACCACCGACCCGGAGGAGCTCGAGGACCTCTTCCGGGTCGACCACCTCGCGACCCGCATGCGCCGCCACGCCGAGGACCTGGTCATCCTGGCCGGCGCCGCGCCCGGCCGCGGCTGGCGCCACCCGGTGCCGATGGTCGACGTGATCCGCGGCGCCGTCTCCGAGGTCGAGGACTACGCGCGCGTCGGGTTCCTGGCCCTGCCCGAGGCGTCGCTGGTCGGCCGGGCCGTCGCCGACGTCATCCACCTGCTCGCCGAGGTCATCGAGAACGCGACCGCCTACTCGCCGCCGCACACCCGCGTGCAGATCAGCGGGCAGCTGGTGCCGAACGGGTACGCGATCGAGATCGAGGACCGCGGCCTGGGCATGGCCCCGGAGGCGATCGAGGAGGCGAACCAGCGGCTGGCCCAGCCGCCGGACTTCGACCCGGCCAACTCGGCCCGGCTCGGCCTCTTCGTCGTGGCGCTGCTCGCCGCCCGGCACGGGGTGCGGGTCACGCTGCGGGCCTCGGCGTACGGCGGCGTCACCGCGGTCGTGCTCGTCCCGCCGCACCTGATCACCGGGGCGACCCACGAGCTCACCGCGTCCACGCCGGCCGAGGAGCGCCAGGCCGCCGAGGAGGCGGTGCTGGAGCTGGAGGCGGCCGACGTCATCCGCCCGACCGTGGTGGCGCCGTTCGAGCCGCAGCCGATCGAGTACGTGGTTCCCGAACCCATCGCGCCCCCGCCCACCGTCCCGGCCGCGGCGGCGCCGGCTGTGGCGGTACCGACGCAGCGGGAAGCGATCGAGGACGCCGAGCTGACCGATGACGGGCTGCCGCGCCGCCGGCGTCAGGCCAGCCTCGCCCCGCAGCTGCGCGAGCGGCCGGAGGAGGAGCGGACCGTCGACGGCATTCCGGCGGCCCAGTTCGCGACCACCACCGTCGGCGGGCGCTCGCCCGAGCAGACACGCGCGATGATGACGTCGCTGCAGGCCGGCTTCACCAAGGGCCGCCGCGACGCCGGGCAGATCACGCCCGGCGACGACCCGAACGCACCGGAAAGGGACGCATAAGTGACGCACTCGACGAGCCGCACCGGCAAGCTCGACTGGCTCCTCGACGACCTCGTCGAGCGGGTCGAGTCGGCGCAGCATGCCGTGGTGCTCTCCGCCGACGGGCTGCTCATGGGCGCGTCCAGCGGACTCGGGCGCGACGACGCCGAGCACCTCTCGGCCGTCGCGTCCGGTTTCCAGAGCCTGGCCCGCAGCGCCGGGCGGCAGTTCAACGGCGGATCCGTCCGCCAGACCATCGTGGAGATGGACAACTCGTTCCTGTTCGTCACCGCCGCCGGGCAGGGCGCCTGTCTCGCGGTGCTCAGCGCCGCCGACTCGGACATCGGCGTGATCGCCTACGAGATGGCGATGCTGGTGACCAGGGTCGGGCAGTACCTCACCGCGCCGTCGCGACCGGGCCTCTCACACGATGCCGCGGGGTGACCGGGAGCGTGAGCACGACTGGATGGACTCCGACGCCGGACCGGTAGTCCGGCCGTACGCCGTCACGGGCGGACGCGCCAAGCCGGCGGTCGGCGCCTTCGACCTGGTCGCCTTCGTGGTGAGCCGGGTCGACGGCTCGGGCGATCAGCACCTCCTGCCCGAGCAGCGCGCGATCCTCGCGCGCACCAACGAGCCGGTGTCGGTCGCCGAGCTCGCCTCGCATCTCGATCTCGCGCTCGGCGTTGTGCGCGTGCTGCTGGGGGACCTGCTCCAGCAGGGGCTCATCGAGATGCACGAACCGGAGTACGACCAATCCGTCGGGCCGCAGCGGCCCGACGATCGCATCCTCAAGGCGGTTGTCAATGGCCTCCGAGCGCTCTGACGGTCACGTCCCCCTCGCGGTGAAGATCCTCGTCGCGGGTGGGTTCGGCGTCGGCAAGACCACGCTCGTCAGCGCGGTGAGCGAGATCCGCCCCCTCCAGACGGAGGAGGTGCTCACCAACGCCGGCGTCGGCATCGACGACGTGCACGGCGTCGAGGGCAAGCGCACGACGACCGTGGCCATGGACTTCGGCCGGATCAGCATCAATCAGGACATCGTGCTGTACCTGTTCGGCACCCCGGGCCAGGACCGCTTCTGGTTCCTGTGGGACGAGCTGGCGCTGGGTGCCCTCGGGGCGGTGGTGCTGGCCGACACCCGCCGGCTGAACGACTGCTTCCCGTCGGTGGACTACTTCGAGCGCCGCTCCACGCCGTTCCTGGTCGCGGTGAACTGCTTCGACGGGGTGCAGAAGCACAGCGCGTCGCAGATCGCCAAGGCGCTGGACCTGGACCCGGACGTGCCGGTCGTGCTCTGCGACGCGCGGGACCGGCGCTCGGTCAAGGACGTGCTGATCGCGCTGGTCGAGCACGTCATGACGCTCAAGCAGGTCGCGGCCTAGCCGATCGGCCTGCCGCCGGATCTCGGGCACCGCGGTCGTCTCCCACCAGGCGCCGCGGCGCACCGGGCCGATGGTGAAGATCCGCTCGGAGGCTCCGAGGAGCCGGCCGCGCGCGTCGATGTCGAGGCCCCGGCCGGTGTCGTCGCGCCGGGCCAGGCCGTCGCGCAGCAGCGCCCGGCCGAGCCCGGTGCTCGCGATGCCCTGGGGGCCCGTGCAGTTGACGACGGCCGCCCACCCCTCGCGGCCCGGGTCGGACGTGATCGTGAGGTTTCGCAGCCGCGCGGCCGTCGCGGGCGGCATCCGGTGGCGGTGCACCTCCCAGTAGACGGAGACGTGCCGCAGGAACCGCCGCCTGGACTCGGGCGAGAGCTGCCGCCACAGGTCGTCGGTCTGCGGGCGGATCGCGTCGACGGCGGCCCGCCAGTCCCGCTGGGTCGCGGCGAACTCGCGCACCGCGCGCATCAGGCCGGCCAGGGAGCTTCCGGTGTACTGCAACGAGCCGTCGGCGGGCACGACGTCCGCGTGCGGCCGGGGCAGGAGGCCGCGGCGGGAGACGGCGACGACGGGCGCCCGGCCCTCGAGCGTCAGGGCCACGTCCACGGCGGTCAGGCCGGTGCCGATGAGCAGGACCGGAAGGTCGCCCTCGATGCCGTCCAGCGCGCCCTCCGCCCAGGGGTCGCGGACGTACCGGGGGTGCTCCGTCAGATGCGCGAGGGCCGGGGGACAGGCCGGGGCGCCGTGCCCGAGCGCGAGCAGCACCCGGTCGCCTCGTCGCACGACGCCGCCGCTCAGTTCGACAGTCCCGTCCCCGCGCACCCGGGTGGCCGCGTCCCGCACGTGCTCGAAGCGGGCCCCGCGCAGCCGGTCGTGCAGGTAGTCGCCGAACACCCCGCGGGGCGCGAAGTCGGCCGGGCCGATGCCGAGGTCCTGGTCGCGGCACCAGCGCACGAAGTCGTCGGGCTGGTCGGCGAGGGCGCTCATCGCCGCCGCGCGCGAGTTGAGCAGGTGGGCCGGGTGCCGGGTGCGGTAGGCCGCCCCGCGCCCGAGCCCGGCGAACGGCGCCGGGTCGACGATGACCACCGCGTGGGACGGCTCCCGGCTCAGGTGGATCGCCGCCAGCGCGCCGCTACAGCCGCCGCCCACGACGACCGTGGTGCATGTCCGCCCCATTGCGCCACGCCCCTCCGTCAAAATCCTATTTAACAGATAGACTTTATAGTACTCTGCTCAAGCCCGACGTGTAGGAATGTGATTCATCGGGCATGTCGTGTCGCATGTCGTCCCTCTTTCGCACCAAGTCGATCGAGCAGTCGATGCGGGACACCGACGAGCCCGGCCACAAGCTGCGCAAGAACCTCTCCGCCTTCGACCTGACCGTCTTCGGTGTGGGAGTCATCATCGGCACGGGCATCTTCGTGCTGACCGGGCAGCAGGCGGCCGTCAACGCCGGGCCCGCCATCGTGCTGTCGTTCGCCGTGGCCGGCGTCGTGTGCGCGCTGGCCGCCCTCTGCTACGCGGAGTTCGCCTCCACCGTGCCCGTCGCGGGGTCGGCGTACACGTTCTCCTACGCCACCCTGGGCCAGTTCGTCGCCTGGGTGATCGGCTGGGACCTCTGCCTGGAGCTGGCGCTGGGGGCCGCGGTGGTGTCGCGGGGCTGGTCGGCGTACCTCCAGGAGCTCTTCGACCTGCCCACGTGGCTGGCCGGCGACAAGGCCCGCCCCGACTTCGGCGCCGCGTTCATCGTGCTTGTGCTGTCGATCGTGTCCATCGTGGGCGCCAAGCTCTCCGGGCGCGTCACAGGTGCCCTGGTGATCGTCAAGGTGGCCGTGGTCCTCTTCGTCATCGGCCTGGGCCTGTTCTTCGTCAAGGCCGCGAACTACCACCCGTTCATCCCGCCCGCCCAGTCCTCCGCCAAGGAGTCGGGCGGGGACGCGCCGCTGCTGCAGGTGCTCGCCGGCATCACGCCGCAGCACTTCGGCTGGTTCGGCATCGTGGCCGCGGCTTCGATCGTCTTCTTCGCGTACATCGGCTTCGACGTGGTGGCGACGACCGCCGAGGAGACCGCCCGCCCGCAGCGCGACGTGCCCCGGGGCATCATCGGCTCGCTGATCATCTGCGCGGTGCTCTACATGGCGGTCTCGTTCGTGGTCACCGGCATGGTCCACTACGGCGACCTGAACACCGCGGCCCCGCTGGCCAAGGCGTTCGACCTGGCCGGACAGGGCTGGGCGGCCAACCTCATCTCGCTCGGCGCGGTCTGCGGCATCACGTCGGTGATCCTGGTGCTGCTGCTCGGCCAGGCCCGGGTCTCCTTCGCCATGGCCCGCGACGGGCTGCTGCCGCCGGTGCTGGCCAAGGTCCACCCGCGCTTCGGCACCCCGTGGGTGATGTCGTCGATCACCGGCGTCATCGTGCTGGTGCTGGCCGCGTTCGTGCCCTTGTCGGAGCTGTCCGAGCTGACCAGCATCGGGACGCTGTTCGCGTTCGTGGTCGTGTCGCTCGGCGTGGTCGTGCTGCGCCGCACCCGGCCCGACCTGCCCCGCGCCTTCAAGACCCCGCTGGTGCCCTGGCTGCCCATCGTCAGCGTGGTGGCGAGCCTGTGGCTGATGATCAACCTGCCCGTGATCACCTGGGTGCGGTTCCTCGTCTGGATGGCGGTCGGGCTGATCGTGTACTTCGCCTACGGCATGCGCCGCGCCCGCCTCAGCGCCGAACGGGGCGAAGCGGCGGATATCAGTTCGGAACCGACCACTCCATCGACCTAGGCTAGGGGCTATGACCGACTGGGGCCTGACGTCCGACGACTACCACCTGGACCTGAGCCCGGACGACGTGGCCGACCCCGAGGCGATGTTCGGCCACGGTCCGCTCACGGCCGCCTCCTACGGCACGGCCGAGCTCAGCGCGGCCGACCCCGGGGCCGGCGGCACCGGGCCGTCGGCGGGGGAGATGGGCGGCGACGCCGACACGGTCGGCTACGACTCCGACGGCGACGGCCGGGTCGACATGCTGCTGGCCGACACCGATCACGACGGCCGGACCGACGTGGCGATGTGGGACACCAACCACGACGGGCTGGTCGACGAGGTGGCGTACGACCAGGACCACGACGGCCGGATCGACCTGATCTACCACGACGACGACTTCGACGGGAAGGTCGACCGGGTCGAGTCGGCGGACGACTCCGCCGACCTGCCCGGCTACGCGTCGAACTAGCCCTTGCGAATCTTCTCCACCTGCTTGGCGTAGGAGCGCTTGCCGACCAGCTTCCACATCAGCCGCGCCGGAAGGGGGAGCATCGCCAGGAAGCGGGTGCGCTCCTCCGGCGTGGCGTCCTCCAGCAGCGCGCCCAGCACGAACAGCAGCTTGTCCTTCGGCGTCTTCGCCCGCGCGTGCTCGCTCAGGGCCGCCCACTCCGCGACCGAGATGTGCTCCTCCACCAGCGGCAGGATCCGCTGCTCCTCCTCGTCGAGGTGCTCCAGCAGGTCGCGGCGGTGCCGGGCGAGCGCGCCGACGAGGGCGTCGCGCTCCGGCTCGGCGGGCGAGCGCTCCCAGGCGTCGAGCCGCGCGCCGACCTCCTGGAGCCCGGTGTCGACGACCTGGTGCTGCTGCTCCATGCGCAGCACCAGCTCGGCGTCGAGGTCGACGCGGGCCAGCAGCTTCGGCCAGAGCAGCTCGTCCTCGCTGGTGTGGTGGTCGTGCAGGCCGTCGACGTATCCGCGGGTGAGACCGGCCAGCCGCTCGGCCCGCTCGGTGTCGCCGGGGCGCACGGCGCCGATGAGCTCGGGCAGCAGCCGCGACTCGCGGCGGAACACCCGGTGGACGATGACCATCTCCTGGACCCAGGGACGCATATGTGGCTCCTCAAATTGTTGCGGTGATTGAGCCGAAAGCGTCGCCGGAGTGTCTTGTAGCGGTCTTGGAGCGCGCTTGGCGGCGACTACCATGACGCCGTCATGCTGCTGCGGGTGCTGGGGCCCTTCGAGGTCGAGACGGATGCGGGCGCCACGGTCGACGTCGGCGGGCCCCGCCAGCGCGCCGTGCTCGCCCTGCTGCTCTCCGCCCGCGGCGAGGTCGTCTCGGTCGACCGGATGATCGAGGACCTGTGGCGCGGCGAGCCTCCGCCGCGGGCGATCGCGTCCTTGCAGGCGTACGTCTCCAACCTCCGCCGCCTCCTCGAACCCTCCCGCGAGCGCCGGGCCCCGGCCCGCCTGCTGGTCAGCGCGCCGCCCGGGTATGCGATCCGGCTCCCGGCCGAGGCCGTGGACGCCTGGCGGTTCGAGCGCCTGCTGGCCGACGCCCGCGCGGCCGTGTCGCAGGACCCGCGACGGGCGCGGGTGCTGCTGCGGGCGGCGCTCCAGCTCTGGCGCGGGGACGCCTACGCGGAGTTCGCCGACGAGTCGTGGGCCCAGCCCGAGGCGGCGCGGCTCGAGGAGCTGCGGCTGGCCGCCCGGGAGCTGCTGCTCGACGCGACCCTGCGCGCCGGTGGGGCGGCCGAGGCGGTGGCCGAGGCGGAGGTGCTGACCCGGCAGGCGCCGCTGCGGGAGGAGAGCTGGCGGCTGCTCGCGCTCGCCCTGTGGCGCAGCGGGCGGCAGGCCGATGCGCTGGCCGCCCTGCGCCGGGCGCGGGCACTGCTGGCGGAGGAGCTCGGTCTCGACCCCGGCCGCGCGCTGCTGGACCTGGAGGCGGCGATTCTCGCCGGCTCGCCCGACGTCCAGGGGTCGCCCGAAATATCGGACCTGCCGGTCGTGCGGGCCGGGGATGCGCCCGACGAGCTGTTCGTGGGGCGGGCCGACGAGCTCGCCACGCTCACCGGGGTCGTCGCGCCCAGCGTGGTCCTCATCAGCGGCGAGGCCGGCGTCGGCAAGAGCCGCATCCTCGCGCGCTACCGGCAGGAGCTGGCGCGGCAGGGGTGGCTCGTCGTCGTGGGGCGCTGCCCCGAGGCGGAAGGCGCGCCGCCGGCCTGGGCGTGGGTCGAGGCGCTGCGGCAGCTGGCCGGCTTCGCGCCGCCGGGGGAGCTCGCGGCCGAGGTGCGGCCGTTGCTCGACGAGGACGCCGGGTCCGGCCCCGGCGAGGACGTCGCGGCCGGGCGGTTCCGGCTGCATCGCGCGGTCGCGCGCTGGCTCACCGCGGTCGCGGCCGAGCGGCCCCTCGCCGTCGTCCTCGACGATCTGCACGCGGCCGACGGCGAGACCCTCATGCTGCTCGCGAGCGTCGCCGAGCTGGTCGCGCCCGGCGGGCCGGCGCTGCTGCTCGTCGCCGCGCTGCGCCCGGCCGACAACCGGGAACGGCTCGCCGCGACCATGGCGGCGCTGGCGCGGCGGTCGCCGGTACGGGTACAGCTGCAGGGTCTCGGCCAGGAGGACGTCGCGCGGCTGGTCGAGGCGTTCGCGCGCACGCCCGTGGACCCCGGCACGCTCGCGGCGCTGGCCGAGCGCACCGGCGGCAACCCGTTCTACGTGCGCGAGTCCGCGCAGCTGCTCGCGTCCGAAGGGGCGCTCGTGGCCACGTCCGAGGTGCCGGAGGGGGTGCGCGACGTCCTGCGGCGGCGGCTGTCGCGGCTGCCCCCGGCGGCGGTCGCGGTGCTTCGGCTCGCGGCCGTGATCGGGCGGGAGGCCGACGTCGAGACCCTGGTGGAGGCGGCCGACGCCGACGAGGGCGCGGTGCTCGACGCGCTCGAGGCCGGGCTCATCGCGGGGCTGCTCACCGAGCCGGCGCCCGGGCGGGTGCGGTTCGTGCACGGGCTGGTGCGCGACACGATGTACACCGACCTCTCCCGGCTGCGCCGCGCCCGCATGCACGCCCGGGTCGCGGCCGGCACGCGGCGGCTGCGGCCCGACGACTACCCGGCGCTGGCCTACCACTACGCGCGCGCGGCGTCCTCGGAGACCGCGCCGGCGGCCGTGGACTACGCGGTGCGGGCGGCGGAGCTGGCCGAGCGGCGATTCGCGTACGACGCCGCCGCCGAGATCCTCGGCGCGGCGCTGGCGGCGCTCGAGGCGGCCGGGACCGTGCCCGGAGATCGGGACGCGCTCCTGGTCGACCTGCTCGGGCGGCTGCTGCGGGCCCAGGCGAGCGCGGGCGCGGTGGCGGCGGCGCGGCGGACCCGCCAGCGGGCGGTCGACGTGGCCGTGGCCGGCGGCGAGGACCTCCTGGTCGCGGCGTTCACGGCGTGGACGGTGGCGACGCCGTGGCAGATCCATGAGTACGGCGTGATCGATGAACGCACCGTGGACGTCCTCACCCGCCTGCTGCGCCGCGGCGACCTGGCCCCGGCCGACCGCTGCCGGCTGCTCGACGCGCTCAGCGGCGAGCTCGACGGCGACGAGCGGGGGGTCGCGGCCGGGCGGGAGGCGCTCGAGATCGCCCGTGGCCTCGGCGACCCGGGGCTGCTCGCGCTCGGGCTGGCCGCACGGGGGCGGACGATGCCCTTCGACCGGGACGTGCCGGAGCGCCGCGCGGTCGCGCTGGAGCTGCGGGCGCTCGCCGCCGAGCACGGGTTCGTGCCCTACCAGTGGCTCGCCGAGCAGCAGTTGGGCAACTGCGCCGGGGCACTGAACGAGCCCGCCGAGGTGCGCGCGGCGGTGGCCCGGCAGGGCGCGATCGCCGCCGCCTACCACCTCGCCGAGCCGATCGCCGTCCACCTCGCCGCCCGCGCCACCCTGGCCCACATCGAGGGCGACTTCGCCGGTGCCCACGCGCTGTACGACGAGTGCCGCGAGCAGCTGCGCCGCCAGGGCTCCATGCACGGCGAGGGCTTCCACTTCATCGCCACCTTCAGCCTGATGGTGGACCAGGACCGCACCGCCGAGCTCGTCGAGGCGACCCGGCTCATCGGTCAGGAGATGGGCGCGATCGCCCACGACGCGCACGCCCTGAGCCTCTTCGCCGCCGGCCGGCTCGCCGAGGCGCGGACGGTCCGCATCGGCGAGCACCCGATCCGCCCGGACTTCTTCGGCTCCGCGTTCTACACCGTGCGCGCCCTGGCGATCGTCGCGCTGGGCCGGGCCGACCTGGCCCAGCCGGTCATCGACGCGCTGCTGCCGCTGCGCGACCAGATCGCGGGGGTGTCGAGCACCTCGATCGCCATGCAGCCCGTCGCGCTGAGCCTGGGCGAGCTGTACCGCCTCCAGAACCGCCCCGGGGAGGCGACCGAGTGCCTGCGGCTGGCCGTGGACGTGGCTAGTCGCTGGAACTCCCCGCACTGGCTGGCCCGTGCGCGGGCGCTGCTGTCCGCCTCCTGAAGCAGGCGAACACGAGCGCGACGGCCCCGGCGGCGAAGGCCGCGTTGCCCCACCAGCGGACCGGGTCGTGCGGTTCCATGAGCGCGGTGAGGGCGAAGCCGCTCCAGGCGTACGTGAGCAGCGCGCCGCTCGCGAGGGCCCGCACGTGCCGATCGGTCCAGCGGGTCCGGGCCAGCCATGCGGCTCCGGCCGCCAGCCAGACGACGCCGAACCAGAACCCTGCCCACGACTCCGGCCTTGCGAAGAACACCGTCGTCGAGCCGAACGCGATGACTCCGGTCAGCCAGACCTTGGGCGCGGGCCAGGTTCCGGGCCTTGGTCTCAGGAATGCGAGCGCGATGAGGATGGCGGCGGCTGTTGCGGCTCCCAGGCGTTGAGGTTGGGTTGCGGTGAAGTGCTCGCTGTCGGTGATTTCCTTGTGGATGATCCAGCAGCCCAGGAGGTATACGAGTGCGGTTGCGGCCAGGCCGCGCCGGCTCAGCCAGGGGCGATATGTCGGCCGCTTCGCGGCCGAACCGGCCGACATATCGGATTTTTCGCCTGACGGGTGGAATATCGGATTCAACTGCTCCATCAGGGCGATCGGGACCGTGATGCTCCAGATCGCGTGGCCCGCCACGAAGGCCAGGGCGCTGGCGGCGCTCAGGCCCCAGGCCGGGATCGGGGTCACGGCCTGGAAGTCGTGGCCCTCGAACGACGGGTTGAACATGGACTGGTCGACGAGGCCGGCTTCGATCACGCCGTACGCGGCGCCGAGCAGCAGGATGGCCGGGTAGCCGCGGCCGGTGCGCCTCGCGAGCTCGCGGATGAGCAGGGCGCCGGCGCCGTACATGGGGACGAGGAAGGGCAGGGCCGGCAGGGCTCGGACGGAGATGTTGCCCAGCAGGTACTCGCCGACCAGCGGGGCCAGGAGCAGCAGGCCGGTTACGGGAACGAATCGGCGCATACGATCCACTTCAGCCGAATCCGCGGGGCGGTCCTAGCGCCGAAAGTCGCCCGTAAGCCGTCGTTAGTGGACTCCAAGTGAATCGAAAGTGGGGGCTGGGAGGGTGGCACTGGCAGTACCGATGCGAAATCAACCGTCCCGGAGGACGTCATGTTGTCCCGTTTGCTCGGCCGGCTCGGAGGAGCGGCCGCTGCGCATCCCTGGCGCACGATCAGCGCGTGGGTGATCGTGCTCGTCGCGCTCTCGGCGTTGTCCGCCGGGTTCGGCGGCACGCCGCACGATGACTACAACGTGCCCGGAACCGAGTCCCAGGCCGGGACCGAGTTCCTGCGCAAGCACTTCCCGGAGATGTCCGGGGCCGACGCCCGGGTCATCGTGCACGATGATCACGCGCTCGATCCGGCCGTGCTCGAGGCGCTGCGCGGGCGGCTGGCCAAGATGCCCCAGGCCGGGATCGTCGCGCCGGCTCGGATGTCGGAGGGTGGGGACACTGCGCTGATCGGGGTGCAGTACGACATGCCGGTCACCGACTTCGAAGGCACCTCGGCGATGGACGCGCTGCGCACCGCCGCCGAACCGCTCAAGCGGGAAGGGCTGCAGGTCGAGTTCGGCGGGCAGGTGGCCGAGAACATCTCGGCGCCGAGCGGCACCGCCGAGGCGGTCGGGATCGTCGTGGCGCTGCTGATTCTCGTGCTGGCGCTCGCCTCCGTCGTGGCCGCCGGGCTGCCGCTCGTGGTGGCGATCGCCGGGCTCGGCGTCGCCACCGCGGTCATCACGCTGCTGGCGAAGGTCACCGACATCAGCAACACCGCGCCCACGGTCGCGAGCATGGTCGGGCTCGGGGTTGGCATCGACTACGCCCTGCTGCTCGTCGCCCGGCACGTCGAGGGGCTGCGGCGGGGGCTCGACCCGCGCTCGGCGGCGATCGAGGCCAACGCGACCGCGGGCGCGTCCGTCGTCGTGGCCGGGCTCACCGTCCTCGTGTCCCTGTTCGGGCTCAAGCTCGCGCTCCTTCCGGTGTACTCCTCCTACGGCTACGCCACCTTCGCCGCCGTCGTCGCCGTGATGGCCGCGGCGGTCACGCTCGTGCCGGCGCTCTGCGGCCTGGCGGGGCACCGGGTCCTGCCGCGCAAGGTCCGCAAGGGCACGGTGGAGCGCACCCCGAAGCTCGGCCTCACCGCGCGCTGGGCCGCCGGCGTCGGCCGCCGGCCCGTGATCGCCGCGCTCGCGTCCCTGGTCGTGCTCGCGGGCCTCGCCGCGCCCATGCTCGGCATGCGCACCTGGCCCCAGGATGCCGGCAGCCAGCCGACCTCGAACACGACGCGGCTCGCCTACGACCTGGTGTCGGACGAGTTCGGCCCCGGCGCCAACGGGCCGCTGCTGCTCGCCGTCGACACCACCAAGGTGTCCGACCTCGACGGTCTGGTGGCACGGCTGCGGACCGATCCCGGCGTCGCGAACGTGGCGCCGCCGGCGGTCAAGGGCACCGCGGCGGTCATCGCGGTCGAGCCCACGACCGGGCCGCAGGACGAGGCGACCTCCCAGCTGCTTGAGCACCTGCGCGCGGACGTGCTGCCCGACGGGGTGCTCGTGACCGGGCTCGTGGCGGTGTTCGCGGACATCTCCGACCGGCTCGCCGATCGGCTGTGGCTCGTCGTCGCGTTCGTGGTGGCGCTGTCGCTGGTGCTGCTCACGGTGCTTTTCCGGGCGCCGGTGGTCGCGGTGAAGGCCGCCGCCATGAACCTGCTGTCGGTCGCGGCCGCCTACGGCGTGATGACCGTGGTCTTCCAGACCGACACGGGCGCACACATGGTCGGCCTGCCGCACGCGGTGGCGATCTCCAGCTGGGTGCCGATCCTGCTCTTCACCGTCCTCTTCGGCCTCTCGATGGACTATGAGGTGTTCCTGCTGGGCCGGGTCCGCGAGGACTGGCTCGCGACCGGGGACGCCCGCGGCAGCGTGGTCCGCGGCCTCGCCGCTACCGGGCGCGTGATCAGCAGCGCGGCGGCCATCATGGTCGCGGTGTTCGTCGGCTTCGCCCTCGACCCGGACGTGACCGTGAAGATGATCGGGGTCGGGATGGCCGTCGCCGTGTTCATCGACGCCACGCTGGTGCGGCTGGTCCTGGTGCCGGCGACGATGGCGCTGCTGGGCCGGGCGAACTGGTGGCTGCCGCGCTGGCTGGACCGAATCCTGCCGCACATCGACGTCGAGCGCCCGTCGACTCCGGCGACGCGCGAGCCGGCGCCGGTCGGCTGACGCCCGCCCACCCCGCGACCCTCGGCCTACTTTCGGGCCGGGGGTCGCGGGGCCGTGGCACCGCTCGCCCGCGCGGTGCCGGGTCGGCTGCGGATGGCCGGCCGGCTTTCGGTCCCGCGCCGCTCGCGGGTTCGTGTGGCCCCGGCGCCGTTCGGCTGCCGACGCCAGCCGGTTCTCGCCCCGCTCTGCTCGCGTGGTGATGTGGCCGCGGCGGTTCTCGGCCGGTCTTCCGGCGTCGCGTGGCGTGGTGCGGCGTCGGCGCCGTTCGGCTGTGCGCGCCCAGCCGGTTTTCGGTCTCGGGCGGCTCGCGTGGTGGTGCGAGGTCGGCGTCGGTTGGCTGTGTGCGCCCGGCCGGTTCTCGCCCCCGCTCTGTTTGCGTGGAGGTGTGGCCGCGCCGCGCTCGGCCGGTTTTCGGTCTCGGGCGGCTCGTGTGGTGATGCGGAGTCGGCGTCGGGCGGCTGTGTGCGCCCAGTCGTTAGGTCTCGCGCAGCTCGCTGGTCGCGGGTTCGTGTGGCCGCGGCGCTGCTCGGCTGCGGACGCTCAGCTGGTTCTCGGCCCCTTGCGGCTCGCGGGTCGCGAGTTCGTGTGGTCGTGGCGCCGTTCGGCTGCGGGTGGTCGGCCGATATTCGGTCTGCGCGGTGTGTGGTTGTCGGGCCGGTCGGGCGTGAGCTGTTGCGGGCTCTCGGTTTCGCGTGAGTTGAGGGTCGTGTGGCCGTGGTGTTGGGTCCGCCGTGGGTGTCGGCAGGTTCGGTCTTGCTGGGGTGGGCGCGATGGGAGTTCGTCGAGGCGGTTGTGGTGCTGGCTGCGGTGAGCGGAGTGACGAGCTGGTGAGCGCTCGCAAGGGCTGCTCGGGATCGCGCGCCCGGGCCGGTGGTGTCGAGCTGGTGATCCTCGAAGTTGCCTCACGGCTCGTGGTTTCCGGACCGGCTTTGTGGCGTCGCCGCCCGTGTCGGGTCGGGGCTGGGCAGGTCATTGCCGGCGGCGTGTCTACGTGCCGGGGGAGAAGGTGGTCACGCGGTTCGCGGGCGTATCCGCTGTTCAAGTCGCGGGGCGTTGGAGATGGCTGTGCGGCTGGACGCGTTCCTCAATCGGCGCGTGAACGTTCGCGTGGATGGGCGCCTCGATTGTGAAGGTGCGCGAGCATGGCCGGGATCGCCCCGGGCGGCGAGGGCGGTGTTGGTTGGGTGGGCCGTGGTTGGTCTCGGCCTGCCGGCTCGCCAGCACGATTGAGGCGCAAGGGCGGGACTCACCGTGGGCGGACTGTGGTTCGAGCTGGTGGGACTCGCGGCGAGCGTGGGAATTGCGGCGGCGCGGGAGAGGTGAGGGCCGGAGTGCCGGATGGCTGGGCTCTGGCTGTGGTTTCCGGCCTCGCGCTGGTCTGGAGCGCGAGGCCGGGAACGTTTGAGGTGCGGCTGTGGTTAGCGTGGGCCGCGGCGCAGGGGGCGGGGCCGGTTCTGGGAGGGGGAGGACGGCGGGCGGGTCCGGGCGGGGGCGTGGCGTTGTGGTTCGCGCAGGCCCAGGGTTACCAGGACGCGGCGGGTCGTGTCGGCGATTGGGCGTAGGACCCACGTGTGCACCCAGCGGGCCGGGGGCACCACCAGGTTGCGCCACACGAACCTCAGTGGGATGACCACCAGGTAGCGCCAGAGCAGTACCACCGAATGGTTCCATGCCCAGGCGATGGCCTGGCCGATCGGGACCACGACCCAGCGCCACACGAACGCGATCGCCTTGCCGATCGGGGTCAGCACGTAGCGGTAGATGCGGGTCATGACCCAGCCGACGGCCTTGGCCACCTCCAGCAGGATTCGGCCCAGCAGGTTCCAGAACGGGGCCGTGGCGCTGAGCAGCCACCATAGGCCCTTCGCCACCGGCATCAGGACGTGCTTGGCGAACCAGACCAGCGGGACCCACAGCAGGTTGACCGCGATCCAGCGCAGCGGGACCAGGACGACGTAGTACAGGGGGAGCCAGAGCACGTAGTACAGGAAGGGCTGGATGACGTATTTGACCAGCGGCACGCCCACGTATTTCCACAGGCGGCGCATCAGCCAGGCGAAGGCGTCCCAGGCCAGCTTGAACGGGACGACGAAGATGACGGCCAGGACTCGGATCGGCCAGGCCAGCCATCCCGGAAGCGGCTGGATCTCATCCCGAGAGCTCACGCCCCCTCCTCGCTTCGCTCGTCGGTGGCCTGAGCTGAAAGCGGCGCTGCCTGATGCCCGGTCCCGGTCATGAACGACCCGCCAGGTCCGCGCGGGCGTGCATGAGGGCGTAGCCGAGCAGGTTCAGGCCGCGCCAGCGCTCCGGGTTCTGGGCCGCCTCGTCGTCCGCGGCCAGGCCGATGCCCCACACGCGGTCCAGCGGGCTTGCCTCGACCAGGACGCGGTCGCCGGTGCTGACCAGGTATGCGCGCAGGGTGTCGTCGGCGTCGAACTTGGCGCGGCTGGCCGCCGTGACGATCGCGAAGCGTTCGCGGGCCCAGGTGTCCTCGTCGAAGCCCATGACCGTCCGACCCAGGCTCTTGGCCTGATTCGGATGCGCGACGCCCAGCACGCGGGCCGCGGTCTGCTCGTCGCCGAAGAGCTTCGCCTTGCGCCACATCATGTAGTGCTCGGCCGACGGAAACCCGACACCGTCCACCTCGAAGCGCGCCGGCCACCACTGGCTCAGGCAGCTCGGTCCTAGCTCACCACCGGGGTGGGGCGTGTGGCCCCAGAAGTGCAGGTATTTGACGCGAGCCCCGGATCTGACCAGGCGGAGCAGCTCTTCGTTGGAGGACGGCGGTGCGGACATGCCCCGAGTGTGCCCGATCTTCGCAAAATCTCATGTCGGATATTCGCTGCTCGGGCTCGTGGGCAGGATCACGGTGACGGTGAGGCCGCCGCCGTCGCGGGGGTCGGCGAAGACCTTGCCGCCGTGGGCCGCCGCGACCGCGCGGACGATCGAGAGCCCAAGACCCGCGCCGGAGCCCGCGGCGCGGTCGGGGCCGAGGCGGCGGAACGGTTCGAAGAGGTTGGGAACCTCGTACGGCGGCACCACCGGCCCCGTATTGCTCACGGTCACGTAGACGCCGTCGGGGCGCGTGCCGCTCTCGGCGTGCACCCAGCCGCCGGAGGGCACGTTGTGGCGCACCCCGTTCTCGACCAGGTTGTGCACGAGCCGCTCGAGGAGCACCGCGTTGCCGCTCGTCGGGGCCTCGTCCGCCGTCGCCGTCACCTTCACGGCCTCGTCCTGCCGCAGGGCGGTCACGTGGGCGACGACGTCGGCGAGGTCCACATAGGACCGATCGGCGACCGCGCGCTCGGAGCGGGCGAGCAGCAGCAGACCGTCGATGAGCCGCTCGTGCCGGTCGTTCACGGCCAGCAGCGTCCGGCCCAGCTGGCGCAGTTCCGGCGACGCGTCGGGGTGGTCGGTCGACACCTCCAGCAGCGTGCGGTTGAGCGTGAGCGGGGTGCGCAGCTCGTGCGAGGCGTTGGCGATGAAGCGCCGCTGCACGTCGAAGGACTTGTCGAGCCGGGCGATCATCAGGTCGAACGTGTCGGCCAGCTCCTTCACCTCGTCGTCGGGGCCGCTGAGCGCGATCCGCTCGTGCAGCCCGCGGTCCGGGGCGCCCGCGATGCGCCGCGCGGTCTCGGTGACCTGGTGCAGCGGCTGCAGCAGCCGGCCGGCGACGAGCCAGCTGAACGCGAGCCCGATCACGACCACCACGGCGAGCGCGATCGAGCCCTGGGTGAGCACCGCCGTGGTCGCGTCGGAGCGGATCTCGCCCTGGATGTTCGAGATCGCGTTCCCGGCCGCGCCGGGCGGCGGGGGGCCGTCGATGCCGTCCGTCTTCGCCATGAAGATCTTGCTGCCGAGCTGCTGGAAGACCAGCAGGTAGGTGATGCCGAGCAGCAGCAGGCCGCCGGCGAGCAGCACCCCGCCGACGACCAGGGTCAGCCGGGTGCGGATGGTCATCTTCCTCATGGGATGCGATACCCCACTCCCGGCTCGGTCAGCACCACGGCGGGCTCGCCCAGCTTCCGCCGCAGCTTCAGGATCGTCATGCGCACGGTGTGCGTGAACGGGTCGGCGTGCTCGTCCCAGGCCTTCTCCAGCAGCTGCTCGGCCGAGACCGCGCCGCCGTCGGCCCGCAGCAGCTCGGCCAGCACCGCGAACTCCTTGCGCGACAGCGGGACGTAGCGGCCCTCGCGATACACCTCCCGCCGATGCGGATCGAGACGGATCCCGGCCCGCTCGAGCACCGGCGGCGCGGCCGGGCGGGCCCGCCGGCCGAGCGCGGCCACTCGCGCGGCCAGCTCGCGGAACGCGAACGGCTTCGGCAGGTAGTCGTCGGCGCCCAGCGCGAGCCCGGCCACCCGGTCGTCGACGTCGGCGGCCGCGGTCAGCATGAGCACCCGGGCCGCCGACTCGCGCCGGGCCAGCTCGCGGCAGACCTCGTCGCCGTGCAGCACCGGCAGGTCGCGGTCGAGCACCACGACGTCGTAGTCGTTCACGTCGAGCCGCTCCAGCGCCGCCGCCCCGTCGTGGACGACGTCGACGGCGTGGGTCTCCCGCCGTAGCCCCTGCGCGACCGTCTCGGCCAGCAGCGGCTCGTCCTCGACCACCAGAATCCGCATGCCTGCCATGGTCCCGCGTCGCGGTGTCACTTCGGCGTCATCGTCCACAGTTACGGCCGGTTGACGCGGGCGGCCCTTGACTGCAGGGGCCAGTTATCCACAAGCGAACTCTTCCATGGAGGGCATCATGCGCATCAGGACCAGCCTCGTGCTCGGCCTGCTGCTCGTGCTCACCGCCGCCGGCTGCGCCAAGGGCACGGGCGGCGACGACGGCGTGGCGACCGCGGGCGACGGCAAGGCCGGCCCGACGGCGAGCGCCACCGGCAGCGGCAGCGGCAGCGGCAAACGGGACCGGCAGGCCGAGCAGGAGGCGCTGCTCAAGTTCGCCCAGTGCATGCGCGACCACGGCATCCCGATGGACGACCCGCAGTTCGAGGGCAACGGGGTCAACATCACGATCCCGGAGGGCACCGACAAGGCCAAGGTCGACGCCGCCCAGGCCGAGTGCAAGCAGTTCATGCCCAACGGCGGGCAGCCGCCCAAGATGGACCCGGCCGACCAGGAGAAGCTGCGCAAGTTCGCGCAGTGCATGCGGGAGCACGGGATCACGAACTTCCCGGACCCGAGCGAGGACGGCGGGATCATGCTCGACAGCGACAAGCTGGGCATCGACCCCCGCGGCGAGCAGATGAAGGCGGCCGAGAAGGCGTGCGAGCAGTACCAGCCGAAACGCCCGGGCGGCGAGGACGACGAGGCCGGAGATCAGGAGGGCGGGGCATGAGCAACCGCCGCCGGCGCGGGCGCACGGGCCGGGTGATCTTCGGGGTGGCGGCGGTGGCCGCGGTCGGCGCCGCCGCGGCCGCCGGGCTCGGGCTGCCGTCGGGCACCCACGACGCCGGGGCCGCGAAGGGCGCGCTGCCGGCGAAGACCGCCCAGGTGACCCGGCAGACGCTGGTCGACACCGAGAGCCACGACGGCAAGCTCGGCCACGGCGACAGCCGGACCCTCACCGGCCGGGGCGCGGGCACGCTGACCGAGGTGCCCGCCGTCGGCACGGTGGTGCAGCGGGGACAGGCCCTCTACCGGACCGACGACACGCCGGTCGTGCTGCTGTACGGCTCGATGCCGTCGTACCGCGCCCTGACCGTCGGCGCCGAGGGCCCCGACGTCAGGCAGCTCGAGGAGAACCTGGCCGCGCTCGGGTACACCGGCTTCACCGTCGACGACACCTACTCCTCGGCCACGGCGAGCGCGGTGCGCAAGTGGCAGGGCGACCTCGGTATCACCAAGACGGGCACGGTGGAGCCGGGCCGGGTCGTCTACTCCACCGGCGCCGTCCGTGTCGACGAGCACAAGGCCGAGGCGGGCGATCCGAGCGGGGGCGCGATTCTCGCGTACACCTCCACGGTCCCGGTCGTGACGGTCGATCTGGAGACGTCGGATGTGCGGCTGGCCAAGTCCGGCAGCGCGGTCACCGCGAAGCTGCCCGACGGCCGCAGCGTCACGGGGAAGATCGCCGTGGTGCAGACGGTCATCCAGCCGGCCCAGGGGAACAACCCGGCGGCGACGAAGTACCGCCTCACGATCACCCCCGACGACGCGAAGGCGTTCGACGGGTTGGACCAGATGACGGTCGCGGTCACGTTCACCGCGGGCCGCCGGGAGAACGTGCTCGCGGTGCCGGTCCAGGCGTTGCTCGCCCTGGCCGAGGGGGGCTACGGGGTGCAGGTGGTCTCCGGCGGTACGACCAGGGTCGTCCCGGTCGAGCTGGGCCTCTTCGCGTCCGGCCGGGTCGAGGTGACCGGCGACGGGATCGACGCCGGCACGGTCGTCGGGATGCCGGGATGACGCCCGTCGTGGAGCTGGACTCGGTGCGCAAGGAGTATCCGGGCGGGGTCGTCGCGGTCCGGGACGTCAGCCTCACCGTCTCCGCGGGCGAGTTCGTGGCCATCGTCGGGCCCTCGGGCTCGGGCAAGAGCACGATGCTGCATCTCATCGGTACCCTCGACCGCCCGTCGGCCGGCACGGTGCGCATCGACGGCCACGAGGTCGCGGGGCTGCGCGACCGCCGGCTGTCGGCGCTGCGGGCCCGGCGGATCGGCTTCGTGTTCCAGCAGTTCCACCTGGCCCCGGGCCAGGCCGCGCTGGACAACGTCGCCGACGGGCTGCTCTACGCGGGCCCGCCGCGGGCCGAGCGACGCCGCCGGGCCGAGGAGGCGCTCGTGCGGGTCGGGCTGGGGGACCGGCTCGACCATCTGCCGCACGAGCTGTCCGGCGGCGAGCGGCAGCGGGTCGCGATCGCCCGGGCGGTCGTCGGCGAGCCGGCCATCCTGCTCGCCGACGAGCCGACCGGCAACCTCGACTCGGCCGCCGGGGCGGGCGTGATGCGGCTGCTCGGGGAGCTGCATCGGGCCGGCACCACGATCCTCGTCATCACCCACGACCGGCAGATCGCGGCGAGCCTGCCGCGGCAGGTCAGCATGCGCGACGGGGAGGTGGTCGAGGATGACGACGTCGTTGGCGCCGGCGCGGCTGGCCCCCGCTGACGTGGTCCGGGTCGGGGGCGCCGGATTGCGTACCCGCCCGATGCGCGCGTTCCTCTCCGCGCTCGGGATCGCGATCGGCATCGCCGCGATGGTCGCCGTCGTCGGCATCTCCTCGTCGAGCCGGGCCGAGCTCGACCGCCGCCTGGCCGCGCTCGGCACCAACCTGCTCACGGTCGCGCCCGGCAACGACATCTTCGGCGACAACGCCACGCTGCCGGACGAGTCGGTGGAGATGATCGGGCGCATCGGGCCGGTCACCGAGGTGTCGGCGGTCGGGAAGATCGCGGACGTGCACGTGTACCGCTCCGACCAGATCCCCGCCGGGCAGACCAACGCGATCACGCTGCGGGCCGCCCAGCTGGACCTGCCCGGGACCGTGGGCGCCACGCTCGCCTCCGGCACGTGGCTGAACGCGGCGACCGCGAAGTTCCCGGCGGTGGTGCTCGGCGACGCGGCGGCCCGGCGCCTGGGCATCTACGCGGCCGGCGACGGGGTCCAGGTCTACATCCACGCGCGATGGTTCACGGTGATCGGGATTCTTGATCCGGTACCGCTGGCGCCCGAACTGGACGCGTCGGCGCTCATCGGGTGGGAGGCGGCGGCGACGTACACGGCCTTCGACGGGCACCCGACGACCGTCTACACCCGCTCGAAGGACGACCAGGTCGAGGCGGTCCAGGCGGTCCTCGCCCGCACCGCGAACCCGGCCGCGCCCGGCACCGTGAAGGTCTCGCGCCCCTCCGACGCGCTCGCCGCGCGGCAGGCCACCGACAAGACCTTCACCGGCCTGCTGCTCGGCCTCGGCGCGGTCGCGCTGCTGGTCGGCGGCGTCGGGGTGGCCAACACGATGGTCATCTCGGTGCTGGAGCGGCGCTCGGAGATCGGGCTGCGCCGCGCCCTCGGGGCGACCCGCGGGCAGATCCTCATGCAGTTCCTCGCCGAGTCGCTGCTGCTGTCCGCGCTCGGCGGCATCGGCGGGGTCACGACCGGGATCGGGGTGACGGCCTTGTACGCCACCACGCGCGACTGGCCGACGGTGGTGCCGGCGTGGGCGACGGCCGGTGGGGTCGCCGCCACGCTCCTCATCGGCGCGATCGCGGGACTCTATCCCGCCGTGCGCGCCGCCCGGCTCGCCCCGACCGAGGCGCTGGCCGCACCCTGATCCGGGCGCTTGGCCGTCTGTGCGTACCGGTACGCGGCCATGAGGTGGCCGAGGTAGTGCTCGGCGGAGTACGCGTCCGCCGCGGCGCGCCCGGCCTCGGCCACCTCGCGGTGCAGCCGGGGGTCGGTGAGGACCTTCGCGAGCCCGGCCGCGAACGAGTCCGCGTCCGGCGCGGTGGACAGCCGCTTCGAGTCCTGGTTCGGGCGCTCCGCCAGCGCCGCGTCCGCGAGCACGACCGGCAGCCCGGCCGCCTCCGCCTCGAGCATGACCAGGCCCTGGGTGTCGGTGGTGGAGGCGAACGCGAGGACGTCGGCCATGCCGTAATACGCCGCCATCCGGCTGTGCGGCACCGGCCGCACCAGTCGCAGCGCGTGGGCGACGCCGGCCTGGCGGGCGAGGCGGATCACGTTTATCCGGTTCTGCTTGACGCCGACCATGACGAGCCGCGCGTTGGGCACGTGGCGCAGCAGCCGGGCGAACGAGGCCATCAGGAGCGCCGGGTCCTTCTCCTTGGTGGCCCGGCCGACCGCCAGTACAACCGGGGCGTTCTCGGGAATCCGCAGGGAACGCCGCAGCTCGGTCCGGCCCAGCGGGCAGTCGGCGAGCTGGATCGACGTCGGGACCGTCCACACCGGGGGAAGCCGCTCGAACTCGGCCAGCCCCGCGGCCGTCTTCGCCGAGGGCGCGATGACCACGTTCGTGCGGTCCATGAACTCCTGCGCGAGCCGCAGCAGCTGCGCCCGGCGCTCGGTCCCGGACCGCGCGAGGCGCAGGTAGTCGCGCACGGTCCAGCCGAGCGCGAGCCGCTGCGCCGCGTGGGCCGCGCCGAACTGGATCTCCATGAAGTGCGCGGAGTACGCGAGCAGGTCCGTGTGCCAGGTCATCACCACGGGGAGGTCGTGCGCCCGGGCGTACCGCAGCCCGCCGATGCCCACCGGCCCGGGGGTGTGCACGTGCACGATGTGCGGGACCGGGCGCATGCCGCTGAAGTGGGGCAGGCCGACCCGGATGTTGCGCAACGGCACCGGGACGGACCGCACGCCACAGGGCTCCTGCCGGCCGCGCAGCAGCGGGGCGGGCTGGTAGACCTGAACCTCGTGGCCGGCGGCGCGCAGCAGGGACACCGTGGCGGCCACCGAGGTCGCGACGCCGTCGGAGCGTCCTGGGTGGCTGTCGCAGAAGTGCGCGATTCTCACGCCGCACATCGTGCGGTACCACGCCACACTCGGACGAGAACGCATGTCCTTTGTACGCCAGCTGTTCATCGACCGGCCTGGTCCTATTCCGCCGGCAACCGCCTGAGCGCAGGCCGCACCGCTCGCGCCTGTTCGGGCCGCCGGTGCTGACCCTAGGATGCGCGCATGACGGACGGGAGTTCGACCGCCGCCGTGCTCGCGCTGGTCGGGGCGCTTGGTGGTGTGCTGCTGACCGGAGCGATGAGCATCGGCACGGCGGCGCTCAACCAGCACTGGAGCGAGCGGTCGCGGTCGCGGGCGGCCGACGATGCCGGCGTGCGGGCGAGACGTGACGAGCTCCGGGCCGCATGCCACGCCTACCTCGTGGCCGCCAACCGCTTCTTCCAGGCGTTGGAGGAGGTGTCCCGGATGACGCGGCGGGGCGAGCAGTTCGATCCCACGGAGCGCACCCGGCCGGCCGTGATCGCGCTGCAGGACGCCTACCTGTACCTGACCATCAGCGCGGGCGCGCAGGTGCGCGAGCTCGCTCAGGCGTACAACGCGTCCCAGTTCAAGGACCTCGAGCCCGTCGCGTACAGCGGTGACCGAGCGGCGTGGGACGAGCAGGCGAAGGCCGTCAACCGGCGCCGCGACGAGTTGCGGGCGGCCATGCGGGCCGACCTCGGCGTCGAGGATTGATGATGCCGAGCCGCCACGGCCGGCCGCTCCCGCTCAGTTCCGGAACGTGACCGACCAGTACGCCGTGATCTTGCGGATGTCGCCGTGGTAGCGCACCGCACCGTCCTGGTCCCAGGCGCAGTTGCGGCCGTAGGCGACGACCGGCTGCCGGCCGCCGTACTCGAACACGATGATGTGCTCGGTGTTGGCGCTCAGTCTCTGGACAGGCCGGGCTCGATCGGTCGGGGCGGCTCTGGTTCGACCTGACGCTGAAGACGGCCCTCTACGACGAGGAGTTCGACGCCCCGGACATCGAGGACGCGGACGTCGCCGACTGGGCCGCCCCGATCGTCTGGAACAACTATCACCGCTGCACGCTGTCCTCCGCGACGTGGGAGGACGCCACCGGGCTGCTCGCCGCGACGCCGGGCCGATCCTTCCGGCTCGCCGATGCTCTACCGCGGCGACTGGCCGCCGACCCGTTGCCGATCGAGGATCTGGATGCCCCGCCCGCGTTCCACGTGTACCTGCTCGGGCACGACTCGGTCGCCGACCATGCGGTCACGTTCACCGGCGACGGCTCCGGCCGGCACCGCATCGACTGGACCGGCCGGGTCGCGCTGACCTACAGCGGAGACGAGGAGTTCCGCTACGAGTTCCGCGCCGAGATCCACGAGGCGGCCCTGGCCCACATCGCGCTGCCCGACGGCATGTCCGGCGAGGAAGGCCGACGGCACCTGGCGCACCTGCTGGACGTGTCGGAGCGGCTGACGGAGTCCACGGTGGACGGCCGGCCGGTGCTGCGGCCGGCTTTCTAGCGCAGATCGATCAGGTTGTGGTGGCGGGGAACACCACGAGCGAACCGTCGCCGCTGCGTTCGATCTCGATGGCGACGTCGGCCCGGTGGGGTCCAACGGTGAGGCCGTCGCCCAGGGCGCGCAGGCGATATGCGGTCCTGAGCAGCTCGTCGACCTCGCCCGGCGTGAACATGATGCTCCGGATGCCGCCGTACCGCTTCAGCTCGAGCGTCGAAAGTCGCAGCAGGACCGAGTCGATGCCCGATTCCAGCTCGTCGACGCGGCGCTCGTCGTCCTGCAGCGTCCCGACGAAGCTCTTGAACGGATTGTCCGATCCGACCAGTTGTGCGTGTTCGACCGCCTGCAGCACGAGCACCCGGCGTTTGAGGGCTATGGCGAGCCGCGCGAGCTCCAAGTGGGCGCGGAATGTGCCGCCCTCCTCGTTGATGCCCGGGAACGACTTCGTCAGCGCCGTGACTTCAACCGGGCCGTCGGCCAGCGTGGCCAGTGCGTCCTGCCATTTCGCGAGCCGGCGCTTGGTGCGTTCGATCGCGGTGCTGATCGCGTAGGACGAGGAGTCCAGCCCCAGCGACAGGCCGATTCTGCCCTGGTCGAGGAGGATCGACGTCGCCTTGTCGATCGCGTCGCGGCAACCGTCCAGCTCGCTGCGTTCCTTCTCGAGGCCGTCCTCCTGCAGCTGCTCCAGGAGGACGGTGATGCGCTCGATCGCCTGCTGGCGCTGATGGTCGGCGTAGGCGCTGACGCCGACCGCGACGGCCATCAGCACCAGCGGCGCGGCCACCGTCAACGCTCCGGCGCCGGCCGCGGCCACGCCGGCCGTGGTTGCCGAGCCGGTCGCGGCGCCCGCGACCGCGGCCTTGCCGCCAACGGGCACGAACGAGGCGCCGGCCCTGATGATGCCGGTGGAGCCGACCAGCGGGCCGCGAATGCCTCCCGCCACCGCCCTCGAAACCATGGGCCGGACGAGTCCCTGACCGAACTGGGCGGCGACCTTGGCCGGGACCACCATTCGGTAGAGCACGTCACCGGTGGCGCCGACGTTGAGCGCCCGCGGGGCCGACCTCGCGGTCTGGGTGATGAGCTGCGACAGCTGCTGGGCGAGCGGGCTGGCCGCATGCAGGGCAATCCCGCCGTTGCGGTCGCGCTCGGCCGGCGACGGATGCGCCTCCAGCGTGGCGATGGGGGAGTCCGCGAGGGTCACCAGGGCGGTTCTCAGCTCGTCGAGCCGGGCCGGTGTCAGGCCCTCGTCGCCCAGCACGTCCGGCACGCTCACGGCCTCCGTGGCGAGCGTCCACACCGGCACGTGTGCCTTGTCGTCAGCGGTCACGTCCTGCCCCTCCCGAGATCGACATCCACCATAGGAGCCCGCCGGGGCCGAGGGGTAGGCCGGGTGGTCCGGAGGCTGGTTCGCTGGATTGGTCGGGCTTCGTGCGCTCTGTCCACATTGGAGATAACGGGACGACACCCCGAGTGCCGCAGGTCTATCGTCCCTGTCGGCATTCGTCGATTCACGGGGGTGTAGTTCTTCAATGTCAGCGAAACGCACGGTAGCCGGGCTCGTCTCGGTCGTCGTCGGTTTCGCCGGGGCGCTCGTCGTCGCCCCGGACGCGGCCCACGCCACGAACCAACGCGCGCTCCGGCCCACCAGCTGGGTCTACACCGACTCCAGGACGCCCAACAAGGCCTACGTCAACCAGAGCACCGACGCGCCGATCGGGGCCTGGAAGGACACGAACGGTAAGCACAAGTCCCGGTCGTACTTCACGTACGACATCAGCCAGTACAAGGGCCAGCGCATCATCGCGACCGGCTTCGTCGTCGCCGAGACGCAGGCCAACGACTGCCGCAAGGCGCGCAGCTGGCAGCTGTGGACCACCGATCCGGTGGCGTCGAACGCGTCGTGGAACCGGCCGCCGCGCGAGCGGACCAAGGTCGCGGACATCGGCGGGACGGTGTGCCCGTCGGGGTACATCGGCGTCGACCTCGGCAACGTGGTGCGCGACGCGCTCGCGGCGGGGAAGAAGACGATCACGCTCGAGCTGCGGGTGCCCGAGCGGCTCGAGAACGATCCGCGCTACGGGCGGCGGATCGAGAACGCCCCGGCGCTGGTCATCAAGGCCAACTCGACGCCGGGCGTGCCCACGCAGCTCACCGTCGACGGGCGCTCGTGTGACGGGGGCAAGCCGCTCTACATCACCACGACCACGCCGACGTTGAACGCGCTGCTCACGGACCCCGACTCCAACGACACCGGGGGCGGGGACATCGCCTACGCGACGTTCGCGGTATGGCCCGTCGACCACCCGGAGGCGCGCGTCGAGCTGCCCGAGGTGTGGGCCGGCTACGCGCCCGCGCGGGCCTGGGGCGGTATTCCGGCAGGCATCCTGCAGGACGGCGTCACCTACGCGGTGGCCGCGCGCGGGCGCGACGACGTGGACGTGTCGCCGTGGAGCGAGGAGTGCCGGTTCACCGTCGACACCACGCGGCCGGGCCAGGCGCCGGTCGTCTCGTCCACGGACTATCCGTCGGACAACCAGCAGCACGGCGGCCCCGGCATCCCGGGCACCGTCACGTTCTCGGCGAACGGGGTGTCCGACGTCGTCGGGTACGCCTACGGCGAGGGGAACACGTACCAGTACGTCGCCGCGCCGGCGCTCGGCGGGTCGGCCTCGATCCAGTTCGCCCCGTCGCGGGCCGGGATCGTGTTCCTCAACGTGCGCAGCATCGACCGGGCCGGCAACTCCTCGGACCAGGTCACGTACCGCATCTGGGTGCGCAACACGGCGCCGGCGATCGAGGACGCGGACCCCGACGCGTGGCTCGGCGACACGCACCACCTCACGCTGCGGCCCAACCTGCCCGGCACGGTGACCTACACCTACCAGCTCGACGACGCCCCCGCCCAGACGGTCGCGGCGGCCGCGGACGGCACGGCCCAGGTGCAGATCACCCCGACCGTCAGCGGCACGGTCTTCACGGTCTTCGGCACCACGGCGGCCGGCGTGAAGTCGGGCACCAGCTCGCTGTGGCTGCTGATCGACTCGCGGCCGTTCATCGAGTCGGCCGAGTGGCCGTTCGACGGCACCCAGGGCAAGCCGGTCGGCACCCCGGGCTCGTTCACGATCAAGCCGCACATGCACGGCGTGGTCGAGTACGTGGTGCAGTTCAACCAGTACCAGGAGAACGAGCAGCCCGCGCAGACCATTCCGGCCGGCCCGGACGGCTCGATCACGGTGCCCTACACGCCGACGTCGGCGAGCGGCAACACCATCACGGTGATCAGCCGGACGGCCGACGGCACCGAGTCGGAGGAGGCGGGCTGGGCGTTCTACCCGGCCTCGATCGCGCCCGTGGTGTCGTCGGCGGACTATCCGCTCGGCGACCCGGACGGCGGCGGCGGGCCGGGCATCGAGGGCGCGTTCCAGTTCCGCCCGACCGCGGCGAACGTGGTGTCGTACCAGTACGTGTTCGGCAGCGAGCCGCAGCAGACGGTCGCGGCGGGCGCGGACGGTACGGCCACGGTGCACTGGACGCCGGAGCAGTACGCGAACCCCGCGGGCGGCTGGGTCGGCCTGAGGGTGCGCACCACGAGCGCAAACGGGCTGGTGTCGGACTGGGCCTACACCGACTTCCGGGTGAAGGCCCTGGAGCCGACCATCGAGTCCGACATCTACCACTGGCCCGACGGCGGCAACGTCGGCCAGACCGCCTCGTTCACGTTCACGGCGCACCTCGGTGGCAGCACGGAGTTCCTGTACTCGTTCGACGGCGCCCCGGAGCAGACGGTCGCCGCGGGCCCCGACGGCAAGGCCACCATCACCTGGACGCCGGAGTCGTCCTACTCCCACGGCCTGAACGTCCGCAGCCGGACCGCGGCCGGGCTCTACTCCGGGTACGCCTACCTCCCGCTGTGGGTGAACCCGTCCTGATCGCCGAGCCGGGCCGGGTGGCAGCCGCCGCCCGGCCCGGCCTCGCGGCCGGCCCGCGCACCGTCAGGGCTGCTCGCGCGGGCACCACCAGGTCGTGCGGCCGCCGACGGTCGCGCGGCGCATCGCCGTGTGGCAGCGCGGGCACTCGCCGCCCTCGCGCCGGGCCGGGACGACGGAGAGCGTGTGCACGCCCCCGCCCGCGATGGCCGACTCCACCGCCTTGCGCAGCGCGCGGTGCAGCCGGTCCACCTCGGCCTTCGTGAGCGCGTCGACGGGCCGCGACGGGTTCACCTTCGCCAGCCACAGCACCTGGTCGGCGAGCAGGTTGCCGACGCCGGCCACGGCCTCCTGGTCCAGCAGCCGCGCCTTCACCGGGGCGCTCCCGCGGGACAGGGCCGCCCGCAACTGCGCCGGGGTGATGTCGCGCGCGTCCGGGCCCAGGCGCTCCACGGGCGGGTCGAGTCGGACGCGCCCGAGGCGGCGCGGGTCGACCAGCAGCAGGCGCGTACCGTCGCCGAACGTCAGCGAGAAGCGCGTGAACCGGTGGTCGCCCCACGCGCGGCCGCGCTGCCAGTAGTCGCCGCCGTCCGTCTCCAGGCCGGCCTCGTCGACGAAGACGATCTTGCCCGACATGCCGAGGTGGATGCCCAGCGTGGGGCCGGTGGAGTCGAGCCACATGCTCTTGCCGCGCCGGTTCGCGGCGGTCAGCGTCGTGCCGACGAGCGCGTCGCGGATCGCGCCGGGGGAGTGGGGGCGGCAGACCCACGTGTCGGTGTCGTCCACGTCGGCGATGGGGCGGCCCAGGGCGTAGCGCTCCAGGACGGCACGGGCCGACTCGACCTCTGGTAGCTCGGGCATCCAGGCGAAGGTACAAGATGGCCTGCGTGGAATCCCTGCCGGTCACCCGCGTGCTCGACCAAGTGGTCAACCAGGTCCGCCGGGGCCCGACCATCCTCGTGGCGCCGCCCGGCACGGGGAAGACCACGCTGGTGCCCCTCGCCTTCGGCTCCGAGCGCGTGCTGGTGGCCGAGCCGCGGCGCATCGCGGCCCGCGCGGCCGCGCAGCGCATGGCCCAGCTGCGCGGGGAGCGGGTCGGGCAGAGCGTCGGCTACTCGGTGCGCGGCGACCGCCGGGTGAGCCGCGACACCCGGATCGAGGTGGTCACGACCGGGCTGCTCGTCCAGCGCCTGCTCGCCGACCCGGAACTGGCCGGCACCGACGTCGTCATGCTCGACGAATGCCACGAACGGCACCTCGACACGGACCTCGCGACCGCCTTCCTGCTCGAGGTGCGCGACGCCATCCGGCCCGACCTCGGGCTGCTCGCGGCGACCGCGACGCCCGGCAAGAGCCTGCCCGGCGCCGGGGTCATCGACGTCGAGAGCCCGCTCTTCCCGATCGAGACGGTGTGGGTACCGCCCAAGCGCCCGCCGCTCACGATGGAGCACGTCGCCGAGGTGGTACGCCGGGCGTGGCGGGAGACCGGGCACGACATCCTCGTGTTCGTCCCCGGGGTCGCCGAGATCGAACGGGTGCGCCGCAACCTGCCGGGCATCCCGAGCCTGCCCCTGCACGGCCGGCTGCCCGCGGCCGAGCAGGACCGCGCGCTGCGACCCGGGGCGCGGCGGGTGATCGTGGCGACCGCGGTGGCCGAGAGCAGCCTCACCGTGCCCGGCGTCCGGGTCGTCGTCGACTCGGGGCTGGCGCGGGTGCCGCGAATCGACCTCGCGCGCGGGCTGGGGTCGCTGCAGACCGTCCGCGCGGCGAAGGCCAGCACGGTCCAGCGGGCCGGGCGGGCCGCGCGGGAGGGGGCCGGCGTGGTGTACAAGTGCTGGTCGGAGGCGGACGACGAGCGGCTCCCGGCGCACCCCGAGCCGGAGGTGCGCACCGCCGAGCTGACCGGCTTCGCGCTCGCGCTCGCGTGCTGGGGCAGCCCCGGCGGGCGCGGGCTGGCGCTGCCGGACGAGCCGCCCGCGGCCGCGATGGCGGTCGCGGCGCAGACGCTCACGGCCCTCGGCGCCGTGGACGCGGACGGGCGCGCGACCGAGCGCGGGCGGCGCATCGCGCGGGTGGGCGCGCACCCGCGGCTGGCCCGGGCGCTGCTGGACGGGGCTCCGATCGTGGGCGCCCGCAACGCGGCCGAGGTGGTGGCGGTGCTCGCCGAGGACTCCTACCCGTCCGATGACGTGGCGGCGGTACGGCGGACGACGGATCGCTGGCGGCCGGAGGCGTCGCTGCTGTACCGGATGATCGAAAACCCGGTCGAGCGCACCACCAGCGCCGACCGCGCCGCGGGCATCATCGCGGGCCTCGCCTACCCGGAGCGCATCGCCCGGCGGCGCCGCGACGCCTACCTCATGGCCGGCGGCACCGAGGCCGAGCTCGCGCCCGGATCGCCGCTGCAGGGCCACCCGTGGCTCGCCATCGCCGCCGCGGACCGCCCGGCCGGCCGGGTCAACGCGCGCGTCCGGCTCGCCGCGGCGATCGACGAGGACATCGCGCGCGAGGTCGCGGCCGCGCTGTTGTCCACTGTGGACGAGGCGAGCGCGACGGGCGTCAAGCGGGTCGAGCGGCTCGGCGCGATCGTGCTGTCGGAGCGCGCGATCGGCGCGGCCCCGGCCGAGCTGGCCGCGGCGGCGCGCCGGGAGCGGCTGCGGCGCGACGGGGTGCCGTGGACGCCGCTGCGGCACCGGCTCGCGTTCCTGCACCGCGCGGCCGGGGCGCCGTGGCCGGACGTGCGCGACGAGGCGCTGATCGAGTCCATGGTGGACGGCGCCGACGTGCACACGGCGCTGCAGGCGCTGCTGCCGTGGCCGGCGGCGAAGGACCTGGACCGGCTCGCCCCGGAGCGGCTGACGGTGCCGAGCGGGTCGGCGGTGCGGCTCGACTACAGCGACCCCGCCGGCCCCGTGCTCGCGGTCAAGGTGCAGGAGATGTTCGGGCTGCTCGAGACGCCCTCGTTCGCGGGGCAGCCGGTGCTGCTGCACCTGCTGTCGCCCGCGGGGCGGCCGGTGGCGGTCACCCGCGATCTCACCTCGTTCTGGCGCACCGGCTATCCACAGGTGCGCGCGGAACTGCGCGGGCGCTACCCCCGCCACCCGTGGCCCGAGGACCCGACGACCGCGCCGCCGACCCGCCGGGCCAACCCGCGCCGCTGATCACCCCCGACCTCACCCGGTGCCGGTCCGGGCGGACCGGACGCTTGAAGCCGGACGAGGGAGGCTTCGGATGAGCGACGACCTGCCCACGCTGGCCGCCGAGGCGTACGGCTACGGCTACCCCCTGCTCCAGGACCTGCAGGCGGTCGGCAGCGCCACCGTCTTCAACGCGTTCGAGCACCAGCGCACCGTGCCCGCCGGACCCAACGCCAACCCCGATCTGCTGTACTCCACCGCCCAGCTCGACCTCTCCGGCGGCCCGATGTGGCTGCGGGTGCCGGGGACCGGCGGGCGATACCACGTGGTCCAGTTCATCGACGCCTGGACGGACAACTTCGCGTACGTCGGCAGCCGCACGACCCCCGACGAGCCGCGCGAGTACCTGCTCGTCCCGCCCGCCTGGGCCGGCCGCGAGGAGCCAGCGGCGGAGGTGATCCGGGTGCCCACGATGATCGCGACGCTCATCGCCCGGTTCGCCGCGGGCCCGGGCGCGCACGAGCTGCAGGACGGGCTCACGATGCAGCGGATGTACCCGCGGGTGCCGCTCGACGGGCTGCCCGCGCCGCAGCCCGGGGTCCCGGACGACCTCATGTTCCTCGAGGCGCTGCGCCGGGGCCTGTCCGCCTTCCCGCCGTCCCCGGCCGAGCGGCGCTACCAGCGGCGGTTCGCCCCGCTCGGGCTGTTCGCGGACGGGAACTCGCCGTACCCGACCATCCCGCGGGAGCAGCGGCTCGCCCTGCGCACCGGGCTCGACCGCGGCCGCGAGGCGCTCGAGGAGGCCGCGACGACCGAGCACGCCGCCCCGGTCAACGGCTGGACCAACGACCGGCACGCGTTCGACTACAACCTCGACCACTTCGGCCTGGGCACCGTGGACACTCCCTTGTGGACGCTGCCGGACCGCGACGCGGCCCACCTCGCGCGCGCGGTCGCGGCCCGCACCCGGCTCTGGGGCAACCACGCCTACGAGGCCGTGTACCCGGCCGCGCACAAGGACCGCGACGGTGCTCGGCTGACGGGCGCCCGCGCGTACACCCTGCGCCCGCCGGTCGGCACGCTCGCCTCGTACGCCGCGCCGGGCGCGCGCCTGTTCCGCTCGATCGCGACGGACGGCGGCACGGTGCGCATCCAGCCCGACCCGCCCGCCGACGGCGCGCCCTGGCTGCCGACCCCACGCGGCGAGTTCCACCTGATCCTGCGCGTCTACAGCCCGCCCGAGGCCCTGCTGCGCGACGAATACGAGCTGCCGCCGGTGGTGCCGGTCCCGGACCATGGCTAGGTGGACCGTGATCTCCCCTTCGACGAGCGCCGCCGCTGCTACCGCCGGATCGTGTCCGCGCAGGCCGCCGAGCGCGCGGAGGCGCTCATCGAGCCGATCCGGGAGTCGTACGGCGACGCCGAGGCGGCCCGCCTGCTCAGCGCGTGCGGCCCGGCGGTGCTGGCGCGGCTGCTGCCGGAGCTGTCGTACGCGCTGCCGAACCCGGCCCGCTTCGGCCGCTACCGCCCCGCCGCGCTGCTGACCGAGGCCGCCCGGCAGCTTCGCGACCTGCCCGCGTCCGAGCGGTCCTCGTGGTGGTACCGCTGGTACCGCGCCGTGTTCGCGGCCGCCCGGACCCACCCCGGCGAGGCGATGGAGCTGCTGGAGCGCTACGCCCCCGCGGGCCACGTCTTCGGTCTCCACGAGCTCGCCCCGCTCGCCGCCGCCCACCCGGACCGGCTGGTCGACGTGCTGACCGCGCCCGGGCGCGCCGCCTGGCTGCGCTACCAGCGGCTGCCCGAAGGCCTGCTCCGGCGGCTCGGCCCGGACCCGGCGGCGCGGCTGCTGCGGGCCGCGCCTCCGCGCGACCGCTCGGCGCCGTCCGTCGCCGATGCGCGCCGCATCCCGGCTCTGCCCCCGCCGGTCCGGCTTGGCGCGCTCCCCGAGCCGGCGCGCCACCGCGCGATCGAGCTGTGGTTGCGCGATCCTTCCACGCGAGCCGAGCGGGCGGGTGCGGTGTTTGCCGCCGATCCCGCGAACCTCGCCGCGCCCGGGCTCTGGCGCGCGGTCGCGGCGCGCCGTCCCGACCTGCTCGACGCGGCCCTGGCCGGCCCGTTTCCGCTGGTCAGGGTCCGGCGGCGCGACTGGGAGCCGCGGCACGTCGCGGCCTACGCCGCGCGGCTCGACTCGATCACTCGCGACCCCGGCCGACCGGCGGCGCAGCGCAACGCGGCGCTGCGCCTGCTCGCCACGAGCCCGGACCTCGGCCGCCCGTCGCTGACCGGCCGGCCCGGCGAGGAGCGGGACTGGGTCGCGCTGGGCCTGGCCCGCCATCTGCCGCCGTCGGAGGCGGGGCCGTTGCTCGCGTCCGTGCGCGGTTCGGTGTCGGGGCAGCAGCAGGCAGTACGACTGCTGGCTCATCTTGCTCTTCCGGACGGTCCCGAGGTGCTCTGGCGGCGGTGGCAGGAGCCGGACCTGCACCGTGACGTGCGCGCCGCGATCGTCGAGGCCGCGCGGCGGCACCCGGACCGGCCCGGCCTGTGGCGCATCCTGCGCGCCGCGACCGCGCGCGAGGACGTGGCGCCGATCCTGGCGGCCATCCCGGCGGACGTCCCCGAGTCCCGCCGGTTGGACTACGGGGCCCTGATCGCCGCGGCCTGCGACAGCCCCGACGACGCGACGGCGGTGGCGGCGTGGGCGGCGTTTCCGGCCTGGGCGCGGTACATCCCGAACCCGGCGTTCCTGGAGCGCCTGACAGACCTGGAGGACGACCGGGTGTGGCGCGCCACGGCGCGCGCCCTCGCGGTGTCGGACACCCCGGCCGACCTGATGACCGAGGTCCTCCGGGCGCTGGCCGCGCTCGGCGTTCCCGGGCGCCGGCGCATCGAGCTGATCGCCGAGATCCGCACGTCGAACCCCGCTGTCTCCTGAACCCAGTGCGCGGTGAGCTACCGAGGTGCGGCAAGCTTGAGCCGACCGGGAGATCAAGGACTGGAGTTTTGTGATGACGGCGTTGGAACGGACCCTTGTACTGCTGAAGCCGGACGCGGTGGCCCGTGGGCTGGCCGGGCGGATCATCCAGCGGTTCGAGGACGCTGGGCTGAAGATCGTGGGCACCAAGATGGTCCAGATGGACGCCGACCTGGCTCGGAAGCACTACTTCGACCTCGAGGAGCGCTTCGGCGCCTCGGTGTTCAACGTGACCGCGAACTTCATGCAGTCGGGCCCGGTCATCGCGCTCGTACTCGAGGGCGTGGAGGCGGTCGCGACCGTCCGCCGCCTGGTGGGCGTGACCTTCCCGAACCAGGCGAACCCGGGCACCATCCGCGGCGACTTCGCCCACACGTCGAAGGCGTACACGGAGGCCAAGCACACCGTGGCCGCGAACCTGATCCACGCCTCGGGCAAGCCGGAGGAGGCGAAGTACGAGGTGGAGCTGTGGTTCTCGGAGGGCGAGCTCTTCGACTACCAGACGGTGGCGGAGAAGTACCTGTTCTGAGCCCGGCCCGGCGGACGGTGGCGCGGCGAGGCTCCCGCCACCTCCGCCCTGGGGCGACAGGAGCTGTTAGACGATGATGTCCTTCCGCCGACGTGACGTCGTTGTCGCCCTGAGTGTTCTGGGGGCCTTCGCGCTGGTCTGTGGGGCCGGTTATGCGCTGAGCAAAGGGGATCGGGCCAGGAGCGAACGTGCGGTGTCGGCGTATCTGACAGCACTGGCGCACGACGGCTACGACAGCGCATATGCCCTGATCTGCCGGCTCGAGTGGTGGCCCGACCGGGCGGAGTTCGAGCAGGCCGAGCGCAAGGACCCGGTCCGGTCCTTCAGGGTCGAATGGCTTCAGGACTGGTCTTCGAGGGACGGAAGCGGGTTTGTGTACCGCGCGCACGTGACCCACGCAAGCGGCGTCCAAGCCGTGCGGGACATTGCGACGTACAACGCTTCTTGCGTCAAGTACAGTCCGCCCGGGCCGTGATCCGGCTCCGCTTTGGCGATTAGAATCGCGCAGGTGGACGTGCATGTCCGGCGTGCTGACGAATTGGCCAGGACCGTCGCCGCGCGCTTTGCGGAGGAGGGTTTGGTCTTCGCGTACGAACTCCAGCCGTATGGCGGTGTGTGCATGGCGCACGTCGACCTCGCCGACGACGACGGCTTCACCTTCACAGTGGCGCGAGCAGATCCCTACGGTTGGATCGAAATCCTCGACCCGGGGGACTATCACTTGCCGCCCACGGCGCTACTGCACTACGCCCTCCTGCGGGCACGCGGAGCACGACCCGGCGACGCTTGGGAAACGGCCTTGAATGCTGACCCCAACGGCATGCGACGACCGAGCCGCCGCCGCGCTTCGGAGTAGCACCCGCGGAACGGCGGTCGGCCCCGTCGCGGAAGGCCGACGGCTCCGAGGCCTCCAACCCATCGCCCGGTTCAAGGTGCGCAAACCCGAACCTCCGCGGCAGCGCTACGGACAGTAAGCCCTGCCCCGGCCAGGCAGGCCGTGTCGGCATCACCTGGACGCATTCGATGACCTGCTCCGCGGAGGTTTCGGGACACCCGAGAACGGATGGATTTTGAGGTGGTTCAACTCCGAGTTTTCACGAGCCGCGCTCGGCCACGAGGCGACCGCCCGGCGCCTGGAAGGACTGCTTGTCACGTGCCTCGCGCCACTCGTGCCCCGACCTTTCACGGTGTCTTGCGCCCCGCCTGTGCCCCACGTCACGGTTCGCGTTTGATGCCTTCGTTGGGTTCCAAATCGAACCGGCGTCCGTCAACTTCGCCCTTGACCCAACTGATGCAGCTTGGACGGTCGCCGGTTCCTGTCCGGCAGAACTCCTCAAGCGCGGCACGGACATGCGCGACGGGGATGGTGCTTTCGGGGTTGTAGAACATCGGGTAATGCGGTTCGCTGACGACTCTGGGATCGAAGTCGGGAGGCTCTGGGTTGTTGGACACCCACACCCAGCTGCCGATCTCGTCATCGGCTGGCACGCCCCGATCGGGAGAAAAGTACCAACTAAGGCCACCGTAGCCGGTCTTGGCATTCACGCCGACGAAGAGGTAGTTGTCAGGCCACGGCGGCGCCTGAGGATTGACCCGGCGGGCATTGACGAAGCTGAAAATGGCGTTCTCGCCGGGCGCGATCCATGGTGAAGTCGGGTCTTCGACGGAGAGGTTGGTCATCACCTCTTCGATCAAGTCCGCGATTTCCTGCCACGTCTCCACATAGCGGACCGTGTTGTGGACACCTACCTGAAGGATCATCGCTGCTCCTGATCGGCCTCGCAGTCGGCTGATTCTTCCGCATCGTGCGCGGCCTTGCCGTCCCGGCCACCGGTGCGCAGCATCAAAGCCCACCGGCCGCGCAAAGCCGATCTGACACTGCCCACGACCAGCCCGACGACCACGTCGGCGACACGGTGACACCATGGCCCGCATGGAGGACGCAACTGCTGCGGAGCGCGGCGCTGGCCCTGAGGAGGATCGTCGGCACGCCCTGCTCGATTTCCTCAACGTCGGCCTGCCGTCCCCAGCGTCAACCGCCACGATCGTCACCGCCCTCGCCGACGCACGACGAGCCGTCGCCGCGCACCAAGCCCGCGGACGGTCACTGGACGACTGGCTCACCGGCGAGATCCGCCACCGCGGCATCCGCGAGACCGCCGCAGTCCTCGCCGCGCTCGAAGTTCCCGATCAACGACACCAGACCGCGGAAACCTACCGCCACGACCACCCCGACCGCAGCACCGTCCTCGACCGCCTCCTCGCCGTCCTGGACAACGGCAGCTGACGGCTAAGGTGAACCGACCCTGCAAGGTCGACCACAATTCCCAGGCATTCCGTCAAGCAACACCTGGGACGGAAACGTCAAGCATCAGGTGGGACCAGACAACGTGACCTGCCTACCAACTTGCCGTCCAGGTGTACCAGGGTCCGTCGATCTGTTTGAACTGCGGCGACTCCCAGGAGCCGTTACCAAGGTCGTCGTTCGGACCGGTGGGGAAGTAGCCCCAGCCCGAATCATCGAAGCCCATGCTGTCGCTGTAGAAGATGTAGCCGTCTTGCACCCCGACCGACTCGTTGATACGACATGAGCCGATCTTGTCGGGTGCGTCGACCCGATCGAATGCGTCCTGGTTGGTCGGTGGTGGCGGAAGCCTCGCCACCACCTGATCGAAGGCGGCACGGTCGAAGCAGCCCGTCCCCTTCGACCGCGGCAGCGGCTGCACGACGAGGAGCACCGCCGCCACAACGAGGCCGTCCACGGCCGCGATCCCGACGATCCACGACCAGCGCGCGACTCGCATTTCGCAGAGTCTGCCAGAGGCCGGGACAACGATTGGAGCCGGGAGATCGGTGCCAATTTGCACACGAAACGGCGGCGATTTAGTCGCGGCAGGCTGACTACTCCGAGGCTGCGAACGCGTTGCCGGAAAGACGAGCGAGTTCGGATTCCGCGAAAGTGTGATTCGGCGCTCGGAAGGAGGAGGGATTATTTGCGCGCGATTGGCTGCGAATAGGAGCCGCCGGCGCGTAGCCGGGGTCCTCCAGGGGTGCTTGTCGGGGTGGGGTGTCGGTGTCCATCACCTTAGTGGCGAGCAAAGCCTCTCAGCCGTCAGTCTGCGAGGCAGTCCCTGCTAGACAGGCCCGTCGTCGGCGCACCATGAACGGTACGACCACGACACCGACCGCCAGCGCAATCAGCGCAGCCGCCCACCACGGCAGCGCCGGTATGAGCAGCAGGACAAAGAACATGCCCGGCACGATGAACGAGGCGTCGGCCACCATGTGGTCGGCCGACCAGCGGCGCACCTGCGACATCGACACTGCCCCAATGCCGCATATCAGTCCATAAAACGCGAAGGCCAGCAGTCCGAAGACCGGACCCCGTAGGTGTGTCATCCCGCTACGCCGACAGCCGTGGGATAAACGCTTTGCTTGGTGCGGGGAGCATCCGCCATCGTGGCCGCCGTGTCAGACCTGCTCTGATCTCGCCCGGTGACCGGCGAGGCATGAATGCTTCCAGTGTTGGCGTACCTGCGGAACTCATCTGGCCTACTCCGATTCCACCTGAACGTGCGAGGCCCGGCGCGGCGGTTCGGGTTTGCGGACTCGGTGCCCATTTTGCAGACGAAACGAAGGCGGCTTGGTCGCGGCAGTCTGGCTACTCCGAGACGGAGAACGCTTTGACGGGCGAAAACGAGCAAAGACGAGCAAGTTCGACTTTCGAGAAAGTGTCACTCGGTGCTCGAAGTTTGAGGGATTATTGCGCGCTATGCGGCTGCGAATAGGAGCCGCGATCGCTTTTGAGGGGGTGTGGGTGGAGCGAAGCTCCCCCACTGGGGAGCGAGCGAAGCGAGCGCGACAACACGAGTTCGACAACGGCAAGCGGCCCCCGCCGCGAAGCAGGGGCCGCCGATTCGAACTCGTACGCCGCGTAGGACTTGAACCTACAACCCGCAGATTAAGAGTCTGCTGCTCTGCCAGTTGAGCTAGCGGCGCTGGCCGAACGGAGGTAACCCTAGCACGCACGCTCAGGCGTGCAAAAACGAGATACCCCCGTCCAGGGCGTGGCCTGGGTTACTCCTCGTCGTCCTCCCAGAAGAAGTCCGTCTCGGCGGTCTGGGCCGGGTCTTCGGCGAGCAGGTCCGAGTCCGGCGCGGCGAGCTCGTCCAGCTCGTCGTCCGGCTGGTCCCAGGTCACGCGCGAATTGGGCATCTCGGCTGTCATGGCACACCCCCGTGGGTACCGTGCGTGCTTCGGAACAACTGGCGACGGCGAGCTACCCCGCGCCCGCCGTCCTAACCGCGACCGGCCACGTCGACGCGCGCAGCACGAGGGTGGTCGGCATGAGGAGCTCCTCGGGGGTCCAGTCGCCGGCGGTCATGGCTCGGCGGAGCATGCCCGCGGCCAGGACGCCCTGCTCGAAGACGCGCTGGCGGACGGTCGTCAGGTCGAGCAGTGCGCTCAGCTCGTGGTCGTCGAAGCCGATGACCGATACGTGACGTCCGGTGCGGCGCAGTGCGCTCAGCGCTCCGAAGGCGAGCTCGTCGGACTCGGCGAAGACCGCGGTCGGCGGGTCCGGGAGGGTGAGCAGGCGACGCATGGCCTGTTCGCCGCCGTCCATGCCGTGCGGTACCGACATCACGAGGCTCTCGTCGATCGGGATTCCGGCGCCGGCAAGGGTTTCGGCGTACGCGCGCCGCCGTGCGTGGGCTACGGGCAGGAACATGCTCTGGTCGTTGTACGTGGAGATCATGCCGATGCGCCGGTGGCCCAGGGCGAGCAGGTGCTGCACCGCCGACGCCGCCGCCGCCACGTCGTCGATGCGCACGCAGCCGGCGCCGGGCACGTCGTGGCCTACGGCGACGATGGGCACGCCCAGGGACAGCAGGTCGGCGATCTCCGCGTCGGTGAACTGCATCGCGACGGTGAGCACGGCGTCGACCCGGCGGCGGAGTGGGAGGGCGCCGAAGAAGCGTTGCCGGGACGGGATGTCGCCGATGTTGTACAGCAGCAGGTCGAGCGAGTGCTCGCGCAGGACGGACTCGGCGCCGGCGACGATCTGGCCGAAGAACCAGCGCGACGCGTACGGCACGATCACGCCCACGGTGTGGGTCCGGCCGCTCGCCAGGCGTGAGGCGATCGGTGAGACGACATACGACAGCGACGCCGCGGCCTGCAGCACGCGGTCGCGCGTCTCGTCGGAGACGTTGGGCAGCCCGCGGAGGGTGCGCGACACCGTCGCGGTCGAGACCCCCGCGAGCCGGGCCACGTCTTCCATGCTGACGGGCGGTGGAACGTCAGCCACACGCGGAAGGCTAGGCAACGCGAGGTCCCACGGCAATATGTCCGCCGTGTTGCTAACTCGTTATCGATGAACTCGCGCGTAGGGCTCGACAAACAGACCTTGCAAACGCTTACATCCGAGGAACACAAGGCACACCCCAGCACACCGGGTACGCGGGCGAAGGTGTTGTTCGCCCAAGGACCAGGTATAGCCAAAGGAGGCTAACCATGGCCGTCCTCTCGAGGCGGCGTCGGGCGATCACGCTCGCCGGTGTGGCCGCGTTGGCCCTTGCCGCATCCGCCTGCGGCAGTTCCAGCGACTCCGGCTCCAGCAACGCCGACAAGCCCGAGTGCCAGCCGTACTCCCAGTACCGAGTCGACAAGACGAAGCACGTTTCGATCTACGCGACGATCCGCGACACCGAGGCCGAGAAGCTCGAGCAGTCGTGGAAGCAGTTCGAGGACTGCACCAATATCAAGATCGACTACGAGGGCTCCGGCGAGTTCGAGACCCAGATCAAGGTCCGCGCCGACGGTGGCCAGCCGCCGGACATCGCGGTCTTCCCGCAGCCGGGCCTGCTCGCCACGTTCGCCAAGAGTGGCCAGCTCAAGCAGCTCCCCGCGTCGGTGCAGGCCAACCTCGACAAGAACTGGTCGAAGGACTGGGCCAACTACGCGACCGTCGACGGCAAGGTCTACGGCGTGCCGCTGGGCGCCAACGTGAAGTCCCTGGTGTGGTATTCGCCCGGCCTGTTCAAGGAGAAGGGCTACGAGGTCCCGAAGACGTGGGACGAGATGATCGCCCTGTCCGACAAGATCGCGGCGAGCGGCATCCAGGCGTGGTGCGCCGGCATCGAGTCCGGTGACGCGACCGGCTGGCCGGCCACGGACTGGATCGAGGACATCGTCCTGCGCGACCAGGGTCCGGACGTCTACGACCAGTGGGTCAACCACAAGATCCCGTTCAACGACCCGAAGATCTTCTCGGCCGCCGAGCGTGCCGCGACGATCCTCAAGAACCCGAAGTACGTCGGCAACCCCAAGACGATCGTGACCACCTCGTTCCAGGAGGGTGGCCTGCCGGTCAAGGACAAGAAGTGCGGCATGCACCGCCAGGCCAACTTCTACTCCAACCAGTGGCCGAAGGGCACCAACGTGGGCCCGGACGGCGACGTCTACGCCTTCTACTTCCCGCCGGTGGACCCGTCCAAGGGCAAGCCGGTCCTGGTCGGCGGCGAGTTCGTCTCGGCGTTCTCGGACCGCGACGAGGTCGTCAAGGTGCAGACCTACCTCGCCTCGGGTGAGTGGGCCAACAGCAAGGCCAAGCTCGGCGACTGGATCTCCGCCAACAAGAGCCTCGACGTGAGCGCCGTGACCGGCACGATCGACAAGCTCTCGGTGCAGATCCTGCAGGACCCCGCCACCGTGGCGCGGTTCGACGGCTCGGACCAGATGCCCGCGCAGGTCGGCTCGAAGTCCTTCTGGACCGGCATGACCGACTGGATCAACGGCACCAAGGACACCAAGCAGACGCTGGACTACATCGAAAGCACCTGGCCGAAATAACCTGAACTGAGGTCCGGGTCCGGCGCCAGGCACCATCGGCGCCGGACCCGGCTGGTCGGAGGACACCCCATGGATTACGACTTCTCCGAGGACGTCGCCAAGATCTGGCCGGCGCTCATGTTCATGGCCGGGTTCATCGTGGTCGTCGGCGCGCTGCTGTTCGTGCTCGACATCCTGCCCCGGTGGGGGAGGGGCAAGGAACGGCTCCAGATGGCCGGCTTCCTGGGCCCGGCGCTGGTCCTGCTCGGCATCGGCCTGGTGTACCCGCTGGTTCGCACCGTGTACCTCTCGTTCTACGACGCGGGCGGCGACGCCTTCATCGGCTTCGACAACTACACGTGGATCTTCACCAACGACGACACGCTCACCATGCTGCGCAACACGGTGCTGTGGGTGGTGTGCGTCCCGCTCTTCGCCACAGGGTTCGGCCTGCTCTACGCCGTCCTGGTGGACAAGGCCCGCGGCGAGGGCATCGCCAAGTCCCTGATCTTCATGCCGATGGCCATCTCGCTCGTCGGCGCGTCGATCATCTGGAAGTTCATCTACGCATACCGCGACCCGGGCGTGGAGCAGATCGGCCTGCTCAACCAGATCCTGGTCTGGTTCGGCGGCGAGCCCCAGCAGTTCCTGAGCAACGAGCCGGGCAACACCTTCTACATGATCGTGATCCTGATCTGGATCCAGGCCGGGTTCGCGATGGTCATCCTCTCCGCCGCGATCAAGGCCATCCCGGCCGAGATCGTCGAGGCGGCCCGGCTCGACGGGGCCAACCCGTGGCAGATGTTCTGGCGCGTGACCATGCCCAGCATCCGCCCCGCCGTCGTCGTCGTGGTCGTGACCATCACGATCGCCACCCTGAAGGTCTTCGACATCGTCCGGACCATGACCGGTGGCCAGTTCAAGAGCAGCGTGCTCGCCGTGGAGATGTACAACCAGGCCTTCCGCTCCTACGACGACGGCAAGGGCTCGGCCCTCGCGGTCCTGCTGTTCCTGCTGGTCGTGCCGATCGTCATCTACCAGGCCCGGCAACTGCGGCACCGAACGGAGATCCGATGAGCAGCACTGACGCCGTCAGCACCGAAGCTGCTGACGTCCCCGAGGCCAGCCCGCTCTACCGCCCCGAGGGCGAGTCGATGGCCAGCCGGGTGCGCCGCAAGCTCACGTCCCGGGCCGCCAGCGTCGTGTCGATCATCATCGCGCTGCTCTGGACGATCCCGACCTTCGGCCTGTTCGTCTCGTCGCTGCGGCCCGAGAACGACATCAAGACCACGGGCTGGTGGACGTTCTTCAGTCACCCCAGCATGACCCTGGACAACTACAACGAGGTCGTCTTCGGCACCTCGGCCTCCTCGGGCCGGCTGGCCAGCTACTTCGTCAACTCGCTGGTCATCACCGTGCCGGCGGTGCTGTTCTCGGTCACGATGGCGGCGATGGCGGCCTACGCGCTGTCGTGGCTGAACTTCCGCGGCCGCGACTGGATCTTCATCGGTGTGTTCGCGCTGCAGATCGTCCCGCTGCAGATGGCGCTCATTCCGATGCTCCAGCTGGTCAAGGGGTACACCGATTGGGGCGGCGGCTTCTTTGCCGTGTGGTTCGCCCACACCTGCTTCGGTCTGCCGCTGGGCGTGTTCCTGCTGCACAACTTCATGTCCGAGCTGCCCAAGGACCTCTTCGAGGCCGCTCGGGTGGACGGCGCCGGCCCGGCGATGACGTTCCGGCGCATCGTGCTTCCGCTGGTCACGCCGGCTCTGGCCTCCCTCACGATCTTCCAGTTCCTGTGGATCTGGAATGATCTGCTGGTGGCACTGGTGTTCACCTCGGGTCAGGGCAACCGCCCGCTGACCGCCCGGCTCGCCGAGCTGGCCGGCACCCGGGGCAACGACTGGCAGCGGCTGACCTCCGGCGCGTTCGTGTCGATGATCATCCCGCTGATCGTGTTCCTGTCGCTGCAACGCTATTTCGTACGCGGCCTGCTGGCCGGTGGAGTCAAGGGGTGAGTTCGCTGCTCTGGTGGCGTGATGCCGTGATCTATCAGGTCTACCCGCGCTCGTTCGCCGACGCGGACGGCGACGGGATGGGTGACCTGCGCGGCATCACGTCGCGCCTCGACCACCTGGTCGAGCTGGGCGTCGACGCCCTCTGGATGTCGCCGTTCTACCCGTCTCCGCAGCACGACGCGGGCTACGACGTCGCGGACTACCGCGACGTCGACCCGCGCTTCGGCACCCTCGCCGACTTCGACGCGCTCATGGCCGCCGCCAAGGAGCGCGGCCTGCGCGTCATCGTCGACCTGGTGCCCAACCACACCTCCAGCGACCACGTGTGGTTCCACGAGGCGCTGGCCGCGAGCCCGGGCAGCCCCGCCCGCGACCGGTACCACTTCCGCAAGGGCCAGGGCGTCGACGGCGAGTTGCCGCCCAACGGCTGGCAGAGCGTCTTCGGCGGCCCGGCCTGGACGCGGGTGCCCGACGGCGAGTGGTACCTGCACCTGTTCGACACGAGCCAGCCCGACCTGAACTGGGACCTGCCCGAGGTGCGGGGCATGTTCGAGGACGTGCTGCGCTTCTGGCTCGACCGCGGCGTCGACGGCTTCCGCGTGGACGTGGCGCACGGCCTGGTCAAGGAGAGCGGCCTGCCCGACTGGACCGAGGCCCAGGTGCCGATCACCTCGCCCGGGGCCGAGCACCGCACGCCGCCGATGTGGGACCAGGACGGGGTGCACGAGGTGTACCGCGCTTGGCGGCGCATCCTCGACAGCTACCCCGGCGACCGCATCATGGTCGGCGAGGCCTGGGTCGCGCCGGCGGAGCGGCTCGCACGTTACGTCCGCCCCGACGAGATGCACCAGGCGTTCAACTTCAACTACCTGATGGCCCCGTGGACGGCCGCGAACCAGCGCGAGGCGATCGAGTCCAGCCTGGCCGGCGTCGAGCCGGTCGGCGCGATCTGCACCTGGGTGCTGTCCAACCACGACGTGGTGCGCCACGCGAGCCGGCTCGGCTTCGAGCCCGGGCACTCGACCCAGGGCGGCATCGGCATCGGCGACCTCCAGCCCGACGAGGCCCTCGGCCTGCGCCGCGCCCGGGCCGCCACCATGCTCATGCTCTCGCTGCCGGGCTCGGCGTACGTGTACCAGGGTGAGGAGCTCGGCCTCCCGGAGCACACCACCCTGCCGGACGAGGTGCGGCAGGACCCGACCTGGTTCCGCTCCCGGCACGAGGTCCGCGGCCGCGACGGCTGCCGGGTGCCGATCCCGTGGGTGGCGGACGCGCCGGCGTACGGCTTCGGCCCGAGCGGCGAGTCCTGGCTGCCGCAGCCGTCGGACTGGGCCCGCTTCGCCGCCGACCGTGAGCGCGGGGTGCCCGGGTCGACGCTGTCGCTGTACACCGAGGCCCTGCGCCTGCGCCGGACCCACGGGCTCGGGCGCGGTACCGTCGCCTGGAACGAGGCGGAGGGCGCCCTCGACTTCGTCAACGGCGCGGTCCGGGTGATCACGAACTTCGGCTCGGCCCCCGCCCCGCTCCCACCCGGAGAGGTGCTTCTCGCCAGCGGGGACCTGGCCGCGGACGGCAGCCTGCCGCCCGACACCACGGCCTGGCTGCGGGCGTGACAACGGCGGCTACCGTCGAAGTCATGAACGCTCTGATCGCGCTGTTCTACAGCTACCTCAGTCCGGCCGCCCTGGACGCTGTCGACACCGGGCTGGAGCTCGACCGCCGCCGCCGCAGCTATGGCGGCGGCGGCCTGATCGGCGGCTGCTGCTGCGCCGTGGTCGTGATCGTCGCGATCGTGGTGCTCCTGATCGTCAGGCGTCGGCGGCGCCCGCAGGCTTAGTTTCGCGCGCCGCCGACCGATGTTCTCGCTGGGGAGATTGTGATCCTCCGGGAAGGGAACCATTCGGTCATGGCGCGAGTCCTGCTCATCGACGACGACGCGGAGATCCGTGAGACCACCGCCATCCGCCTGCAGATCGGCGGCCATCACGTGATCTCCGCGGCGAGCCCGCAGGAGGCCTTGGACGTGGCCGAGGCTCAGCCCCACTTCGACGTGGCCGTGCTGGACCTGCACCTGCCGAAGGTGGACGGCGACGAACTGCTGGACCTGCTGCGCAGACACGCCGCGACGGCGGACCTGCCGGTGGTCTTCTACAGCGCGAACGCCCCGCACGCCACGTCCGTGCACGGGCTGTCCCTGGCGGACACGAGGCTGACCAAGGGCCGGTCCCTCAACAGCCTCCTCGCCACGATCAGCTGCCTGTCGAACTAGAAGCAAGATCAAGGGCATCCGGGCTCGGGTCCGCGTCAGCGGCGGACCGTTGCTCCCGCCAGACATCCCGGCCTCCGCGGTGCCAAGACCGCACCAGGCCCTCTTCCCGGATATGTCGGGCGCTCCGCGCCACGACATATCCGACATTTCGTATATGCGCGTGCTGTGATGATTAGGGGGCTCTGATGGGCATGTGCAGCGCGTGACCCATCATCCGTTGCGAGTGAGCGAAAGCCGAGTTTTCGCAGGTCATGCGGGGGTAGGCTTCCCACCGGGCGCGGCGCCGCGGCAGAGCGGCGACAGGGACGGGGCGCTATGGGGCACCGGAACACCGCGCCGACCGAAGGGGGTGTCCGCTTGATGCGGATCGATGTGCGGATCGCATGCGAAGCCTGGCTGAGGGAAGGGGACGGCCATGTGGCCGCCTGAGCACGAGCGGTTCGCGGACCGTACGGCCGCCGGACACATGCTCGGAGACGCCGTCGCGGAGCACCTGCGCGGACGGGCGACCACGACGGCGAAGCAGCCGCTGGTGCTGGCCCTGCCCAAGGGCGGCGTACCCGTGGCCGTGGCCGTGGCCGACGCCATCGGCGCCGAGTTCGACCTCGTGATCTCCCGCAAGATCGGCCTGCCCTGGCAGTCCGATCACGGGGTCGGGGCGATCGCCGAGAACGGGCCCGCCGTCTTCGATCTCAGTGCCGTGGCCGCGGTCGGCCTCAGCGTCAGCGACCTCTCGCCGGCCGTCCAGCGCGAGCGCGTGGAGCTGCGGCGGCGGCAGGAGCGCTACCGGGGCTCCCGTCCCGCGCCCGACGTCACCGGCCGCGTGGTCGTGGTCGTCGACGACGGGCTCGCGACGGGCGTGACGGCCCGGGCCGCCGTGCGCGCGCTCAAGGTCGGCAAGCCCGACCACCTGATCTTCGCCGCGCCCGTCTGCGCGGCCGAGTCGGTCGACCTGCTCGCCGCCGACGTCGACGCGGTCATCGACATCCACAGCCCACGCGAGTTCCACGCGCTGGGCCTGTACTACCACGATTTCGCCCCGCTGACGGACTCCCACGTCCTGCAGATGTGCACCCAGATGTGGAGCGAGAGCCGGATTCCCACGACGGTGTAGCAACGCCCTGCGCGATCCCGGTGCCGAGAACGAAGCGGCACCGGGATCGCGGTGTTTATAACGCCTGGGGTGGGTAGAGCATCACCCCATGAGGGCGGAAGACCTGCGAGCTCGCGTGGAGCGCAGGGGTGACGCCACGGTGGTACGCCTCGGCGGCGTGCTGGGCGTGGACAGCTCCCCGGCTCTGCGCTCGACGGTGCTCGCCTGCCTGGCCACCGAGCCGTCCGTGATCGTGCTCGACGTGGCCGACCTGCGCCACGACGACGACGTGGCGCTGACCGTGCTGCCGGCCCTCGCCCAGCACGCCGCCGCCTGGCCGGGCAGCGCCCTGACCCTGGCCGCGGCGAGTCCGCCGCTGGCCTCGGCCCTGGATCGCATGGCCGTGGCGAGGCGCATGCCGATGTACCCGACCGCCGACGCCGCCCTGGCCGCCCACGCGCTCCTGGCGCCACCGGTGCGCGACGCCGGCCCCGGGCCGGATCCCGCCAGGCGTCCGGGCGCCGCTCCCGGTCGCATCGGCGGCCACCCCGTCTACGCCGCCGCCCCGCTCGCGGCCGCCGTCGGCCGGACGGCCCGCGCGGCCGGCAAGGGCGCGGAGTCGGACGATCCGGTCGGCACCCGCGTGCGGGTCGCGCTCCCGCCGCTGCCGGACGCCACCGGGGCCGCCCGCCACATGGTGGGCCGGGCGTGCGTGCGCTGGGGCTTCGAGCGGGTGCGCGACGTCGCCGAGCTGGTGGTGACCGAACTGGTCAGCAACGTCCTGCGCCACGCCCGCACCGACATGGAGGTCGTCGCCGCGCGCGATCGTGGCCGCCTGCACATCTCGGTGCGCGACCACAACTGCGACCTGCCCCGCCTCGGCGGCCGTCCGCCCGCGCACGAGGACATGCACGCGCACGAGGACATGCACGCGCACGACGGCGCCGATGTGCAATCGCACGCCGACGGGGATGCGGGCCGGGTTGCGCATTCCTCCGCCGCGGGGGTTGCGCATTCGTGGGCGGGCGGGGATCGGCCTTCGCCCGTGCGGGAGAGCGTATGGCCGACGGGTGAAATGCTGCGCGAGGATGGGCGGGGGCTGCTCGTCATCAGCGCTCTCACGCGGTGCTGGGGCTGCATTCCCGTGCCCGGCGGAAAGGTGGTTTGGGCGACCGTCGCCAATTGAAAAGCTCACCCGCGAACTCATCCGGCGACGCTGAATTTGCGCCGGAAATGGTGTCTACAGTGATCCGGAAAGCAAATCCGCCTAAAGAGCAGGGGGAGTCTCCGCCATGGAGACAATGCCTACGGATTCGGTACTCGAACTGGACACCTGGCGGAATGGCGAGGACGAGATTCTGCGTCCGTCCGGGGTCCTCGACTATTCGGCGAGCGTCGGCCTGAGGGTCGCGCTCGCGCGGCGCCTCGACGAGGGCCAGCGCAGCCTCACCGTGGACCTGTCGCGGCTGCGGCTGCTCGACTGCGCCGCGGCGGACACGCTGCTGCGGGCGCAGACCGACGCCCAGGAGCGAGGTGGCGCGCTGCGCGCCCCGGGCGCGACGGACCTGGTGCTGGACGTCCTCGAGATCATCGGGGCGGCGAAGCAGCTGCGCGCGTACGACGACCCGCCGCCGGGTGCGCCGCCGGTCCCCGAGGCGGAAAAGTCCGACGACGCCGAGCCACCGAGCCAGTGGACCACCGTCAACGAGCTGCTGCGCCAGGCCGCGGCGCTGGACCGGTCCGACCCGCGGCGCGGCGCGCTGCGGGACCGGGCGGTCGCGCACAGCCTGCCGCTGGCCGACCGGCTGGCCCGGCGCTTCCACGGCATGGGGGAGTCGCCGGCCGACCTGAGCCAGGTGGCGGCGCTCGGGCTGATGAAGGCGATCGAGGGCTTCGACCCGGACTACGGCACCGACTTCGGCGGCTACGCGACGCCGACGATCGTGGGTGAGCTGAAACGGTACTTCCGAGACAAAGGCTGGGGCGTCCACGTTCCCCGTCGCCTGCAGGAGCTGCGCATCGAGATCAACCGCGTGCGCGACTCGCTCGGACAGCGCCTCGGCCGCTCGCCGACGCCCAAGGACGTCGCCGAGCACCTCGGGATCGACGAGGACCAGGTGCTCGAGGCGCTGGTGGCCTCGTCGGCGTACCGTCCGGTCTCGCTCTTCGCCCCGCTGGGCGGCGACGACGACGCGGGCACCCTGGCCGACGTGCTGGGAGACGACGACCGGGACATCGACGGCGTCGAGTTCCGCCAGGCCGTGAAGCCACTCATCGCCCGCCTGCCGGAGCGCGAGCGACGGATTTTGTCGCTGCGTTTCTACGGCAACCGCACCCAGGCCCAGATCGCGGCCGACCTGGGAATCTCCCAGATGCACGTGTCGCGCCTGCTGAGCCGCACCCTGGACGGCCTGCGCCGCGCTCTTCTGGACGGCTGAGCCTCCCGCCGCGCGGCGCACGTGTGACGGCCGACACACGTGAGACGGCTGATACGGGAGGCGAAAGGGTTGAGAAGATCGCGGCACGGGTAGTACGCCCCCCGGTTCGACGAAGGGGGAGCCGTGACAGACCTCCACACCGTGGAGTTCGCCGCCGTGCTGCGCCAGTTGACCGCCCGGCTCATCGCCAGCGACGATCTCGAAGAGGCGCTGGAGGACCTCGTGGAGACCGCCGCCGATCTGGTGGACGGGGCGGCCTGGTGCGCGGTCACGCTGGTTCGCTCGGGCGGGCCGTCCACCGCGGCGGCCTCGTCGGGGCTGCCGGAGGCGTTGCTCGACAGTCAGTACGACAGCGGCAGTGGTCCCTCGATGGAGGCGATCCGCTCTCGGGACATCACGCTCAGCGACGACCTGGCCGCCGAGGAGCGCTGGCCGCAGTGGCGCCCGCGGGCCCTCGAGGCGGGGGTGAAGGCGGTCCTCGCGGTGCCGGTCGACATCGACTCGCACGCGATCGGGGCGCTGACCGTCTACGCCTCCGAGCCCGGCCGGTTCACCGCCGACATCGGGCTCACCGCGATGCTCGTGGCCGAGCACGCCGGCCTGCTGCTGTCGGCCGTGCTCGACCGTGGCCGCCGCGCCGACCTGCAGGCCCAGCTCACCTCGGCGCTCACGGAGGCGCTCACCGACGGCGAGACGGTCAACCGCGCCGTGGGGATCATGATGGTCCAGCGCGCCTGCTCGGCCGAGGCCGCGCTCGACGTGCTGCGCGGCACCGCGGGCCGGCTCGGCCTGCCCCTGACGACGGTGGCGGAGCGCCTGGTGCAGACCGTCGAGCAGCGGGTGAGCTCCTAGAGCTCTGGCCGTCAGACCCTCAGCGTCCAGCTGTCGAGCGTCCCGGCGCCGCCCTTCGCGGTGTCCCGGACGCGCACCTTCCAGATGCCGTTGCGGTTGTACTTGCTGAGGTTCACCGTGTAGACGGCGTTGAGCCCGACGGCCTTGTCGCGCTTGTTCGCGCTCTTGAGCTTCTTCACCGAGCCGTTGGGCGCGATCAGCTCGACGGTCAGGTCGCCGCGCTTCGGGTACGCCACGTGGATCTCGACCTTCGAGGCCTTCGAGGCCTTGCCGCCGCAGTTGGCGACGGCCACGACCGAGAGCGCGGTGCCGCGGTCGCGCAGCACGACGTCGGTGCCGTTGGAGGCGACGTTGCACGGCTGGGCCGGGGCGGTGGTCACCGGAGTCGTCGTGACCGGCGTCGAGGTGACCGGGGCCGGGGTGACCGGGGCGCTCTCGGGCTGGGAGGCGACGTTCGTGATGGCGGCGGTGTCGAGCAGGCGGTTCGGGGAGCCGGAGCCCGCGTTCGTCACGATGCCGTTCGTCGCGTCGGCCACGAGGGCGTCGCGCACCTGGGACGGGGTCGCCGCCGGGTTGGCCGAGAGGTAGAGCGCGGCCGCGCCGGCCACGTGGGGCGTGGCCATCGAGGTGCCGCTCATGACCGCGGCGCCGGAGTCGGAGGCGTTGCTCGAGCTGGTGATGGACACGCCCGGGGCGAAGATGTCCAGGCAGGAGCCGTAGTTCGAGAACGACGCGCGGGTGTCGGTCTGGTCGGTCGCGCCGACCGTGATGGCCTCGGCGGTGCGGGCCGGGGACATCGTGCAGGCGTCGGTGTTCGCGTTGCCGGCCGCGACCGCGTAGGTGATGCCCGCCGCGATCGAGTTGCGCACGGCCTGGTCGACCGAGCCGTCCGCGTCGCCGCCGAGGCTCATGTTCACCACGGCCGGCTTCTGGGCGTTGGCGGTGATCCAGTCGATGCCCGCGATGATGCCGGAGTAGCTGCCGGAGCCGTCGCAGCCGAGGACGCGGACGGCGACGATCTTGACGTCCTTGGCCACGCCGTACGTGGTGCCGCCGACGGTGCCGGCGACGTGGGTGCCGTGGCCCTGGCAGTCGCTCGCGTCCGTGTCGTTGTCGACGAAGTCGTAGCCGGAGTGGGCGCGGCCGGCGAACTCCACGTGGGACAGGCGCACGCCGGTGTCGAGGATGTACGCGGTCACCTCGGAAGCGGTGTTCGCGTACGTGTACGTGCCGTCCAGCGGCCGGTACTGCTGGTCGATGCGGTCGAGGCCCCACGGGGCGCCCGACTGGCTGCCCTCGATGCTCACCGTCTTGTCCTGCTGCACGTAGTCGACGAGCGGGTTGGCCGCCAGCCGCTTCGCCGCCTTCTCCGACAGCTCCGCCGAGAAGCCCTTGAGCGTCTTGCTGAACGAGCGGCGCACCCGGCCGCCGAACTGGTCGGCGAGGCGGTTCGCGGCGGCCGCGGTGCCGTCGGCGGCCACGGAGTCCTTGAAGACCACGATGTACCGGTCCCGAATCGAGCCGGCCTCGTTCGCGCCGAGGATCGTGCCCTCGGGCGCGGCCAGCGCGGGCGTGCCGGCCCCGAGCAGCCCGGCGGTCGCGGCGGCCGCGATCAGGGACGTACGGAGGAACGCTCGCATGATGCCGGATCTCCAATCAGATGACGCCGAAGCAGTGCCGTTCCAGATTCGGCAGCCAGGGGTGCACGGGCAGGTCGCCGCTCGTTGCCGCGGGGTTGCGGGAGAGACTGTGGGCATGGACGACTCGCTGGCGGTGTTCGACATCGATGGGGTGGTCGCCGATGTGCGGCACCGGCTGAAATACCTGGACCGCCGCCCGAAGGACTGGGAGCGCTTCTTCGCCGCGGCGGATCGCGATCCGGTGCTCGCCGAGGGCGTGGAGCTGGCCCGCTCCTACGCCGAGTCGCACGTGCTCGTGTGGCTCACCGGGCGGCCCGAATACCTGCGCGACCTCACCACGGCCTGGCTGCGCGCCGCCGACCTGCCGGCCGAGCTGCTGTTCATGCGCCCGGCCAACGACCGCCGCCCGGCCCGCGACTACAAGGCCCGCCAGCTCGGGCGGATGAAGCGGGAGTCGGCGGTCTCGGTCGTGGTCGACGACGATCCGGCGGTGGTGGCGCGGCTGCGGGGGCTCGGCTACGTGGTGCGGCTGGCCGACTGGGTCCCGCACTCCTCCACGCTGCAGAGCGCCCAGGAAAATGAGGGTCGCACCTGAGCCCGGCGCCCTACCATCGACGGCACGATGCTGAAGCGGACCGACCCCCGACTCGTCCGGCTCGACGAGGCCTGGACCACGCTGCCCAACCCCTATGACGTCCCGGTCGAGATCTGCGCCGCCCCGGACGTGCCGATCGAGCCCGCCGCGCTGGACGAGCTCCTCACCGTCCTGGAGACCCAGCGCACCCTCGAGGCGCTGTCGCCGGAGGCTCGCATCGAGCGGGTGGTCTGCACGCCCGACTTCCACAAGGGCGCCGGCATCCCGATCGGCACGGTGCTGCAGACCCGCGGCGCCCTGGTGCCGCAGGCCGTCGGCAACGACATCAACTGCGGCATGCGGGTCGAGGCCACCTCACTGGGCGTCGAGGAGGTCCGGCCCCGGCTGGACGAGCTCGAGCGCCGGCTGCGGCACCTGTTCTTCGAGGGCGGCCGCCGCATCGGGCTCACCCCGGACCAGCGCGCGGGGCTGCTCACGGCCGGGCTGCCGGGGCTGCTCGCGCACGGCGAGCTCGACACCCCGGTGCGCCACACCGTCCGCGACGGCGACCGGCTGCACGCGAGCGGCTTTCCGGCGCCGCACGCCGAGGAGTTCGCGGACTGGGTGCGAAGCGGCGGCGGGACCAGCTACGACTCCATCATCGGCGGGGTCGGGGGCGGCAATCACTTCGCGGAGCTGCAGTACGTCGCCGCGGTCCACGACGGCCCGACCGCCTACGCGTGGGGCCTCGCGCCCGGCCGGGTGGTCACGATGGTGCACAGCGGCTCGCTCTCCCTTGGCCACCAGGCCGGGGCGACGGGGCGGGACCTGGCGCGCAAGGCGTGGCCGACCGGCCTGCCCCAGCCCGCGAACGGGGTCCGGCCGATGCTGCTGGACGACTCGACGGAGCAGATCCGGCGGCGGTACCTCACCAGCTTCGCGAACGCCGCGAACTTCGCCGTCGGCAACCGGTACTTCCTCAGCCTCATGATGCGCGCCGGGCTGACCGGTGCCGTCGGCGAGCTCGACGCCCGGCTCGTGTACGACGCCCCGCACAACCTGATGTGGCCGGGCGACGAGACCGTGCTGCATCGCAAGGGCGCGACGCCGGCGGGGCTGTCCGGCGACGGGTGGGGCGAGCCCGTCATCGTCCCCGGCTCGATGGGCGCGCCGAGCTACCTGCTGCGCGGCCTGGGCAACGAGCGCGCGCTCGGCAGCGCCTGCCACGGCGCCGGGCGCAGCGTCCCGCGCGGCGCGGCGGCCCGGGGCAGCGACGCGGAGCTCGACGCCTTCCTGCGCGAGTTCCGCGTGGTGACCCCGCTGAACCATCGCGACCCGGCGGTGGCGACGCGGCGGGACATCATCGCGGCGTGGCGGCGCGACCTGAAGCAGGAGGCGCCGTGGGCGTACAAGGAGGTGCTCCCGGTCGTTGACAGCCTGCGCACCGCGGGCGTCGCCGAGCCCGTCGTGGAGCTGCGGCCCCTGCTGACCGTGAAGGGCTAGACGGTCACGGCGGTCTGCGCGTCGAGGAACTCGGCGAGCGCCGGGGCCGGCAGCGGGCGGGCGAACAGGAAGCCCTGGGCGAGCGCGCAGCCCAGCTCCCGCAGCACCGCGGCCTGGCCCGGGGTCTCGACGCCCTCGGCGACGGGGGACAGGTACATGCTGCGCGCCAGCTCGACGACCGCGCGGAACAGCGCCTTGTCCTGCTGCTCCTCGATGCGGTGCACGAAGGCGCGATCGATCTTGAGTACGTCCAGCGGCAGCGTGCGCAGGTAGGCCAGCGACGAGTAGCCGGTGCCGAAGTCGTCGATGGCGATGCGGATGCCGAACGCGCGCAGCCGGGCCAGGCGGCGGCTCACCTCCGCGGTCTCCTCCAGCGACGCGGTCACGAGCACCGTCTCGGTGATCTCGAGGACCAGCGCGGCGCCCGGCAGGCCGGTGCGCTTGAGCACGGCCAGCACCTCGTCGGCGAAGGCGGGGTTGCGCAGCTGGCGGCCGGAGACGTTCACGGTCACCGAGATGCCGTGCTCGTCGTGCCAGGCCTTGGCGTCGGTGCACGCCTGCTCCAGCACCCAGGCGCCCAGCCGGCCGATGAGCCCGATCTCCTCGGCGACGGGCACGAACACGGCGGGGGAGACCGGGGTCCCTTCCGGCGTGGTGAAGCGCAGCAGCGCCTCGACGGCGGTGACGCGGGTGGTGTGCACGTCGACCACCGGCTGGTAGTGCATCGCGAAGCCGGTGCCGGCCTCGACCGCGGCGCGCAGCTGGTCGGCGAGGAGGGTGTGGGCGACGTGGGCCTCGCGCAGCGCCGGGTGGTAGCGCACGGCCCGGTTGCGTCCGGCCTCCTTGGCCGCGTAGAGGGCGATGTCCGCGCTCTGCAGCGCCTCGCCGGTGGTGACGGGGTGGCCGGAGTACACGCCGATGCTGGCGCTGATCCGCTGCTCGCGACCGGCGACGCGGTAGGGCAGCGCGAGCTCCCGCACGAGCGCGGCGGCGATCTCGTCCAGCGTCTCCGGCGGGCAGATGACCGCGAACTCGTCGCCGCCGAGGCGGGCCAGCAGCGAGGCGGGGCCGGCGGTCGCCCGCAGCCGCTCGCTCGCGGTCAGCAGCAGCTCGTCGCCGGCGGGGTGGCCGAGGGTGTCGTTGACGTCCTTGAACCCGTCGAGGTCGATGATGAGCAGCCCGATCTCGCGGTGGGTGTCGAGGTCCTCCTGCAGGCTGCTGCGGAACAGCTCGCGGTTGGCCAGGCCGGTGAGCACGTCGTGCTGGGCCCGGAAGGCGAGCTCCTGCTGCAGCTGCACACGGTCGCGCAGGGCGCGGCCGAGGCGCAGCACCATCGAGACCATCAGCGCGCCGGTGAGCACGGCGGGCACCAGCGCGTGCCGCCACGGGTCGACCCCTCGGCGCAGCACCAGGTCGGCGACGAGGAGCCCGGGGCCGAGCAGCGCCAGGGCGATGAAGCCGGCGATCGGCGTACCGTAGTCGCCCCGGCTCTTGCGGGCGTGCAGCAGGGCGTGGCGGGCGTCGGGGTGCAGGGCCGCGGCGGCGAACAGCAGCGCCCAGGTGAGCCAGCCGACCGCGGAGAAGGAGCTGGTCACGATCGTGCCGCGGCCGGCGACGTACTTGAAGACGTAGAACGCGTCCGTGCCCGCCATCACCCCGGCCGAGGCGAGCACCAGCCCGGCGACCGTGCCCCGGCGCACCGCGAGCGCGAGGCGCAGCAGCAGCGCGATGGTCACCAGGTCACTCACGGCGATCAGGCTCACGCCGAAGGCGTCGAGGGGCTTGAGACCGCTGCGGTGCAGCAGCGGGTAGAGCACGAAGATCCAGGTCAGCTGGGCGATCCCGAGCAGGATGATGCTCGCGTCGAGGATGCGCGTCGAGGACCACGGGCGCAGCCGGCGGGCGATGAGCCACAGGCCGGCCGCGGTGAGGGGGTAGCAGAAGAAGTACCCGGCCCCGAGCTCCTCCGGCGCGCCGGGCACGACGCTGAGCAGCAGGGTGCTCGTCGCCGAGGCCACGATGCCGGCGAACATGAGCCACCACGCCGCCCGCGGCTCGGGCCGTCGGCGGCACAGGGCGACGGCGGCCACGACGACGCAGCCGAGCAGGGACGCGAGGTTCAGCACGCCTTTGCCGCTCGGCGAGATGAGCGCCGCGACCGCGGCGAGCGCCGCGGCACCGCCGAGGAACCAGAGCCAGATTCGCACCCACTCATTCAGCGGGACGGGTGGTGCAGCCCGGTTGCCCGACGGGGTGCAAGGCGGATCAGCGCTGCCGCGGCGCTACTCCCAGGTCACTATGGCGGCCATGAGCTTCGGTCCGCTGTCGGGCGGTCCGGCCGGATACGGTGCCCTGTCGGCGGTCTCCGCCGCCCGGTACCGCGCTCGGCGCGCTCGCCGTGCCGGCGGGCGCGATCGGCGTGCCGGCCTGCGCCGCGGGCGCGCTCCACCCGCTCGGCCGCCGGCCTTCCGAGGCTCCCGCGCTGACCCGATAAGCGGCATATAGTGCGTTTATGACGATCCGCCGGCTGGTGCCGGCCGTTGTGGTGCTGGTGGTGCTGTCGGGGCTGGCGGCGGGCGGAGCGGCGGCGTGGAGCTGGTGGGGGCGCACCCGCGAGATCCGCGCCGCCCAGCACCGGCTCTCCCAGGAGCTCGACGCGCGCTGGGCCGCCGACCGCCCCGAGGCCCCCACCGGCCCGGTCGCGCGGCTGCACCTGCCCACGCTGCGCCTCGACCTCGTGGTGCTCGGCGGCGCGGGCGGGGACGAGCGGGGCTCCGGCCCGGCGCTCGTCCCGGGCACGGCGGCGATCGGCGCCGCGGGCAACACCGGCGTCGCGGGCGAGCGGCGGCCGGGCGTGTTCTGGGACCTGGACCGGCTGGGGATCGGCGATCCGGTGGTGCTCGAGACGCGGCAGAGCTGGTTCGTGTACCGCGTGATCGAGGCCCGCGTCGAGCGCCCCGAGGACGGCACGGCGCTCGCCCCGCCGCCGCCCGGCGCCGGGCCGCTGCTGACCCTGGTGACGCCCGAGCCGCGGCTGAGCACCGCTCGCCGCCTGATCCGCCAGGCGACGCTCGTGCGCCGTGATGCGCGCGGCGGCCCTCGTCCGGCCGAACTGGCCTGAATCTCCTTTACCGGCCATCTCTGGTGCCGATTGGCCCAGTGGGTCCGAGCCGTGGGGTTCGTCCCGATGCGTGTCGTGTCCCCCGGACGGGGTCGAAAGGAGCGCCTGGCCGTGAGCGAGTTGGGTGACATTGTCCAGGAGTTCCTCGTGGAGTCCCACGAGAACCTCGACCAGCTGGACCGAGACCTGGTCGCGCTCGAAGCCCAGCCGGGCTCGCGCGACCTGCTCTCCTCGATCTTCCGGACGATTCACACGATCAAGGGCACCTCGGGGTTCCTGGCGTTCAACCGCCTGGAGAAGGTGACCCACGTCGGCGAGTCCCTGCTGTCCCGCCTGCGCGACGGCGCCCAGGGCATGACCCCGGCGACCACCGACGCCCTGCTGCGCATGGTCGACACGGTGCGCGGGCTGCTCTCCGAGATCGAGGAGAACGGCCAGGAGCTGCCCGGCGACGACTCCGAGGTGGTCGCGGCGGTCAACGCCTGCATCACCGACGACTCGGCCAAGGCCGCCGCTCCGGCCGCCCCGCCGCCCGCCCCGGCACCGGTCGCGGCCCCCGCGCCCGAGCCCGTCGCAGCCCCCGAGCCCGTCGCGGCCCCCGAGCCCGTCGCGGCCGCCGAGCCCATCGCGGCCGCCGCCCCCGAGCCCGTCGCGGAGATCGTGGTCGTCGAGCCGCCGGCCGAGGTGGTCGTCGTCCAGCCGGTCGTCGCGGTGGTCGAGACCCCGGCCGCGGCGCCGCCCCCGCCCCCGCCGGCCGCGCAGAAGCCGGCCGCCGAGCCGCCCGCCGCCGGCAAGCCGCCCGCGGTCGCCCCGCCCGCGCCCCCGGCCCCGCCCGCCGCCGCCAAGGGGCCCGGCGAGCCCGGCGAGGAGCCGGCCTCCCGCCGCAGCGTCGCCGACCAGTCCATCCGCGTCGACGTCGACCTGCTCGACAAGCTCATGAACCTCGTGGGTGAGCTGGTGCTGACCCGCAACCAGCTCGTCCGCGCGATCGGCACCGTCTCCGACCCCGGCATGACCCGCACCGGCCAGCGGCTCAACCTCATCACCTCCGAGCTGCAGGAGTCGGTGATGAAGACCCGCATGCAGGCGATCGACCACCTGTGGTCGAAGCTGCCGCGGGTCGTGCGCGACCTCTCCTCGACCTTCGGCAAGCAGATCCGCCTGGCCCAGGAGGGCAAGGAGACCGAGCTCGACCGGTCGCTGCTGGAGGCGGTGAAGGACCCGCTGACCCACCTCGTGCGCAACGCCGTCGACCACGGCATCGAGACGCCCGCCGATCGCATCGCGGCCGGCAAGCCGGCCGAGGGGACGCTGACCCTGCGCGCGTACCACGAGGGCGGCCACGTCATCGTGGAGGTCCGCGACGACGGCTCCGGCATCGACCCGGACAAGATCGCGCGGATCGGCGTGGAGAAGGGCATCGTCTCGCGCGACCAGCTCGCCACGATGGACCGGCGCGAGATCCTCGGCCTGGTGTTCAAGCCCGGCTTCTCCACCGCCAAGGCGGTCACGAACGTCTCCGGCCGCGGCGTCGGCATGGACGTGGTCAAGACGAACATCGAGCGCATCGGCGGCGCCGTCGACGTCGACTCGATCGTCGGCAAGGGCACCACCTGGCGGCTCACGATCCCGCTGACGCTGGCCATCATCCAGGCGCTCACCATCGAGTGCGGGCATGAGCGGTACGTCATCCCGCAGGTCGCCGTGCACGAGCTCGTCTACCTCGACGGGCAGTCGGGCCGGGTGGTCGAGCACGCGATGGGCGCTCCGGTGTACCGCCTGCGAGGCAAGCTGCTGCCGCTGGTCTACCTCGACGACACGCTCGGCCTGGCCCGCGACGGCGAGCACGACACCGACGTGTACGTCGCCGTGCTCCAGGCCGAGGGCAAGCGCTTCGGCCTCGTCGTGGACCGGGTGCTCAACACCGAGGAGGTCGTGGTCAAGCCGCTGACCTCGCGGTTCAAGGACATCGGGGTCTACGCGGGGGCCACGCTGCTCGGCGACGGCCGGGTCGCGCTCATCCTCGACGTCGCCTCGCTGGCCCGCCGCGCCCACCTGGCATCCGGCGGCGAGCGCACCGACGCCGACACCGACACGACCGTGCGCCGCGGCGGGGGCAACGCCGACCGGCTGCTAATCGCCGGGGTCGGCGACCGGCGCGTGGCCATCCCGCTGGACATGGTCACCCGGCTCGAGGAGTTCCCGGTCGAGCGCATCGAGCGCACCGGCAGCCGGGAGGTCGTGCAGTACCGCGACCAGATCCTGCCCGTCCTGCGCCTCTCGCACCTGCTGGGCGCCTACGAGACCGAGCCCGGCCCGACGGTCCCGGTGGTCGTCTACACCGAGAACGGCCGCTCGGTGGCGCTCGCGGTCGAGAAGATCATCGACATCGTCGAGGAGGGGCTCGACGACTCCAAGCGCGACTTCGGCGACGACGGGCTGCTCGGCTCGGCCGTCATCCAGCAGCGCGTCACCGAGCTGCTGGACGTGCGGCGGGCCATCCTCGCCGCCGACCCGCTGTTCCACACGTCGATGGACCCGTACGAGCACGACCCTTACCAAACCGGTACCGAGGCCGACTACACCTACCAGCCCGCCGGAGCCTGAGCCATGGCCAGCCGTCAGTACGCCACCTTCGAGGTCGCCGACCAGCTCTTCGGCCTCGACGTCGCCAAGGTCCAGGAGGTCCTCTCCTTCGACCAGTACACCCCCGTCCCGCTCGCCCCGGAGTCCGTGGGCGGCCTGTTCAACCTGCGCGGCCAGGTCATCGCCGCGGTGGACCTGCGCGTCCAGCTCGGCCTGCCGCCGCGCACGAAGACCGCCGAGCCGGCGATGAACGTCATCGTCAAGACCGACGAGGAGTCGGTGTCGCTGCTCGTGGACCGCATCGGCGAGGTCGTGACGCTGCAGGACGACACGTTCGAGCCGCCGCCGGACACCCTGCAGGGCCGCGCGCGGCAGCTGATCACCGGCGCGTTCAAGCTCGACGGGCGGCTGCTGCTCGCCCTGGACACGCAGAAGGCCGTCAACACCAACCCGCCCGGCACCAACCGCGAGGAATAAATCATGAGTTGGTTTACGAATCGCAGTGTGCGGGCGAAGGTTCTCGCCGCGATCGCGGTCGGGGGCGTCGTCACCCTCGTCATCACGTTCTTCGGCCTCAACTCCCTGAGCAACGCCAACGCCACCATGCGGCAGTTCACCGCGAAGAACAAGCAGTTCGTGGCCCTGTCGGAGATGCGCCAGGCGCTCACCGACATCGTCGGCGCGCTCAACGCCGACCAGCAGAAGGCCGCCGACACCGCGCTCAGCGACGCGATCGCCAAGTATCGGCAGGGCGCGCCGGCCGGGCGCGCCGACGAGCTCACGATCGTCGAGAACGCGCTGCAGGCCTACCGCCAGGTGCGCGACACCGTCGCCGCGCAGGCCGTCGCGGCCGGGCGCATCGACCAGTACGTGACCATCATGGCCGCGCAGGCCCAGCCGCAGCTGACCAAGGCCAAGGATGCCATCGGGCGCATGCAGGACGAGGACATCGCCGAGGCCATCGCCTGGCAGGACAGCGCCGACAACGAATACACGACCAGCCGCAACCTGATGATCGCGGCGGCCGTCGTCGGGCTGCTGGCCGCGTTCGGCATCGGGCTGTGGGTCACCGCGCTCGTCGTCGGGCCGCTGCGGCGCGTCTCCGACGTGCTCGGCGCGGTCGCCGGCGGCGATCTGAGCACCAAGGTCGACGTGCGCTCGCAGGACGAGGTCGGGGCGATGGCCGCGGCGCTGAACAAGGCCACCGACAGCATGCGCGAGACCGTGCAGACGATGGACCACACGGCCACCTCGCTGGCGACCTCGGCCAACCAGCTCACCGGGGTCAGCGCGCAGATCGCCTCGGGCACCGGCGAGGCCAGCGACCAGGCCGGCGTCGTGGCGCTCGCGGCCGAGGAGGTCTCGCGCAACGTGCAGACCGTCGCGGCCGGCGCCGACGAGATGGGCGTGTCGATCCGCGAGATCGCGCAGAACGCGAGCGAGGCGGCGAAGGTCGCCTCCCAGGCGGTCATGGCGGCCGAGTCGACGAACCGGGCCGTGAGCCGGCTGGGGGAGTCCTCCACCGAGATCGGCAACGTGGTCAAGGTGATCACCTCGATCGCCGAGCAGACGAACCTCCTCGCGCTCAACGCGACCATCGAGGCGGCCCGCGCCGGCGAGGCGGGCAAGGGCTTCGCGGTCGTCGCCAACGAGGTCAAGGAGCTCGCGCAGGAGACCGCGCGGGCCACCGAGGACATCTCCCGGCGGGTCGAGGCGATCCAGGCCGACACCACCGGCGCGGTCGCGGCGATCGGCGAGATCGGCCAGATCATCTCGCGGATCAACGACTACCAGCTCACCATCGCCTCGGCGGTGGAGGAGCAGACGGCCACCACGAACGAGATGAACCGCAGCGTGAGCGAGGCCGCGACCGGCTCCGCCGAGATCGCCACGAACGTCTCCACGGTGGCCACGGCGACCCAGAATACGTCACGCAACGTAGCGGAAGCGCAACGCGCCGCCTCCGATCTGTCCCGGATGTCGAGCGAAATGCGAGCCCTCGTGGCGCGGTTCCGGATCTGAACGTCGATGGGTTGACGCGACGGGGGTGACGCTCGGTCATCTGGGCCGACGGCGCCCCCGGCCCTTTCGGTGGACAGACCCGGGTGCAGGTGCGTTGCAGACTAGTTGCATGTACAGCCTGGTTAGCGCCCCCGTTCTCGGCTTCGACCTCTCCCGTCTGCAGGGCGGATCGGCCGCGGCCGATGTGCTGCTCCGCAGCCTCACCATTACGCAGGGTGATCTTTCGGCCATCGCCGCGGCTCGCTCCGACGACGACTGGGACCGCGTGGACCTGTGGCGCGACGTCGACGCCGCCGCCCAGGAGCGCCGGGCGAACGCCGCCGACGCCGGCACGCTGACCGTCATCGAGCGCGCCCCGCTGGGCACCCTCGACGGCCTGCTGCACTGCCTGCGCTACGACGTGCTCGACTGGACCTGGGGCAAGCGCCCGGCGCCGTCGGCCACCATGCCCGCCCCGCAGGCCCGCGCCCCCCGCCAGCGGCAGAGCCCGGTCGCCAGCAAGGCCACCGGCGTGCTCTCCGACGCCGCTGCGGCCGCCTACCTGCGCGAGCTGCTCTCCGACGACTCCCGCCGCCGGCTCTCGGCGCCGTTCACCTCCGCGGTGCGCGCCCTGCCCGAGCGCGAGCAGGACCTGGGCCCGCAGGCCGACGACGTGCACCGGCTGCTCACCCGCGTCGGCGCGCTGAGCCCGGCCGACATGCAGAGCCTGAACAAGGTCACCGACAGCGCCCGCCCCGGCCTGTCCGACTGGGCCCCCGCCGTGCACTCGGCCTCGTGGGCGGTCTTCCTCTCCGGCCGCGTCCGCTCCGGCGCCGCCGCGCAGCTGCTGCTGGTGCAGGCGCTGGACCGCTCCGGCGTGCCGGTCGCCGACCGCGCGGGCGGCGTGTGGAACCTGCTCAGCGGCGCGGTGCAGGCCCTCATGGTGCGCGACCTGCTCGACTCGGCCACCGCGCGGCGCCTGCTCGACCCCTACTTCACCGCCCTGGGCCCGCTCGCGGGCTAGAAACGCATCGCCACCCCGCCTCTGTCCGAATGCTCCGGGCAGAGGCGGTTCTTTTGGGAATTTCCCTTATCCACGCCGGTTCCACCGCCGATTAGCCCGCTGGAACGTGACGGGCCTCGCAGTTGCCGCGGGCCCCCCGGTGCTGGAGGCAAAGGCGCGTGATCTCGGTTCTGGTCGTGGACGACTCGGTCGTCGTCCGGCGTCTGATCACCGACGCGCTCGGCGACGACCCGGAGATCCGGGTGGTCGGGACCGCCCCCAACGGCAAGGTCGCCCTCACCAAGATCGAGCAGCTGCGTCCGGACCTGGTCACCCTCGACATCGAGATGCCGATCATGGACGGCCTGCAGACCATGCGCGCGATCCGCGCCCAGTACGCCCGGCTGCCCGTCATCATGTTCAGCACGCTCACCGCGGCCGGGGCGACCGCCACGCTCGACGCGCTCTCGGCCGGCGCCAGCGACTACGTGACCAAGCCGGCCAACGTCGGCAGCGTCGCGGAGAGCATTCGCAGCGTCCGCGAGCAGATCATCCCGCGCATCCACGCGCTGTGCGGCGGCCGGCGCAGCGCGCTCGCCTCGCCGCCGGCCCGCCCGGGCCTCGCGCCCGCGCGCCCGCCGTATCCGCCGCACGCGCCCAACGCGCCGCTGGGCCGGCCCGGGGGCTCGGCGCTGCCCGGGGTCGTGCGGCCGCCGAACGTGCCGCCGGGCGGTCCCGCCGCGGCGCCGATCCGCACCGCGCCGCGCACGGGCGGCGTCGAGGTCGTGGCGATCGGGTGCTCGACGGGCGGGCCGGACGCGCTCACCGCGGTGGTGCGGGCGCTGCCCGCGAACCTGCCGGTGCCCGTGGTCGTGGTGCAGCACATGCCGCCCGTGTTCACGAAGATGTTCGCCGACCGGCTCGATCGCACCGCTGCGCTGACCGTCGTGGAGGCGGCCGGGGACATGGTGGTGCGGCCGGGGACGGTCTACATCGCGCCCGGGGACTTCCATCTGGAGGTCCACCGGCGCGGCACCGAGGTGGTGACCAAGCTCAACACCGGGCCGCCGGAGAACTTCTGCCGCCCGGCCGTGGACGTGCTCTTCCGGTCGGTCGCGCGCACGTACGGCGGTTCGACGCTCGCGATCATTCTGACCGGCATGGGCCAGGACGGGAAACGCGGCGCGGAGCAGCTGCGCTCGGCGGGGGCCGAGATCGTGGCGCAGGACGAGGCGACGTCGGTCGTCTGGGGCATGCCGGGGGCGGTGGCGCAGGCGGGTATCGCGCACGCCGTACTCCCGCTCGGCGAGATCGCGAACCATCTCATCAGCCGTACCGCAGGCGGCCGCGGCGCGAAGTCCATGGAGGTGACCCGATGACCTTGACCGCGCAGGAGTTCGCCTTCATCAGCGGCCTCGTCCGGCGCGATGCGGCCATCGTGCTGGAGGCGGGCAAGGAGTACCTGGTCGAGGCCCGCCTGCTGCCCCTGGCCCGCCAGTCCGGCCTGCCCACCGTGTCGGAGTTCGTGAACCGGGCGCAGCAGCGGCCCGAGCCGGAGATCCACGCGAAGATCGTCGACGCGCTCACCACCAATGAGACGTCGTTCTTCCGCGACGGCGAGCCGTTCAAGCAGCTGGTCGACACGGTGCTGCCGGACCTGCTGCAACGGCGGGCGAGCACCCGCACGATCAAGGTGTGGTCCGCGGCGAGCTCGAGCGGGCAGGAGCCGTACACCCTGGCCATGGTCCTCAACGACAACCTGCCGCCCGGCTGGAACTTCGACATCGTGGGCACCGACATCTCCACCGAGATGCTCACCCGCGCCGAGGCCGGGCAGTACACCCAGCTGGAGGTCAACCGGGGGCTCCCGGCGCCGTTGCTGGTCAAGCACTTCGAGCGTCAGGGCGCGCACTGGAAGGTCACTCCGACGCTGCGCAAGAACGTGTCGTTCCGCCGGCTGAACCTGGCGGCGCCGTTCCCGCCGATGGGGCCGTTCGACATCGTGTTCATCCGCAATGTGCTCATCTACTTCGATGTGCAGACGAAGCGGACCGTACTGCAGCGGGTCGCCGGGACGCTGCGCCCGGACGGCTGGCTGTTCCTCGGCTCGGCCGAGACGACGATCGGCATCGATGACAGGTTCGAACGGGTGGTCGCCGGCCGCACGTCCGCATACAAGCTCCGGGCGGCCAAGGCCGCCAGCCCCGTGAGCGCTGCAGGAAAGGGGTGAAGCCAGATGCTCACCATGGTGATCGACGATTCGCGCGCGATGCGCCTGATTCTCAAGCGGATCGTGGCACAGCTGGGCTTCGACGTGGTCGAGGCGGGCAACGGTCAAGAGGCGATGGACTACCTCACGACCAACGTTCTCGAGGGTGGCGGTGAGATCCCCGGTCTGGCGCTCGTCGACTGGAACATGCCTGAGATGAACGGGCTGGAATTCGTCACGGCGGTCCGCGCGGAGCCGCGGCTGCGCGGGATGACGCTCATGATGGTCACTACCGAGAGTGAGCAGAGCCAGATCGTCCGGGCGTTGGCCTCGGGGGCGCACGAGTACGTGATTAAGCCCTTCACTCCGGACGCCATCATCGACAAGCTGGCGCTGCTCGGCCTCGTCCCGAACGGAGTCGCAGCATGACGAACCCGACAGAAGATGACCTGAAGGTCATCGCGGATCAGGTCTGGTCCTCATACCTCGACCTGGACGGAGCCAGTCCGCTGGTGCCGCTGCCGCACGAGAAACCGGTCGACGACGTGACCGCCTCGGTCTCGGTCACCGGCGCGTGGCGCGGACACGTGCTCGTGAGCTGCTCGGAGGCGGCGGCCAAGCACGTCGCGGCCGCGCTGCTGGGCATCGAGTTCGACGACGTCGCCGAGGAGGACGTCGCCGACGCGCTGGGCGAGCTCGCGAACATCATCGGCGGCAACGTCAAGAGCCTGCTGCCCGAGCCCTGCGCCCTGTCGCTGCCGCACGTGCACGTCGACGGGGCCAACGGCCGCTACCCCTCGGTCACCGAGGTCTGCCACCTCGAGGGCACCTGGATGGCCGAGTCGGTCACCGTCACCGTTCTGGAAAGCACCGCCGATCTCGCTGGAGCCCCCGCATGAAGATTCTGATCGCCGACGACAGCCGAGTGATGCGGCAGATCGTCACCCGCACCCTGCGCCAGGCGGGGTTCGAGGGCCATGACCTCGTCGAGGCCTCGGACGGGCAGGAGGCCTTCGACAAGACGGTGGCCGAGAAGCCGGACCTTGTGCTGTCGGACTGGAACATGCCGCACATGACCGGGGTCGAGGTGCTGCGGATGCTGCGCGCCAACGGCAATCAGGTGCCGTTCGGCTTCGTCACGTCCGAGGGCACGCCGGAGATGCGGCAGGCGGCCGAGGACGCGGGCGCCCTGTTCCTGGTCACGAAGCCGTTCACAGCCGACACTTTCAAGGACGCGCTCGATCCTATTTTGGGATGATATGACCTATGTCGCATGTTCTGCCCGTTCCGAAGGCCGTCAAGGATCTGTTTGACGACCTGCTCGGCCGGCCGGTCACCGTGAACCCGGCCGACCCCATGAAAGCCGCCGACGTTCCCAACTCCCTGGTCGCTCTCTACACCGACGATCGGCTCCAGCTCATGGCCGTGATCGGGATGGACTTCGCCCTCACGGCCAACGCCGGCGCGGCGATCGGGCTGATCCCGCCGGGCGGCGCGGAGGCGTGCATCGAGGACAAGGTGATCTCGAAGATGATCGGCGAGAACGCCGGCGAGATCTGCAACATCCTGGCCGGGCTCATCAACAAGGAGGACGCGCCGCGCGTCAAGCTGCACCAGGTCTTCCTGCCGGGTGAGAACCCGCCGAAGGACGCGGTCAACTACCTGCTCGCGCTGGGCCGGCGGCTCGACCTCAGGGTGGATGTTTCAGGCTACGGCGGCGGCAAGCTCTCCGTGACGCTGACCGGCTGAGGCGGTGCCCGGAAAATACCGCATTTTTCGGGCACCAACCGGGCTTTCCCCCGGCCCGCACGGTTGCGTGGGCGACATCGTGCAAAAAATTGCGTAGTCATGCACTACGCTTGCGGGCATGACTCGACGACTCGCTGAGGTGGCGAAGTACGCCGGCGTGAGCGAGGCGACCGTGAGTCGGGTGCTCAACGGCAAGCCAGGCATCTCCGACGCGACCCGCACGGCGGTGCTCACCGCGCTCGACGTGCTCGGCTACGAGCGCCCGACCAAGCTGCGCGGCGAGCGGGCCCGCCTGGTCGGCCTCGTGCTGCCGGAACTGCAAAACCCGATCTTCCCGGCCTTCGCCGAAGTGGTCGCCGGGGCACTGTCCAAGCGGGGCTTCACCCCGGTGCTGTGCACCCGGACCGCGGACGGCGTCTCCGAGGCCGACTACGTCGAGATGCTGCTGGACCAGCACGTCTCCGGCATCATCTTCTGCGGCGGCCTGTATCACCAGGCGGCCGCCGAGCACGAGCACTATCACCGCCTGCACGACCGCGGCCTGCCCGCGGTGCTGGTCAACGCCGCGATCGACGACCTGGGCTTCCCGCGCGTCTCGGTCGACGACGGGCACGCGGTGGACCAGGCGTTCAACCACCTCAGCTCGCTGGGGCACAAGCGCATCGGGCTGATCCTCGGCCCGGCCGACCACGCCCCGTCCAACCGCAAGCTGGCCGCGTTCAAGGCCGCCGCTGCGGACTCGGGCAGCGCCAACGAGGACGACGTCGAGCGCGTCATCTTCTCGATGGAGGGCGGCCGCGCCGGCGCCACCCGGCTCATCAAGCACGGCGTCACCGGCATCATCTGCGCCTCCGACGTCCAGGCCCTCGGCGCCATCCGGGCCGCCCGCCGGCTCGGCCGCGAGGTGCCCGACGACGTGTCGGTGGTCGGCTTCGACGACTCGCTGTTCATGAACTGCACCGACCCGCCGCTGACCACGGTCCGCCAGCCCATCCAGGCGATGGGCCAGGCGGCCGTGACCCTGCTCGTCAGCCAGGTGGCCGGCACGCTCGTGCCGACCGAGGAGATGCTGTTCGAGCCGGAGCTCGTGGTGCGGGGCTCGACCGGCGCCCTGCAGGAGGCCCGCGCCACCACCGCCGCCTAGCAACCGCAAGATCCCAGAGCGCCACGACTCCTGCGGGAGTCGTGGCGCTCTTTGCGTTGGTTGCGCAACGGGTTTGCTGGGCGCGCTCCCACCGATCGGGCGGGTCGGCGGGGGTCGTGGCCTGTGGGTTTTCGGGCGATTCCGTGCAAGTCAGAGGCTCATGGGAGCGCGCCCGTGCAAACGGCTGCCCGGAGATGATTAAAATTTTGCAACGGACCATGGACTTCTTGTGCGACGTGAGCCTAATCTCTTGCCTACGCCAGGCGGAAACCCTGACGCGATGCGATGGAAACCGAGCAGTAACGCGCTTGAAGCACCCACGGCAGCCGACGTCAGGCAGCGCACTCGTGCGGAGCGGTCCAGGTCGGACGCCCCCCGCCCGCACGGCCCTCAACGCCGACTCGCCGGACGACACCCCCCAACAAGGAGCGGATGATGAAGTACTCACGCACCACGGTGGCCTTGGCCATCGCGGGCGCGCTCGCGCTGAGCAGCACGCTCGTCGCGTGCTCCTCGAGCGACAACGCGAGCGGCGACCAGGGTTCGACGACGCTGGACCCGAACACCAAGGTCACGCTCAACGTCGTTGGTCTGCTCCCCGGCGCCAAGCCCGAGGCCCAGCAGGCGCTCGCGCAGGAGGTCACCGACTTCCAGAAGGAATTCCCGAACATCACGGTCAAGACCCACGACTACGAGTGGAAGGCCACCACGTTCGCGGCCGACCTCGCCGGTGGCACGCTGCCGACCGTGTTCGAGATCCCCTTCACCGACGCGAAGACGCTGATCGCGAACCAGCAGATCGCCGACATGCAGGCGTACCTGAGCTCGCTGTCGTACGCGGCGAACTTCAACAAGAACCTGCTGCAGTACGGCCAGGGCTCCGACAGCCACGTCTACGCCATCCCGGCGAAGAGCATCTACGCGGTCGGCCTGCACTACAACCGTGACCTGTTCACCAAGGCCGGCCTCGACCCCAACAAGCCGCCGACCACCTGGGACGAGGTCCGCGCCGACGCCAAGGCGATCGCCGAGAAGACCGGCAACGCCGGCTTCGCGCAGATGGCCAAGGACGGCACGGGCGGCTGGCAGCTGACGGTCGACACCTACGCCCGCGGCGGGCGCATGGAGGACGGCAAGAAGGCCACGCTCACCAACGAGCAGACCAAGGCCTCGCTGCAGTTCCTCAAGGACCTGCGCTGGACCGACAACTCCATGGGCGCGAACTTCGACTACGACTGGTCGAGCATCAACCAGGCCTTCGCCGCCGGCAAGATCGGCATGTACACCTCGGGCCAGGACGTCTACACGAGCCTGGTGCAGGCGAACAACATCGACCCGAAGACGTACGGCCTCACGATGATCCCGCTCGCGGGCGGCGACTCCGGCGTGCTCGGTGGTGGCACCATGGCCGCCGTGTCCAGCAAGGCCACGAACAACGACAAGGCCGCGGCCATCAAGTGGATCGACTTCCACTACCTGCGTAAGTACACCAACCAGGACGCCGCGACCAAGGCCGCGCAGATCCAGGCCACCAGCAAGCAGCCGGTGGGCACCCCGGAGCTGCCGATCTTCACGCAGCAGCAGTACGAGCAGTACCAGGGCTGGATCAAGCCGCTGGTGAACGTCCCGCTGGACCAGATGACCACCTTCACCGCCAAGGTCTACGACGCCAAGCTCGTCAACGAGCCGGCCGTCGCCACCCAGGACGTCTACAAGTCGCTCGACACGGTCGTGCAGGCCGTCCTGACCAACAAGGACGCCAACATCGACCAGCTCCTCACCGACGCCAACGCGAAGGCGCAGCGCGCCATCGACGCGGCCGGCTGATCCTCGCCGCGATGACCCGCACGGTGTGGGCCGCCGGGAGACCGGCGGCCCACATCGGGCACTCACATCGGCATGTCCCTGAACACCAGGACGAGGAGTGATGTTGTCGTGAGTACCTCGGACTTCGCCGGGGACGGCCGGGGCGGCAGGGTTCGCCGGCGCAACCCGGTGACGTGGGTGCAGCGGGGCGGGCTGAGCTCGGTCCTGTTCGGGCTGCCGCTGCTGATCATCTTCGGCGTCTTCTCGTGGTGGCCGATCGTGCGGTCGGTCGTCATGAGCTTCCAGAAGACCAATCTCGTCGGGACCCCGACCTGGGTCGGCTGGAAGAACTTCCACTACGTGCTCACCGATCCGGACCTGCCTACCGCGATCGGCAACACGTTCTACTTCGCGCTGCTCGCCCTGGTGATCGGCTTCCCGATCCCGCTCGTGGCGGCGGTGCTCATCAGCTCGGTCCGCAAGCGCAAGGGCCTGTACTCGGTGCTCGCCTACCTGCCGGTGGTGGTGCCCCCGGTCGTGGCCGTGCTGCTGTGGCGGTTCTTCTACGACGGTGCGAAGGACGGCGTGTTCAACACGCTGCTCGGCTGGGTCGGCCTCGGCCCGTACGCCTGGCTCTCCAGCCCCGGTCTGGCCATGCCCTCGCTGGTCGTCGAGGCGACGTGGGCCGCGGCCGGCGGGACCGTCATCATCTACCTGGCCGCGCTCATCGGCGTGCCGGACGAGCTCTACGACGCCGCCGAGGTCGACGGGGCCGGCATCTGGCGCAAGGTGTGGCACGTGACCATGCCGCAGCTGCGCGGCGTGCTGCTCATCACCTTCATCCTGCAGATCATCGGCACCGTGCAGGTGTTCCTGGAGCCGTACCTGTTCACCGGCGGCGGTCCCGCGAACGCGACGGTGACCGTCCTGCTCATGATCTACAACTACGCGTTCGGCAGCTCCCTGGGCGCGAACTACGGCGCCGCGACGGCCCTGTCCGTCATGCTCGCGGCCTTCCTGGCGATCCTGTCGCTGGTGTACTTCAAGCTCACGTCCGGCTGGAGCAAGTCGTGACCGGTCCCGAGGGAAAGCGGAGCACCATGGCTGTCATCGACCCCGCCCGGCAGCGGCCGGGCGCCGGGCCCGTCGCGACGCCGGTGGACGTGGCCCAGGCGGCCCGCCCGGCCCGCAAGCGCAAGGCATCGCAGTTCGAGGGCAGCCGCGGCTTCGTCTCCGAGCAGGACTGGCGCAACCCGCGGGTCAGCGTGGTCATGAAGACTCTGCATACGATGCTGCTGGTGTTGCTCCTCGTCGTCGGCATCGGTCCGGTGCTGCTGCTGGCCAAGTTCGCGATCACGCCCACGCAGGACATCATCCGCACGCCGCTGGCGATCTTCCCGCACGGCGTGCGCTGGGCGAACATCTCCGAGGCGTGGAACGACGTCAAGATCAGCCACTACTTCCTCAACACGATCTGGCTCGCGGCCGGCTCCTGGTTCGTGCAGCTGCTCGTCGCGACCACGGGCGGCTTCATGCTCTCCGTGCTCCGCCCGGCCTGGGCCAAGATCGTCAACGGCCTGGTGATCGCGACCCTGTTCGTGCCGAGCGTCGTGCTGCTGGTGCCGCTGTACCTCACGATCCTCAACCCGCCGGGCGTCGGCATGTCGCTCATCAACAACTTCTTCGCCGTCTGGCTGCCGGCCGGCGCGAGCGCGTTCAACGTCGTGCTCGTGACCCGGTTCTTCGACAGCCTGCCGCGCGAGGTGTTCGAGGCGGCCAGGGTCGACGGGGCCAGCTCGTTCCGGCTGTTCTGGTCGGTCGTCCTGCCGATGTCGAAGCCGATCCTCGGCGTCGTGTCGGTCTTCGCGGCCATCGCGAGCTGGAAGGACTTCCTCTGGCCGATGCTCGTGCTCAAGGACCCGAACCTGCAGCCGCTGTCGGTGCGCCTGCCCGCGATCGCGTCCCAGACCGACCTGGGCGTGTTCCTCGCGGCCCTGGCGATCTCGACGCTCATCCCCGTCGTGTTCTTCCTGATCTTCCAGCGCATGTTCCTCTCGAGCGCCGGATTGGGCGGAGCCGTCAAGGGCTGACCGCACGGTCCTCGCCTACCAGATCCACCTGTTGTGTCCAGGCACTTCGAGTTCCGAGAAAGCAGGTTCCACGTGGCCGACCAACACCACCAGGCTTGGTGGCGCAGCGCCGCTATCTACCAGGTGTACTTGCGAAGCTTCGCCGACGGCAACGGCGACGGCGTCGGCGACCTGGCGGGCCTGCGTTCGCGCCTGCCGTACCTGGCCGGCCTGGGCATCGAAGCGATCTGGATCGTGCCGTGGTACCCCTCGCCGCTGGCCGACGGCGGCTACGACGTCGCCGACTTCCGGGCCATCGACCCGATCTTCGGCACGCTCGCCGAGGCCGAGAAGCTCATCGAGGAGGCGCACGCCGCCGGCATCCGGGTGATCTGCGACATCGTCCCGAACCACTGCTCGGACCAGCACGCCTGGTTCCAGCGGGCGCTCGCGGCCGAGCCCGGCTCGCCCGAGCGGGACCTGTTCTGGTTCCGCAAGGGCCGCGGCGAGCACGGCGAGCTCCCGCCGACCGACCTGCAGTCCATCTTCGGCGGCCCGGCCTGGACCCGGGTCGCCGACGGCGAGTGGTACCTGCACCTGTTCGCCTCCGAGCAGCCCGACTTCAACTGGGACCACCCGGCGGTGCGCGAGGAGTTCGAGGACATCCTGCGGTTCTGGCTCGACCGCGGCATCGACGGCATTCGCATCGACTCGGCCGCCGTGCTCATCAAGGACCCGCTCGTCAGCGACGTGTACGAGGACAACGAGGGCATCCACGAGGTGTACCAGTCGTGGCGGCGCATCGCCGACACGTACACCCCGCCCCGGGCCCTCATCGGCGAGGTCTGGCTGCCCGACCACGAGGCGTTCGCCCGCTACCTGCGCCCCGACGAGCTGCACACCGCGTTCAACTTCGCGTTCCTGGGCGCCCCGTGGGAGGCCGTGGAGCTGCGCCGCGAGATCGACATGACGATCGCGGTGCACGCCCCGGTCGCCGCGCCCGCCACCTGGGTGCTGAGCAACCACGACGTGACCCGCGAGGTGACCCGCTTCGGCCGCGAGGTGACCAACTTCGCCTTCGCCGACAAGCGCCGCGACGTCCCCTCCGACCTGGCGCTGGGCACCCGCCGCGCCCGGGCGGCCGCGCTGCTGACCATGTCGCTGCCCGGCGCCTACTACCTCTACCAGGGCGAGGAGCTCGGCCTGGAGGAGGTCGAGGACCTCGACGACGCCCTGCGCGAGGACCCCATGTTCCACCGTTCCGGGGGTGTGAACCCCGGCCGGGACGGCTGCCGCGTGCCGCTGCCCTGGTCGGGGACCTCCGCCCCGTTCGGCTTCAGCCCGTCCGACGCGACGGGTGCGCCGTGGCTGCCGCAGCCGGCCCACTGGTCCGAGCTCTCCGTCGCCGCCCAGCAGGGCGTGCCGGGCTCGTTCCTGCGGCTGTACTGCGACGCCCTCCGCCTGCGCCGCGAGGAGCCCTCCCTCGGCGACGCGCCCATGCGGTGGCTCGAGTCCGGCCCACAGGTGCTCGCGTTCGCCCGCGGCGAGGACTTCGCCAACGTGACCAACCTGGGCGCGGAGCCCGCCGCCCTGCCGCCGCACCGCGAGGTGCTGCTCAGCAGCGTCCCGCTCAACCCCGACGGCACGCTGCCCGCCGACGCCTCCGCCTGGCTGCGGCTGGCCTAGGACCGATCCAGCTCCACCCGCACGGGGACTCAGACGCCGGGCGGTCGCACAAGTTGGCGGGTGCGACCGTCCGGCTTTTTTCGTGCTCCAAACGCTAACTTAACTGTTAATGCCGACCCGACCCCAGAGCGTTAACTGTTAAGACGATCCACAATCTTGATGGCCCGCGGGGCCGCCCAATAGGTTCTGTGGCAAGGAAAGAGACTTCCTTGTGGAGGCGGCACATGCGTTCCACCCCGACCGTCGCGGCGACATCCCAGCCGTTCCGATGGTGACGCCGGGTTATTCCGGGAACAGAGGCGGGGCGCTGGCCACACCGGCGCCCCGTTGTTCTTCGATCACACCAAAGGTGTTGTGGAAAATGCCATCCAAGATTCTGTGACCAGCGCGTACTACTCCCAGTCCCAGCGCAGACCGTAGCGCCCGGGGCCGTAGTCGAGGGCGATCGCGTGGACCGAGTGGCCCGTGTCGACCTCCATCGAAACGACCTGTTCGTCCTGCCCGTCCATCTGCTGGAACTGATATATCGCGCGCGGCAACGCGGCCGGGTCGAAACACACCTCGACCACGTATTCGCGCACGGGCAGGCGGAACTTGCGCTCGTACTGAGTCGCCAGCGGAAACGGCGGATAATTGTGCAGCGCGTGCTCAGTGATCACCGTCTCACCCTTGGCGAGCGGGCGGTCGAACAACAACTCGGCCAGCAGCAGGCCGCTCTCCGGATGCTCCACGACCCGGCCGAGCCTGCAGTTGCGCACGGGCGTCAGCAGTGGCAGCGGGTTGCCCGGCACGTCGAGGCGGATGATCGCGACCCAGCGGTCCGGCCCGTCGGCCTCGGCCCGCAGCACCTGCCGCACCAGGAACGAGACCTCGCCGCGATCCGGGCCCACGTTGACCCGGTCGTGCTGGCTGAGCCGGGTCAGTCGCTCGTCCCAGCGGGTCTCGATGCCCTGGGCCAGGTCGACGATGAGGTCCCGCTCGGACCAGAACGCGCCCAGCTCCACGGTGTCGGGGCTCTTGTGCAGGTGCCGGCCGCGCGGGCGCGGAGGGCCCACCAGGGCGGCCAGCGAGCCCGGCTCGACCTCGAGGATCTTCTCGAGCTCGGCCAGCGCCGCGAGCGACTCGCGCCGCTCCGGCCGGCTGCGCCCGGTCTGCCAGTAACTGAGCGTGGCCAGGCTGACCGAGTAGCCCTCGGCGCGCAAACGCTCCTGGATGCGTTCCAGCCCCAGGCCTCGTGCCTGGATTGCATCTCGTAACGCGCCAGCGAAGTCGACCATCAGCCCCCCGGGAGCCATCCTCGCGGTCGGGGCCTCACACATGCAAGCGCGCGTTTGAGGTGAGCCCGATTCGGTTACCCGTTCATCCATGGGCGAGCGGTGGTACACCGAGAGTGTCATCTATTGCCTGGACGTCGAGACGTTCCAGGACTCCAACGGCGATGGCATCGGCGACTTTCAGGGTCTCATCGGCCGGTTGGACTATCTGACCAGGCTCGGAGTCAACTGCCTGTGGCTCAGCCCGATCCATCCGACGCCCGGCAAGGACGACGGCTACGACGTCACCGACTTCTACAACGTCGATCCCCGGCTGGGCACCCTCGGCGACTTCGCCGAGCTGCTGCACCAGGCCGCGAACCGCGGCATCAAGGTTATGATCGACCTGGTGGTGAACCACACCTCCGACGAGCACCCGTGGTTCCAGTCCGCGATCTCCTCCCCGGACTCGCCCTACCGCGACTGGTACGTGTGGTCGGCCAAGGAGCCCAGCGACCGCCACCAGGGCATGGTGTTCCCCGGCGAGCAGTCCGAGACGTGGACGTACCACCGCAGGGCGCGCGCCTGGTACTACCACCGCTTCTACGACTTCCAGCCCGACCTGAACTTCAGCAACCCGCAGGTCCGCTCCGAGATCAAGAAGATCCTCGCGTTCTGGATCCAGCTCGGCGTGGCCGGGTTCCGCATGGACGCGGTGCCGTTCATCATCGAGCTCACCGAGCCCGGCGACCCGGAAAGCCCATTGGACTTCGGCTACCTCTCGGAGCTGCGCTCCCACGTGCAGTGGCGACGCGGCGACGCGATGCTGCTGGCCGAGGCGAACGTCGAGCCGGAGAAGCTTCCGCAGTACTTCGGCGACGCCGGCGGCACCGGCAACCGCATCCACATGCTCTTCGACTTCATGCTCAACGGGCGGCTGGTGCTCGCCCTGGCCCGGCAGAACCCCGAGCCGGTCATCGAGTGGCTGCGCTCCACGCCGCACCTGCCGCCGGGCGGGCACTGGGCCACGTTCCTGCGCAACCACGACGAGATCGACCTGTCCCGGCTCACCGCCGACCAGCGCGAGGACGTCTTCGCCGAGTTCGGCCCCGACCCGGACATGAAGCTCTACGACCGCGGCATCCGCCGCCGGCTCGCCCCGATGCTGGACGGCGACCGGGCGCGCATCGAGCTCGCGTACTCGCTGCAGTTCAGCATGCGCGGCACGCCCGTGCTGCGCTACGGCGAGGAGATCGGCATGGGGGAGGACCTGTCGCTGAAGGGCCGCTATGCCATCCGCACCCCGATGCAGTGGTCCTTCGCCAAGAACGCCGGGTTCTCGGCGGCCGAGCCCGTCCGGCCGGTGATCAGCAAGGGTGAGTACTCGTACCAGAAGATCAATGTGACCGCCCAGCGCGAGGACGACAAGTCCCTGCTCGCCTGGTTCGAGCGCATGATCCGGACGCTGCGGGAGAGCCCGGAGGTCGGCAACGGCACGTGCTCGGTCATCGACCGGACGCTGCCGCAGGGCGTGCTGGCGCACCGGGCCGACGGGCCCACCGGCTCCATGCTCTTCCTGCACAACCTCGGCACCGAGGACGCCGTGCTGGACCTGCACGAGCTCTTCCCTGAGACCAACCACCCCAACGAGGTGTTCGGCGACAAGGCGTATCCGGAGGTGGGTGACCTCTCCGAGCTGTCGCTCGGGCCTTATGGGTATCGCTGGATCAGGCTGCGGCGGCAGAACGTGTAAGGGCTCGGGTCCGCGGTGGTGCGGACCGTCGCTCCCGCCAGACACCGCTCGGCGCTGGCGCGCCGTCGCTGCCAGGCCCGCGGTTGGTCGCCCTGGCCTTCTATCAGTCCCTCGGGAGCCCACTGGCGGCCGCGCCGAGCGGGATCCGGGCGGGCTCGACCGGCCGGCCGAAGTGCCAGCCCTGGCCGAGATCGCAGCCGAGCGCGGCCAGCCGGGCGGCCTGGTCCGCGGTCTCGATCCCCTCGGCGGTGACCGTCATCTGCAGCGTGTGCGCGAGGCGGATGACGGTCTCGACGATCTGCTCGTCGACGTGGTCGCTCTCCAGCTTGCGGATGCCGGCCATGAACGCGCCGGCCAGCTTGAGCCCGTGCACCGGTAGGTGCCGCAGGTAGGCGAGGTTGGAGTAGCCGATCCCGAAGTCGTCGATGACGATCCGCACGCCGAGGTCGGCCAGCTGGCGCAGGGTCTGCACCGGCCGCCCGGTCTCCTGCATGAGCACCGTCTCGGTCAGCTCCAGCTGCAGGTTGGCCGGGTCCAGCCCGGACTCGGCCAGCGCCGCGCGCACGTCGTCGAGCAGCCGCGGGTCGGAGCACTGCCGGGGCGAGACGTTGACGCTGATCAGCAGCGGGTGCCCGGGGTGGCTGCGCTGCCACGCGGCCGCGGCCAGGCACGACTCGCGCAGCACCCACCGGCCCAGCGGCAGGATCATGCCGGACTGCTCGGCGACCGGGATGAACGTGTTGGGCGAGACGGTGCCCAGCTCGGGGTGCCGCCAGCGCAGCAGGGCCTCGGCGCCGTGCAGCCGGTTGTCGGCCAGGCCCACCAGCGGCTGGTAGACCAGCTCGAACTCGCCCCGGTCCAGGGCGCCCGAGAGCCGTCCGGTCAACCCGTACCGCAGCAGCTGCTGGGCGTTGCGCTGCTCGTCGAAGACGGCGTAGCGGGCGCGGCCGTCGGCCTTGGCGAGATAGAGCGTCGCGTCGGCGGCCCGCAGCAGCTCCTCCGGCTCCGCCCCGCGCGCGGCCTGCTCGACGATGCCGATGCTGGCCGAGACAGCGAGCTCGTGGCCGTCGAGCCGCACCGGCTTGGCCAGCGCCGCGAGCATCGCCTCGGCCAGCTCGGTCAGCTCGTCGGGGCCCTTGGTGTCGCGCGCCACGACGACGAACTCGTCGCCGCCGACCCGGGCCACGAAATGCCCGGCCGCGTTGACGCAGCCCCGCAGCCGGTCGGCCAGGGCGACCAGGAGCTCGTCGCCGTAGCCGTGCCCGAGTGTGTCGTTGATGGTCTTGAACTCGTCGAGGTCGAGGAAGCACACCCCGATCCGGGAGCCCTCCTCGGCGTCGCGCAGCGCCTCGGCGAGGTGGCCGTAGAGGAGCACGCGGTTGGGCAGCCCGGTGAGCGGGTCGTGGTGGGCTTGGTGGTGCAGCTCGCGCTGGAGACTGTGCTCGGCGTCGGTGAGCGCGCGGGTCCACGCCCGCCGGATGCGCTCCTGGTCGTCGAGGATCTTCTGCCGCTGCGCCCGCGCGAACCCGGCCGCGAACCCGCCGATCACGTCGCCCGTCGCCGTGGGGGTCAGCACGCCGATCGAGCGCTGCAGGGCCTCCGGGCTGTTGAGGCCGATCTGGATCAGGGCGGCCCCGACCTCCTCGGCGGCCGCGGCGTCCCCGGTGCCGAGGGCATCCGTCAGCTGTACGGTCTGCCGCTCGAAGAACCGCTGCAGGGCCTCGGCGCTCAGGTCGAGGTAGCTGGTCTGCCGCACCGCGGCGAGCCACTGCCGGGCGAGCTGCGACAGCGCAGGATCGATGGCGGCATCGCTTTGGCCGTCCGAGCGCGCCACTCCATCACCCCCGGCGAAGATTACTGCACCGCGGCCCCACGTTGAATCGACGCTCAGTGTCGTTCTGGCTCCGTTTCCGTGAGCCCGTCGACGAACCGCGTCAGGAGCTGCGCGAATGCGGCCCGGTCGATCTTCGACCAGTTCCGGGTGGCCGCGGCGAACCGTCTCCGCCGCACCTCGTGGACGCGTTCGCAGAGTTCGCGGCCGGCCACGGTGAGTGCGAGCAGGGCCCGCCGACCGTCCTTCTGGTCCGCCTCGCGCCTGATCAGCCCGGCCTCGACCGCGGCGGCGACGAGCTTGCTGGCCCGCGGCTGGGCGACGTCGAGCGCGGCTGCGATGTCCGTCACCGTGACCGGCGCGCCGCGCGCCTCGCCGTCCTCGACCGCGTCCACGACGTCGAAGAGCGCCGGGTCGGCCTCCGGCTCGCTGCGGGCCAGGGCCCGCCGGGTCTGCCGCCGCCGAATGTCGACCATGGCCGCCTCGATGGCTTTGAGCACCTTGTCGTCCGCGTCGCCGTTATGCATAATTTTTGTTATCTACATTCTATCGGCATGCTGTTGAGGGGAGTGTCCCATGCGACCGGAGGAGCGTCCGATCGGGTACTGGCTGCGCGAGCTGGACCGCCGCCTGGAACTGGCGTTCGCGGCGGCCCTGTCGTCCTCGGGCGCCACGCGGCGCGACTGGCAGGTGCTGAACGGCCTCGGCCCGGACGCGCCGTTCTGGGATGCGGGCGCGCGCTCGTACGCGGATGTCGTGGCGGACCTGACGGCTCGTGGCTGGACGCTCGCGGACGGGACGGTGACTCCGGCGGGGGAGGAGGCCCGGGCCGAGATCGCGTCGTCCGTGGGCCGGATTCGCGAGGTCAGCATGACCGGCGTGGCGGACGAGTCCTATGTGCTCGCGGTTCGCACGCTGGCGGCCATGGTGGACAACCTCCCGGCCGCCGCCTGACTGTCCGGCAAACCCCACCTTGGTCCTCGGCCTGCGCAAGTGCCGGGGCGGCTGCCCTGAGAGGGCGATATGTCGGGCACTTCGTGCCGCAACATATCGGATTTATACCCCGACAGGCGAAATGTCGCTTGTCTCGATGCGTTGCACCATGCGGTGGATGTCGCGGACCGTCGTGTTCAGTGCCGACGGGCCATGAGAGCGCGGGTGGCGGTGTTCAGTGTTCGCGGGCCGGGATGGCGCGGGTGGCGGTGTTCAGTGTCCGCGGGCCGGGATGGCGCGGGTGGCGGTGCTCAGTGTCCGCGGGCCGGGATGGCGCGGGTGGCGGTGCTCAGTGTCGGCGGGCCGGGATGGCGCGGGCGATCGCGGTCAGGGTGTGCGGGGCCAGGCGGCCGTCGCCGAGGCCGAGCTCGATCAGGGCGTCGAAGACCCGCTGGTCGCGTCCGGCGGCGCGGACGGCCGCGTCGACGACCCACCGGCGCTGGCTCAGCGCCGCGGCCACCCGCGAGTGGCGCAGGTGCGGGCCGAGCCGGTCGCGCAGGGCCCGGCGGTAGCGGCCCGCCGGGTCGTCCCCGTGGGCCGCGGCCGCGCCGGCCAGGGCGCCGGAGAGCACCGCGTAGAAGATGCCCTCGCCGGTGAACGGGTTGATGAGCGACAGCGCGTCCCCGGCCAGCAGGAGGCGGCCGCCGGCCGGGGGCGGGCGGTGCGTGGACAGGGGCAGGTGGTGGGCGCGCAGGTCCGTGGCGGCCGCGGTGTCGACGTCGGGCAGCAGCTCGGCCAGGCGGTCGAGGAGGCGGCGGCGGGTGAGCGGGCCGTCGCGGAGGACCTCGCCGTAGCCGATGTTCGCGCGGCCGTCGCCGATCGGGAACGCCCAGGCGTAGGCGGGCCAGCCCGACTCGGTGGTGACGATGCGCTGCTCGGCCGGCAGGTCCGGGGCGTGGGCGTAGCCGCGGATGGCCAGGGCCAGGTGGCCGGGGCCGTTCGGCGCGAACCCCAGCGCCCTGCGGACCAGGGAGTAGGCGCCGTCCGCGCCCACCACGGCGCCCGCCCGGATCTCCCCGTCGAGCACGGCGTGGTCGCCGCGGTCCTCGATCCGCCGGACGGTGTGCTCGACCAGGGTCGCGCCGGACTGCCGGGCGGCCTCGGCCAGGCGGTGGTCGAAGACCGTCCGGGGAATCGTGTACGCCGGGCGCGCGTGCGGCCGGGCCACCTCGCCGCCGCCCGGGCCGCGCAGCCGCAGCGCCGGGACGGGGGCGAACTCCGGCGACAGCGGGGAGACGCCCAGATCGGCCAGCACGTCCAGGGCGTGCGGGGCGATCCCGTCGCCGCAGGGCTTGTCCCGGGGGAACGCCGCCTTGTCCAGCAGCAGGACCGTCGCACCGGCCCGCCGCGCGGCCAGGGCTGCCGCCGCGCCCGCGGGGCCCGCGCCGACCACGGCCACGTCGAAGCGATCGCCGCCGGTATCCATGGGCACGAGCGTGCCACAGACCCGGGGGAGTGGCCGGGTGGCGGCTTGGCGGAACGACCCCGGCCGTCCGTCCGCCCCATGTACATCGAATCGCCGCCGACGGAGGACGCACGGGGGTTCACGGTGATTGTCGCGGGTGACTACGCTCGCGGCATGCCCTGCCCAACTTGCTACTTTCCGGGCAACGACCCCGCCGCCACCCAGTGCGCGCAGTGCGGATCGGCGTTGACGCCCGCGGCGGGCGCATACCCCGGATCACCCGTCGCCTATGACGTGCATCCGATCTCCGACCAGGGCGCGATGCCGCCGCCCGCCCAGTTCGCGCCGCCGCCGGCCCAGCAGTTCGCGCCGCCGCCCGCCCAGTTCCCGCCGCCACCCGGGGTGCAGTTCCCGCCGCCACCACCGCCGTCGGCGCCCTACCCGGGCGGCCCAGGTCAGCCCGCACCCGTGGCCTATCCGCAGCAGTACCCGGCGGCCGGGTATCCCCAGGTGCCTCCCGTGTCCGGCGCGCCCTACTCGGGCATGCCGGTCTCCCCGACGCCGATCTCCGTCACGCCCGTCTCCGGGTCGCCGCAGCCGGGCTACTACCAGCCGCTCAAGCCCAACCGCGGCCGCGTGCTGCTGCCGCTCACCGTCATCGTCGTCGTGCTCGTCATCGCCAGCACCGTGATCGCCGTCGTGAAGCTCACCGGCGGCCCGGGCGGCTCGGCGGCCGCGTCATCGTCGTCAGGCGCGCCGGTGCCGGGGCCCACCACGACCGGGCCGGCGCCGGGGCCGACCTCGGCGGCGCAGACGACCGGCGGCGGCGATCCCAAGGCGCAGGCGGCGGCGGTCGACGCGCTGCTCGACGCGAGCGTGGCCAGCCGTACGAAGCTCAACGCCGCGATCGACCTCGTGGGCAAGTGCACGCTGTTCGACAAGGCGATCGCGGACATGCAGACGGTCGGCACCGAGCGGCAGTCCCAGATCGACAGCGTCACCCGGTTCGACCTGGCGGCGATTCCCGAGGGCGAGCAGGTGCGCGCGATGCTCAAGGAGTCGCTCGGGTTCTCGCTCGCCGCGGACCGCAGCTACGTGCCGTGGGGGAAGGCGCAGCAGGCCAGCGGGTGCGGCGGCGGCGGGGAGTCCGACTACCAGGAGGCCCAGAACCAGTCCAAGAACGCCACCGACGCCAAGACCCGGTTCCTGGGCGTGTGGAACCCGGTCGCGAGCCGGTACGGGTTGCGACAGCGACAGGTCACCGACATCTAGGGCCGGCCTAGGTGTTGTCCTCCGAGCGGCGTTGCGGGAACGGTTCGCCCGCGACCGCCTCGGCGCGTAGCGGCTCGCCGGTGCCCGGTGCCGTCGCTTCGCCCGTGGTGGCGTCGGGGCGGGTGGGTGGCTCGGGCTCCTGACCGTACCCTCGTGTGATCATGCGGAACACAGCCAGCATGATGGCGGCCACCGGCACCGCGATGAGCAGGCGCAGCAGCGCGGTCTTCATGTCGAGCTGGTGGGTGACGAAGCCGGCGTAGAGGGCCGGCGACGCGATCAGCAACGCCAGGAGCAGCGTCGAGTACCGCGCCATGCCGAGCACCTCAGCCTCCCACCAGGCTCAGCCGCTCGCAGAGCATCGCGGCCCACTGGAACGGGGTCGACGGGCGGCCGTCCAGCAGGGCCACCGGCACCCGCAGGGACAGCGGGCTCGCCGGGTCGCCGCTGGAGCCGGTGCCGCGCAGGCAGATCGCGTCGACGCGGCGCAGGCCCTGCAGGTGGTGCGCGACGTCGGAGGTCTTGCGGCTGGCGTCGACGACGACCCACACCGCGACCGGGCGCACGGCCTCGACGATCGACGCGGCCCAGCCGGCCTCGTCCAGCGCCGCCTCGACCGCGACCACGCTCGACGCGTCGGACTTGCGCAGCTTCTTGGCCCACAGACGGGCGTCGTGCGCGCCGGTGATGCGCCGCTTGCCGTCGATCCCGGCCGCGGCCGCGTTGCGCCCGGCGAAGAGGATGTGCTCGGCGTCGAGCCGCTGGGCCTCGGCCACGAACCGGGCCACCTCCATCGCGTGGGTCGACTCGCCCACCACGATCAGCGTCTCGCCCGGCGCGTCCGGCGCGGGGTCGGCGACGGGCAGCGCGGTGAAGGCCTCGACGATCGCGCCGTAGGTGTCGCCGGCGGCCGCGCGGACGGAGATGTCCGTCGGCACCCCCAGCGACTCCAACTTGTGCGCCAGCTCGCTCGCGCCGGCGCCGTTCGGGCGGTCGGCCTTCTCGGCCATGGCGGCCTCGGCGGCCGCGGACGCTTGGGCGTAGGCGCCGAGCCGCTCGCTTGCGGGCGGCGTGCGCGGCTTCTCCACCGTGGCGGTCGCTTCAACAGGCATTCGGGACTCCTGCCGGGAATCGGTCGGCCGGAACTGGGCCGGCTCGGAACGGGTAGGTCCATCTGCTGCGGCATCGGCGTGCCCGTGCGGCAAGCCGAGCGGTCCGGGCGGCCCGGTGGGCCGCGCCCCGCCGGTCCACGCCGGCGGCGGGGGCACCAGGCCCCGCGGGAAGTCGCCACCTAGAAGTCCGGGCGGCGCTGCGCGGGCCGGCGGCGGGGGTACCGGGCCCCGCGGGAAGGCACCGCCCAGAAGCCCGGGCGACGCTGCGCGGGCCGGCGGCGGTTGTGGGCCGGTCCGCCCGCGGCCGAACCGTGCGGGCGTGTCGCGACCGAAGTGCGACGGCGCGGACGGCTCGTGCGGCGGGGCGTACCGCGCGCCCCGGCCGACCGGCCGCCCGGACGCGCTGCGCAGCGCGTCCCCGGTCGGCATCGGCGAACCCACCGGCGGCGGAGGGCCCCAGCCCGCCGTCGCCCGGCCCCACGCGGCGGCGGACAGACTCGCCGCGGCCGCGGGGCGTTCGGTGCGGCCCCGGAGCCAGGACGGCGGGTCCGAGACCCGCGCGCCCCAGTGCTCGGCCTCGGCCCAGGCGTCGAGCCGCTCGAGCTGGCTCCAGTCCACGTCGATGGCCGGGGGATCCGGCAGTTCGAACCGCGCGGCCGCCAGCACATCGGGCCGGGCGGGCGGTGGCGGCACGGCAGGCCGGGCGGGCGGTGGCGGCACGGCAGGCCGGGCGGGCGGTGGCGGCACGGCAGGCCGGGCGGGCGGTGGCGGCACTGCGGCCGGCGTCTTGGCCCCGGGCGCGAACGGCGGCGCCGAGAAGGCCGCGGGCGTTGCAGCCGCAGAGCGCGCGGCCGGGGGCGCCGAGGCAGCCGCGGACGTCGCAGCCGCGGAGGGCGCGAACGCGGAGGGCGCGGGCGCGGGCGCCCAGCCTGCGGGCGGCGCGGACGCGGGCGCCGAAGCTGCAGGCGGCGCGGAAGCGTGCGGCGCCGACGAAGCGTGCGGCGCGGAAGCGTGCGGCGCGGACGAAGCGGGCGGCGCGGAAGCAGGCGGCGCGGAAGCGTGCGGCGCGGACGAAGCGGGCGGCGCGGAGGCGGACGCGGGCGGCGAGGCCGGGCGGATGCTCGGCGGCGTCGCGGGGGTCCAGCCGGCGGGTGGCGCGGCCGGCGTGGCGGGCGGGGGAGCGGCGGCCTTCACCGGCGGCTTGACCTCGGGCCGCTTCGCCTCGGGCCGCTTGGCTTCGGGCGGCGTGACGGTCGCGGCCGGAGTCGGTGCCGTGGGCGCCTTGGCCGCGGGCGGAGCCGGTGTGGCCGGCGCCTTGGCCGCGGGCGAGGCGGCCTTCGCCGGCGGCTTCTCGGCGGCGGCCGGAGGGGTCGCGGCCTTGACCGGAGCCGACTTCGCAGGAGCCGTGGACGGCGCGGCGGACGCTAGCGCGGCGGAGGCGGAGGCAGGCGCGCCGGGCTGAGCCGTGGCTTGAGCGGCCCGAGCAGCCTGAGCAGCCTGAGCAGCCTGAGCGGCTTGAGCAGCCTGAGCGGCCTGGGCGGCTTGAGCAGCCTGGGCGGCCTGGGTGTTGGCCTGAGCGGCGGCCGGAGGCGGAGGCGGGCGCAGGCCAAGCTTCGCGACCGGCTGCTCGGCGCCGGGCCGGAAGGGGCGCACCGACGGCGCCGCGGGCTCGGGCGCGGGGTCTTTCGGGCCCGAATGTTCCGCGGCCAGCAGGCGGTTGAGGGCGTCGGCGGCGGTTGCCGGGCGATCGGGCCGTACCGTTGCCGCGCTTTCCTGGGCCTCGGCCAGCAATGACGCGAATGCGGAAGCCGCGGTCGGGTTTTCCCCGCGCCGCTCCGCCGCATCGGCCATCGCGGCCAGATCCTCGATAGTGATCTGGCGTTTCGGCGTGTCGTCCTGGACCGTCGGCGCGGCGGATGATTCAGTGGTCTCAGCGGGGACGGAAACGGATTCCGCGGATTTCGAGGAATCCGGAACCTCGATCGTCAGCTCGTATTTTTGCGTGCCGAAAAGCCCGCCGACGCCACCGGAACGGACCTTTTCGGCCGAGATGATGACAGCGTCGGGCCCGTGTTCGTCGCGCACCTGCGCGAGCAGTTCCTCGAGGTCACGACCCTCAAGCAGCAACCGGGTAGGCACCGTTCACCACCCCAATAGTCTCAATTCGCAGCGTACTCCCGGTGATCTCTGAGTACGACAAAACCGGCAAACGCGGAAGCGCCATCTGCACCAGGCGGCGCAGTGCGTTGCGCAGTTGTGGCGAACACACGAGCACCGGGCTCACGCCGCGTTCCTCGCCTTGTTCGGTGAGGCGCGTGAGGTCGGCCAGAATCGATTCGGCACGGCCGGTGTCGATGAGCAGCTGCAGGCCGCTGTCGGTGGGGCGCATGGATTCCAGCAATTGCTGTTCCAGTCTCGGCTCCAGGGTGATGGCGGTGAGCGTGCCGTCCTGCGAATAGCGGTTCGCGATCGCGGGGCCGAGCGAGGCGCGGGCCGCCTCCAGCAGCGCGTCCGGGTCGGTGGACTGCTTGGCCTGTAGCGACAGCGCCTCGAAGATGCGCACCAGGTCGCGGATCGGCACGCCCTCGTCGAGCATGCCGTGCAGGACCTGCTGGACCTGGCCGAGGCTGAGCACCGCGGGGGTGAGCTCCTCCACGACGACCGGGTGCGAGCGCCGGACCACCTCGGCGAGCGCGCGCACGTCCTCGCGGCCGAGCAGCCGGCTCGCGTGCACGCGGACGATCTCGGCCAGGTGGGTGATGATGACCGACGCGCGGTCGACGACCGTCGCGCCGGTGAGGTCGGCCTGGTGCCGCAGCTCCGCCGGGACCCACTTGCCGGCCAGGCCGAAGACGGGCTCGACGCCGGCCCGGCCGGGCAGGAAGTCCAGGCCGTCGCCGATCGCCAGCACGGTGCCGGGCGGGGCCATGCCGCGGCCGACCTCGACGCCGCTGATCCGCACCGCGTACGTCGACAGCGGCAGATCCAGGTCGTCGCGCGTGCGCACTGGCGGCATCACGATGCCCAGCTCCAGGGCGACCTTGCGGCGCAGCGCCCGCACCCGCTCCAGCAGGTCGCCGCCGCTGGCCTCGACGAGGTCGACCAGGTCGGGGGCGAGGGCGAGCTCGAGCGGGTCGACGCGCATCTCGCCCAGCAGCACCTCGGTCGGGTCGGGCGGCGGCGCCTCGGCCTCGGCGGCGGCCAGCTCGGCCTGCTCCTCCGCCGACGGCTCGACCTTCTTCGGCAGCCGCAGTGCGATGATCAGCACCCCGCCGCCGGCCAGCAGGAACGGCAGCTTCGGCAGGCCCGGCACCAGGCACAGGGCCAGGGCCGCGCCGCCGGCGATGAGCATCGCGGTGCGGTGCTGGCTGAGCTGCTTGCTGACCGTCGAGCCCATGTCGCCGTCGTTGGCGGAGCGGGTGACGATGAGGCCGGTGGCGACCGACAGCAGCAGCGCCGGGATCTGCGAGACGAGGCCGTCGCCGACGGACAGCAGCGAGTACGTCGAGATCGAGTCGGCCGGCGACAACCCCCGCTGGAGCATGCCGATCGCGAAGCCGCCGATCAGGTTGACCAGCGTGATGATGATGGCCGCGATCGCGTCGCCCTTGACGAACTTCGAGGCACCGTCCATGGCGCCGTAGAAGCTGGCCTCGGAGGTGATCTCGGTGCGCCGCTTGCGCGCGGTCGCCTCGTCGATGAGCCCGGCGTTGAGGTCCGCGTCGATCGCCATCTGCTTGCCGGGCATCGCGTCGAGGGTGAACCGGGCGCCGACCTCGGCGACCCGCTCGGCGCCCTTGGTGATGACGATGAACTGGATGATGAACAGGATCAGGAAGATGACCAGGCCGACGATGAGCGAGCCGCCGACGACGAAGTGGCCGAACGCGTCGATCACGTTGCCGGCGAAGCCGTTGGTGAGCACCAGCCGGGTCGCGCTGATGTTCAGGGCCAGCCGGAACAGCGTCGCGATGAGCAGCAGCGACGGGAACGAGGAGAACTCGAGCGCGCGCTTGACGTACATGCTGACCAGCACGATCACGAGCGCGAGGGTGATGTTCGCGGCGATCAGCGCGTCGAGGATGAACGAGGGCAGCGGCACGACCATCATGAGGATGATCAGCACGATGCCGATCGGCACCACGTACTGCGAAAGCCGCTTCGGCACCGCCCGCTGTTCCTCTCCGGCCTGGTCGTTGTCCTACTGATCGGTGGCGAACGGGTACTTCTGAGGGTTTTCCTTCGGTTGCGCCGCCCGGTGCCGATCGGTGAGGCGTGCAGCCCGCAACAACCTCCTCCCGCACCGACTCCACCCAGCTCGTGCACATCGGCCGCCAGCCCATCTACGACTGGGGCGGGCACGTCGTGGGTTACGAGCTGCTATTCCGCGGCGCCGCCGAGGACCTCGAGGCCACCCGCCGCAGCTCCTACGCCACCAGCCAGGTCATCGTCAACGCGTTCACCGAGTTCGGCCTGGAGCAGCTCGTCGGCGGGCGCAAGTGCTTCATCAACCTGACGCGGGAGTTCCTGGTCGGGGACCTGCCGCTGCCGTTCGACCCCGACCACGCGATCCTGGAGATCCTCGAGACCGTCGAGATCGACGGGCCGGTGCTGTCGGGCACGGCCCGCCTCGTCGAGCAGGGCTACGAGATCGCGCTCGACGACTTCGTCTTCGGCCTCGGGCACGAGCGGCTGCTGGGGCTGGCCGCCTACGTGAAGCTCGACCTGCTGATCCGGGAGCCCGAGGAGCTGGCCGAGGTGGTGGAGCAGTGCCGGCGGTACCCCGGGGTGAAGCTCGTCGCGGAGCGCCTGGAGACCGAGGAGCACATCCTGCTCGCCAAGCGGTTCGGCTTCGACCTGCTGCAGGGCTACGCGGTCGGCCGGCCTCAGGTGCTCAGCGCCGTCGCCCTGTCCCCGTCGCGGCTGCGCCGGCTGGAGCTGCTCGGCGCCGTGACGGCCGAGGACGCCGACCTCGCCAAGGTCGTGACGATCGTGCAGAACGACCCCGCCCTGTCCTACCGCGTGCTGCGCGCGACGAACTCGGCCGCGAGCGGGCTGCCGCGCCGGGTCTCGTCCGTGCGTGACGCCGTGGTGCTGCTGGGCTCGGCGAAGATCCGCCAGTGGGCCGCGCTCATGCTCGTCAGCGACGTCGCCGAGTCGGCCAGCGAGGAGCAGCTGTCCAGCACGATGGCCCGGGCCCGGCTGTGCCAGACGGTCGCCGAGCGGCTCGGGCTGTCGGGGGAGGCGGCGTTCACCGTCGGGCTGCTCGCCGGGGTGGCCGAGCTCATCGCCGAGCCGATCGCCGAGATCGCGAACCGGCTGCCGCTGGCCGTGGAGATCGTGGAGGCGCTCGTCGACGGGCACGGCCGGCTCGGCCAGGTGCTCGCGACCGTGCGCGCCTACGAGCTCGCCGACGAGCAGGCCCTCGCGGCGTCCCCGGTCTCCTCGAGTGAGCTGGCGAAGGCCTATCTGTCCGCGGTGGGCTGGTCGATGAAGACCATCGAGGGCGCGCTGGGCACCAGCGCGGGGTAGTGGCCGATGGCCGGCGAGAAGACCGAGCAGCCTACCGAGCAGAAGAAGCGGCAGGCGCGGCGCGAGGGCACCCGGGCCCGCACCCCGGACCTGGGCGCGTGGGGCGGGGTAATGCTCGCGAGCTTCCTGCTGCCGATGATGGCCCGCGAGCTCGCGACCCGCACCCAGGCGATGTTCCAGCGCGGCACGCAGGCGTTCACCGACCCCGAGCCGGCCAAGGCGCTGGAGCTGGCGAAGTCGGGCGCGAAGGACATGCTCGTCATCGCCGCGCCGATCACCGTCGGGCTCTTCGCGTTCGCCATCCTCGCGGCCGCGGCCCAGGGCGGCCTGCGCCCGGCGACGAAGCTGTTCAAGCCGGACTTCAAGCGCCTCAACCCGGTGAAGGGCCTCAAGAAGACCTTCGGCGGCCAGGCCGTGTGGGAGTCGGCGAAGTCGCTGGCCAAGGTGCTCGTGCTCGGCCTGGTCGTCTACAACACGATGAAGAGTCTGGTGCCCGCGCTGCTGTCCGCGACGACGGTACCGCTGCAGACCGTCATCGGCCTGGTCGCGAGCACCGTCCTGCACGTGGTGCAGATCGCCGCCGCGACCGGTCTCGTGCTCGCCTTCGCCGACTACTTCGTGGCCCGCCGCCGGGTGAACAAGCAGCTGAAGATGTCCAAGGAAGAGGTCAAGGAGGAGCACAAGAAGTCCGAGGGCGACCCGCACGTGAAGGGCCAGATCCGGGCCCGGCAGCACCAGATGGCGCGCAGCCGCATGATGGCCGACGTGTCCCAGGCCGACGTCGTGGTGGTGAACCCGACGCACGTGGCGGTGGCGCTCAAGTACGAGCCGGACAAGGGCGCGCCGAAGGTCGTGGCGAAGGGCGCCGAGCTCCTGGCGGCGAAGATCCGCGAGGTGGCCGCGGAGCACCGGGTGCCGCTGGTGCAGGACGTCCCGCTCGCCCGCGCGCTCTACGCCGCGTGCGAGGTCGGCGACGAGATCCCGGCCGAGCTCTTCGGCGCCGTCGCCCGCGTGCTCGCCTTCATCATGATGCTCAAGTCGAAGGGCTCGGCGGCGGGCCTGCACACGGCCCCTACGGATTGAAGAGCCGCAGCAGCAGGTTGACCGACTGGGTGGTCAGGTTGGCCATCGCGTTCGGCAGCAGCATCATGGCCGTGCCCACGATGCTCAGGGTCAGGAAGATCTTCGCGGGGAAGCCGAACGAGAACGGGTTCAGCGCCGGGGCGGCCCGGGTCAGCAGACCGAGCGCGACGTCCACGGCGAGCATGATGGCGATCAGGGGCGCCGCGATCTGCAGGCCGGCCAGGAACATCTGCCCGGCGCCCGTGGTCACCAGCTGGGTGAAGTGGGTCATCGACATCGTGCCGTTGAGCGGGATCGCGGTGTACGACGCCGCGAACCCGCGCAGGATCAGCTGGTGGGCGTCGGTGGCGTACATGAGGGCCATCGTGATGAGCCCGTAGAACCGGCCGAAGACCGCGTTGCCCTGCATGGAGAACGGGTCCATCGCGAACGCCAGCGTGAACCCGCCGACCAGGTCGACGAGGTTGCCCGCGATCTGCGTCGCGGCGAAGATCAGCATGGTCAGGAAGGCGATCGCGGCCCCCACCGCGGCCTGCTCGATCGCGTTGCTGACCAGGAAGCCCGTGGACATCTCCGACGGCACCTGGGTGGCCAGCTTCGGGGCGAGCGGCAGCGCGATCGCGATGGAGAGCAGGCCCTTCACCGTCGTCGGGGTGCCCTTGTTGTTGAACGGCGGGCACAGGGCCAGCCACACGCCCGCCCGGATCGAGGCCAGCAGGATCGCGATGACCGTGCTCAGCGAGAGGTCAAGCGCCATTGATCAGCGCGGGGATCGAGGCGTAGAGCTGCTCGGTGTACGCCACCATCTCGTGCAGCATCCAGTTGCCGGCGATCACCAGGGCGGCGCCGATCGCGGCCGCCTTCGGCACGAAGCTCAGCGTGCTCTCCTGGATCTGGGTGACCGACTGGAACAGCGACACCGCGAAGCCGACGACGAGCGAGGTGAGCAGGATGGGTCCGCCGAGCTTGGCGGCGATCGTCATCGCCTGCAGGGCCAGCTCGATGATCTTCGTATCGGTCATGTGGAACCTCGGCAATCAGCCGCGATAGCTCGCCACCAGCGCGGTGAGGATCAGCCCCCACCCGTTGACCAGCACGAACAGCAGCAGTTTGAAGGGCAGGGCGATCGTGACCGGGGGCAGCATCATCATGCCCAGGGACATCAGGGCGGCCGAGACCACCATGTCGATCACCAGGAACGGGATGTAGATGACGAAGCCGATGATGAACGCGGCCCGCAGCTCGGAGAGCACGAAGGCGGGAATGAGCGTCGTCAGCGGCACGTCGTCCTTGTTCTTCGGGGCGGGCCGATCGGCGATCTTGGTGAAGAGCGCGATCTCGTCCTTGCGGGTCTGCTTGAGCATGAAGTTCCGCAGCGGCTCCGAGCCCTCCTTGAACGCCACGGACTGGGTCTTCTCGCCGTGCAGGTAGGGCTGCACGCCCTCCTTGTTCACGTCGGAGAGCACCGGCGACATGATGAACAGGCTGATGAACAGGGCCAGCCCGGCGATGACCTGGTTGGGCGGCACGTTGCTCAGGCCCATGGCGTTGCGGGTGATGCTGAGCACGACGAAGACCTTCGTGAACGAGGTCATCGTGAGCAGCAGGGCCGGCGCGACCGACAGCAGTGTCAGGGCGACCAGGATGGTGATCGACTGACTCGGCTTGACCCCGTTGACGTCGATGTTCACGCTGCCGTCGGGGTTGCCGTCGATCGCGGGGGCGCTCGGCGGGGCGGGCGGCTTCGGGGTCGGAACCGCCTCCGCGATGCCCGGGGACGCCAGGACGAACAGCGCGAGCATCAGCAGTACGACAGCAGCCAAACGCTTCACGAGGCGCTCTTGCGGATCAGCTTGAGCGCCGGGGCGAGCGGGTTCTCGACGGGCTGTGGCTCCGGGAAGAGCGCGGCGTCCGCGTCGGCGAGCAGCGAGACGCCCGCGTCGCTGACGCCGAGCACGAGGGCCCGGTCGGCGACCTTGACGACCGCGACGGACGAGCCGCGGCTGAGCTGCTGGCGTGCCACCACGGTGACGGCTCCTCCACTGCGGCCGCCGAGCGGGCGTCGGGCGATCCGCATCAACGCCCAGAGTATCGCGAACACTACGGTGAGTGAGCACAGTACGCGCAGTACGAGTTCCATCGTGGTCGCTGCCGTCCTAGGCCCGGTCGCTCGGGCCGACGATCTCGGTGATCCGGATGCCGAAGTTCTCGTCGATCACGACCACCTCGCCGCGGGCGATGAGCCGGCCGTTGACGAGCAGGTCGGCCGGGCCGCCGGCGGCGCGGTCGAGCTCGATCACCGCGCCGGGGGCCAGGGAGAGCAGCTCGCGCACGCTCATCCGGGTCCGCCCGAGCTCGGCCGTGACCTCCATCTCGACGTCGTGCAGCAGGTCGAACGCGGGCGGGCCGCCGCGGGCCCGCTCCGAACGGTCCGCCGCCCCGGCGTCGCCGCCGTCGGCGCCCAGCACCTCCGCCGCGACCGAGAGCCCGACGACGGCCTGGACCCCGAGCTCACCAGCCTCCAGCGGGACCAGGACGCCGCCGGCGGCGACGAGCTCCGTGAGGGCCTGCGCCGGCTGCAGCAGCTCGCCCGGGTCGACCACGACGGGCCCGAGGACGGCCGCGGCCGCCTCCAGGGCCGGGCGTACCGCCTGGCTCAGGTCCAGGCTGCCCATGGGCGAGTTGGCGAGCGCCTCGACGAGGTCCTGCGTGACGACGATCGCGACCTCGCCCTGTGCCGCCCCGGCGAAGCGGGCCCGGACCGCCTGGCCGGTGATGGCGAGGTCGTCCGCGTTCTGCGTCGGCACGCCGACGGAGAGCGGGGAGCTGGCGGGCAGCAGTGCCACCGCGGCCCGAGCGGCCGCCTCGGCACGGGCCAGCGTGGCCTCGTTGGTACCGATCGTCATCGGCTGGTCTCCTCAGCGCGGTTCATGCCGAGTTGTCCGGCGGGCCGGTGGGTGGGGCGCTGACCCGGCTGGGGGCTCGGCACCACCAGGCAGGCCTGGCGGTTGCCCTGCGCGCCGGGCACGGCGTAGGCGAACGTGATGTCCGCGGTGACCACGGCGAGCGGGGTCGAGGTCGAGTGCGCCAGCGGGACCACGTCGCCGGGCTGCAGCCCGACCAGGTCCGCGGGGTGCATCCGCACCGGCTGGAACCGCACGGAGACCTCGATCGGCGCGCCCTCCAGGCCGGCGACGACATTACGGTACGCGGCCTCGCGGGCCGCCCGCTGCGCGTCGGTCAGCACCGTGTCGCCCCGCTCGCCCTGCAGCTTCGGGAAGATCGACCCGAACGGCAGGCAGATCGTGGCCATGCACTCCTCGCTGCCCACGCGCATCTCGAACGACGACACGATCACGGCGTCGGAGGTGGCTCCGGCCTGGGCGAACTGGGGGTTGTACTCGATCGTCGTCATCTGCGGCCGCAGCGCCACGATGCCCTCGAAGGCATACCGCAGCTCGCCGAGCGTGCGATCGATGAGGCCGTGCAGCAACGGCATCTCGATGTCGCTCAGCGGACGCTGTGGCTGGGGGCCGCCGGGGCCGCCCAGCATGTGGTCGATGCAGGCCATGGCCGTGCTCAGGGAGAACTCCAGGATGGCGGTGCCGGGCAGGGGGTCGATGGAGAACATCGCGACGACCGTCGGGCTCGACAGGCTCGAGATGTACTCGTCGTAGGTGAGCTGTTCGATGGAGATCAGGCTGATCGACGACACGGCGCGCAGGCTCGTGGTCAGCAGCGTGGCGTACTGGCGGGCGAAGGTCTCGTAGGCGATCTGGAGCGTCCGGATGTGCTCCCGGGAGAGCTTGGTCGGGCGGCGGAAGTCATACGGCTCGGGTCCGGAACTCTTGGACCCACGCCGGTGCATCTTGCCCGGCGTGCGACCACTCCCGGTCGCGGACGTTGACTGCGTCACTCTCTTACCATCGGTCTTTTCGGGTGCAGGTTGACGTAAAACGGCCGAAACGGACCTGAAGGTTTCCTCCGAAACCTCCAGGTCCGCACCGGTGCCTCCCGCTACTGAATCACAAACGTGGTGAAGTACACGTCCATAACCTCTTTCTTCTTGTCCACCGTGTAGGCCTTGACGACCTTCTCGACCAGGGCCTTCTTGGCCTTGTCGCGGCCGTCGGCGGTCAGCAGGGCGTCCTCGCTCTGGTTGCTGAACTGCTCGATGGCGATGTCGAGGGCCTTGGAGCCGTCCGGCGCCTCGGTGGCCTCGGTGGTGGCCTGCAGCGTCATCTTGAGCTTCAGGTAGTGCCCGTCGG
>NZ_JBEPEH010000032.1:0-150065 GCF_040300725.1 Dactylosporangium sp. NPDC000244
ACCACGCCCGCCTACGAGGTTGTCGGGCACTGGGTCCGCCACCCGTGGCTGACGCTGCGGGCCAAGAACCTCGCGAAGGCCGATACCCGGCTCGGGCTCTACTCCTCGATCGCGGCGGCGAAGGCGGAGAAGCGCAAGGAGCAGCGGACCGCGGCGATCGCCAAGGTGCTGCACCGCAAGATCCGCTCGGCGGTCGACCCGACGACCGCCGACATCGCGGTGGCCGTCTACGACCTCGACGAGATCGCGGTCCGCCTCGCCGACGGCGCCGACTACGACGGCCTGACCGCGCTCATCGCCGCCGACCTGGCCCCGGCCCGGCTCGCCGCGATGACCGAGAGCGCGCCCCGGCCGGCGCCGGAACCGGCCCCCGCGCCGGAGCCGCTGCCGATCATCGACACCCAGGAGCAGCAGGCCCTGCCGACGGCGCCGCAGTCGATCCCGGTGCCCCGGGCGGCCCGCGAGGAAGACGAGCGCCGCGCGGCCCGGGAGGCCGTGGCCAGGGCGGCGGAGTCGGCCGCCGAGCCGGAGCCCGGGCCCGCGCCGGTGATCGCGACCGCGCCGGTGATCGCGACCTCGCCGCTGGGCGGGCTGCGCGCCGACCTGGAGGGCATCCTCCCGGCCGCGCCCGCGCCGCGCCGGACCCGCAGCCGGACCGCCCCGGTGGCGCACGACGCCGGCGAGGTGCTCGACATCGCCGAGGAGCCGACGTACACCCCGCCGACGGTGGTGCGGGAGGGGTCGCTGCGCAACCAGGTGCATCAGCTGCTGCACGACAACGTGCCGCCCAACGACCGCCGGGACGTGGTGGCCCTGACGACCATGGTCGGCGACCTGCTCGACCTCGACGACGTGGAGCGGCTGACCGCCTCCAACTACGTGCGCACCTGGAAGGCCGAGGCCGACGCGGGCCGGCGCGCCGCCGTGAACGGCCGGCACCTGCAGGGGATCGTCCCCGGCTCGCCCCGGTAGCCCGCAGCACACCGCCGGCCCGCCGCCGCGCTCCGCGCGAGTCTGGGCAGGCGCCTTAAGGCCCGTCTCTCCGCTGCCGATCTGGGTGGTGGAGAGGCGGGGGGTGCCGAATGGCCCGGTTGCTCGTGGTGGACGACGAGCCGGACGTCCGCGACCTGATCGTCAAGCGGCTGACCGCCGACGGCCACGACGTCCTCGCCGCCGAGAACGGGGCCGCCGCGCTCGCGACCGTGGCCGAGCACGGGCTGCCCGAGGCCGCGATCCTCGATGTCGACCTGCCCGGCATGGACGGCATCGAGCTGCTGCACCGGCTGCGGGCCGCCCGGGCCGACCTGCCGGCGATGTTCCTCACGGTGCTGTGGGACGGCGCCGTGGCCGCCCGGGCGCGGGAGACCGGCGCGGAGTACGTCCGCAAGCCCTTCACCGCCGACGCGCTGCGCGCCGGGCTGGAGCGGGCCCTGCGGGGCGCCGGATGACCACCTCGCTGCTGCGGACCGCGGCGTGGGCGCTGGTGTACCTCCTGGCGACCGTCGCCGGCCGCAAGACCATCTTGGACGGCTCCAACCTGAGCCTGGTCTGGCCGGCCGCGGGCGTGTCGGTGCTGTGGTTCGCCGCCCAGCGCAAGGCCCGCGTGCGCTGGGCCGACCCCGTGGCGCTGACCGTCATCACGCTCGTCGTGAACCTGGCCACGGGCGCCACCCTGCTGCTCGCGCTCTGGTTCGTGGTCGCGAACCTGGCCCAGGTGACGGTCTTCACGCGGATGCTGCACCGCCTGAGCCCGCACCTGTGGGGCGCCGGCGGCGACGAGCAGCTCTCCCGCTCGGCCGACCTGTGGCGCCTGCTGCTCGCCACGTGCGCCGGGGCCGGCGCGGGTGCGCTCGTCGGTCCGACCGCCATCTGGCTTACCACCGACCGCTTCCTCTGGACCGACGGCGTCGTGTGGTTCCTGCGCAACGGGGTGAGCATCCTGCTCATCGTCGCCGTCGGGCTGCGCCTGGGCCACCAGCGCGCGCGAGGCTGGCGTTGGACGCGCCCGAGCGCGGTGCGGCTGGCCGAGTACGCGGCGCTCGTCGTGTGCTCGCTGACCGCCTACGGCGTCGGGTTCGGCGTGAGCCACCTGCCCCTGGCGTTCCCGCTGCTCGCCGTCACCGTGTGGGCCGCGCTGCGCCTGCACACCACGTTCGTCGTGCTCCACGACCTCGGCCTGGGCGCCCTCGCCGTGTCGTTCACGCTGCACGGCGACGGCCCCTTCGCCTCGATCCCCTCGCACGCGACCCGGGCGCTGGTCGCGCAGGCGTTCGTCGGCATGATCGCGGTCGTCGGGCTGTCCATCGCGCTCGGCCGGGACGAGCGGGCCGAGCTCATGGGGCGGCTGACGGCCGCGGGCCACGAGACGGAGGCCCAGGCGCGGCTGATGACCACGATCGTCAACTCGATGAACGAGGGCGTTTCCGTCGTACGTCCCGATCACTCCTGGATCATGCGCAACCCGGCCGCCGTAGCGCTCATGGGCGGCGTGACCAGCGGTGACGGCACCGTGGCCCGGCCCGATCACTACGGCCTCTTCCACCCCGACGGCACCCCGCTGCCGCCCGGGGAGATGGCCCACATCCAGGCGCTGGGCGGCCACGACGTGCGCGGCCAGGAGGTGCTCATCCGCAACGCCGGGGTGCCCGAGGGCCGCATCCTGCAGGTGAGCGCGACCCGCCTGCCGTCCGACGAGACCGACGAGGGCGGCGCGGTCGTCGTCTTCCACGACGTGACCGCCGAGCGCCGGCACCGCGACGAGCTCTCCTCCTTCGCCGGCGTGGTCGCGCACGACCTGCTCAACCCGCTCACGACCATCGACGGCTGGGCCGAGAACCTGGGCGAGACGCTGCACACCATGCCCGCGGACGACCCCGCGGTCCGCGACGCCGGCGACAGCCTGGTGCGCATCACGCGCGCCTCGGCCCGGATGCGCCACCTCATCAACGACCTGCTGGCGTACACCACCGCCCGCAACGCCGCCATCGCGCCCGTCGACGTCGGGCTCGACGAACTGGTGACCGAGGTGACGAACGCGCGCACGGATCTGGCCGCGGCCGCGGGCACCCCGCGGCCGGAGTTCGCCCTGGGCCGCCTCGACGACGTGCGCGCCGATCCCGTGCTGCTGCGGCAGCTCCTGGACAACCTCGTGGGCAACGCGGTGAAGTACACGGCCCCGGGCACGACGCCCCGGATCGCCATCGCGTCGGGGCTCGACGGTGACGGGCTGGTGCGGGTCGAGCTGGCGGACAACGGCATCGGCATCCCGCCCGGCCAGCACGACGCCATCTTCACCAATTTCCACCGGGCGCACCGCTCGAGCGGGTACGCGGGCACGGGCCTCGGCCTCGCGATCTGCAAGCGCATCGTGGAGCGGCACGGCGGGACGATCCGCGCCGACGACAACCCGGGCGGCGGGTCGCGGTTCACCTTCACGCTGCCGCCCGCGTCCACGTACATCCCCGCGGCCAAGGCCGTGACCGGCGTCTCCCGATAAAAGCGAACGTTCGTTCTTGACGGGCGGGCACGGGCGGTACACCCTGAAAAAGAGCGAACGAACGTTCTTTTAAGGGGAGATGGTCATGCGAAAGGTCGCGGGCGTCGTGCTGCTGCTCACCGCCCTGCTCAGCCTCATCATGGTCGCGTTCGCCTGGCCCGCGACCCGGGCCGGCGTGCACGACATCCCGCTCGCCGTCGCCGGGCCCGCGCCCGCGGCCGCGCAGGTCGTGCAGCAGCTCGAGGCGAAGCGGCCCGGCGCGTTCGACCTGCGCACGGTGCCCGACACCGCCGCGGCCGAGCGGCTGATCAAGGACCGTGAGGTCTACGGCGCCATCGACCTCACGAGCGGCCGCCCCCAGCTCATCGTCGCCTCCGCCGCCGGCCCGGCGGTCGCGCAGGCCCTGCAGCAGGTCGCCCAGGCGCTCGCGCCGACCCCGGACGGGACGGTCGTGCGGGACCTCGTGCCGCTGCCGCCCGACGACCCGCGCGGGGCCGGGCTCGCGGCCGGGGCGCTGCCGCTGGTGCTCGGCGGGATCGCCGCCGCGGGGCTGCTCACCAGCCTGATCGCGGGCACCGGACGCCGGGTCGCGGGCGCGCTCGCCTTCGCCGTGACCGGCGGGCTGGCGCTCGTGGCGATCCTGCAGCAGTGGCTGGGCTCCCTGAACGGCGACTACTGGGTCAACAGCGGTGTCGTCGCGCTGTCCATCGCCGCCACGGCGCTGACCATCCTCGGCCTGGAGGCGCTGCTCGGCACCGCCGGGCTCGCGATCGGGGCGGCGACCATGATGCTGCTCGGCAACCCGCTCTCGGGCCTGTCCAGCGCGCCGGAGATGCTGCCGTCGGGGTGGGGTGCGTTCGGGCAGTACCTGCCGCCGGGCGCGGCCGGGTCGCTGCTGCGCAGTACCGCCTTCTTCGACGGGGCCGGCGCCGGACCGCACGTGCTCGTGCTCGTCGCGTGGGCGGCCGCGGGCCTGCTGCTGGCCGGGCTCGCCGCGCTGCGCCGCCGCCCCGCCCGGGCCGCGGAGGCGGATGCGGAAGCGGCGTTGGTCTCGGCCTGAGTCACAGCGGCGTGAGTCGAAGCGGTCTGATGCACGGGTGCCTGACTCACAGGTGGCTGCCAAGGTCCGGACGGTTCCGTGCCAGGGATTCCCGCGATGGTTGCTTCGTGAGCGGCTCCCCCGGAGCGGGCCGCCGGACCCAGGGAGCCACGCCATGAGCAGCCCGATCACCGACCAGCAGCCCGCCGCCGCCCCGGTCTGGGCCACCCCGGCCCAGCCCCAGGAGCCGGCCGGACTCGCGCCGGCGGCGACCCCGGCGCCCGCGGCGAAGTCCTCGAAGGTGAAGACGATCGTCGTTGGAGTGGTCGCGGCCCTCGTCATCGGCGGCGGCGGGTTCGCCGTCGTCAAGGCCGCGAGCGGGGACTCCTCGTCCTCGTCGGCGCAGGCCGGGCCCGGGGGCATGGGCGGCAACGGGCCGGGCGGGGGCGGCTTCGGGGGCATGGGCGGCGGCGGGGCGAACGGCCTCTCCGGCGCGCTCTACGGGGACTTCACGGCCTCCGACGGCAATGGCGGGTACGTCACGAAGCGCCTCCAGACCGGAACGGTCACCGCGATCAGCTCCACCTCGATCACGGCCAAGAGCGCCGACGGGCACACGACGACGTTCGTCATCGGCTCGTCCACGACCGTCGACAACGGCAACGACCAGGTCTCCGACATCAAGAGCGGCGACACCGTGACCGTCGTCGGCACCGTGGACGGCACCGATGCCGGGTCCAGCGCCACGGCCACGACGATCACCGACGCGACGCTGAACCAGGCCGGCGCGGGCAACCAGCAGAACGGCAACCAGCAGAACGGTGGCATCCCGCAGAACGGTGGCATGCCGGGCGGCAACCCGCCGCAGGGCAACGGCACCAACTAGCGGCCTCGGCAGTGATCTGAGCCGCAGAAGGTTGGCGCCGGCCCGTTGCTTGTACGAACATAATAGTTATGGCCGTACAAGCACGTGGCCGGCGCCTGCTCATCCTCGGCATCTGCTGCATGAGCCTGCTGATCGTCGGACTCGACAACACGATCGTGAACATCGCGGTGCCGGCGATCGGGCGCGACCTGGACGCGCCCCTCTCCGGCCTGCAGTGGGCGATCGACGCGTACACCCTCGTGCTGGCCAGCCTCCTGATCATGGGCGGCTCGACCGCGGACCGCCTCGGCCGGCGCCGCATCTTCCAGACCGGGCTGGTGGTCTTCGCGCTCGGCTCGCTGCTGTGCGGGCTGGCCCCGACGCTGGGCTGGCTGATCGCGTTCCGCGTGGTCCAGGCGATCGGCGGCTCGATGCTCAACCCGGTCGCCATGTCGATCATCACCAACGTCTTCACCGACCGCCGCGAGCGCGCCCAGGCCATCGGCGTGTGGGCGGGCGTCGTCGGCATCAGCATGGCGCTCGGCCCGGTCGTCGGTGGCCTGCTGGTGCAGACCGTCGGCTGGCGCACGATCTTCTGGATCAACGTGCCGATCGGCATCGCCGCGGTCGTGCTCACCGCGCTCTTCGTGCCCGAGTCGCGGGCGCCCCGGCCGCGCCGGGTCGACGTTCCGGGCCAGATCATCGTGCTGGTCCTCCTCGCCAGCGCGACCTTCGCCATCATCGAGCACGAGCCGATCGCCGGGGCCGTGGCCGTGGTCGCGCTGGTGGCCCTGCTGCTGGTCGAGCCGCGCCGCCCCGAGCCGCTGATCGACATCACGCTCTTCCGCAGCCCGCCGTTCGCCGGCGCCACCGCGATCGCCGTCGCCGCGTTCGGCGCGCTGGCCGGGTTCCTGCTGCTCAACACGCTCTACCTGCAGGAGGTGCGCGGCCTCTCCCCGCTGCACGCAGGTCTGCTCACGCTGCCGATCGCCGCGATCACGCTGGTGCTCGGCCCGGTCTCCGGCCGCATGGTCGGCGCCCGCGGGCCGCGCGCGCCGCTGCTCGTCGGCGGGGCCGGCATCCTGGTCAGCGGGGTGCTGCTCACCGGGCTCACCCCGCACACGCCGCTGCTGTGGGTCGTGGCCGCCTACGTCGCCTTCGGCATCGGCTTCGCCATGGTCAACCCGCCGATCACCGTCACCGCCGTCTCGGGTCTGCCGGTGGCCCAGGCCGGGGTGGCCGCGGCGTTCGCCTCGACCAGCCGCCAGTTCGGCTCGGTGCTGGGCATCGCGGTCCTCGGCGCCGTGGTCACCGCGGGGCTGCACGGCCGCGCGATGCCCGTCGGGTTCAGCCCCGCGAGCCACGTGGGCTGGTGGATCGTCGCCGGGTGCGGCGCCGCGATCCTGGTCATCGGTACGCTCACCACCGGTACGTGGGCGAAAAGCCGAACCCCTGATGCGGAGCTCGTCGATGCCTGATTCGCAGGAACGCGCCGGTGAGGTCTGGCGTGCCATGCTCGCGCTGGTGCACGAGCGGCACGACCGGCGCAAGGAGGTCTGCGAGGCGCTGGACCTGAGCTTCGTGCGGATCAAGGCCCTGCGGCGTCTGGCGGGCGAGCCGATGACCATGCGGGAGCTCGCCGGGCGGCTGCAGACGGATGCGCCGTACACCACGCTGGTCGTCGACGACCTGGAGAAGCGGGGTCTCGTGCGCCGGGAGCCGCACCCGTCGGACCGGCGGGCCAAGCTCGTGACGACGACCGACCTGGGCCGTCGCGAGGCGGCTCGGGCCGAGGCGATCCTGACCCAGCCGCCGCCGCAGATGCTGGCGCTGCCGCCGGAGGAGCTGGACGAACTGGCGCGATTGGTCGCGAAGCTCGAATCCTGACGCGAAGCTCGACTCCTGACGGGTGGCGCCGATATGCCGGACGCGTCGCGCCGCGACATATCGGGTGCATCTCCGGTCAGGGCATGCAGCCCTGAGTGAAGCCGCGAGTCAGCGGGCCCCGGCGGGGGTCAGGGCTTCCTCGCAGAGCTCGCGCGCCCACTGGATGCGGCTCAGGGCCACGTCCGGGCGGTCGCCGAAGACCTCGGCGGCCTGCGCGTAGCACTCGTCCTTGCCGAGGCGGCTGAGGGTCGAGGACACCGTCTCGCGGACCGTCTCGGCGTCGGGGTGGGAGTAGCAGGGTGTGTCGGACACGAACAGTGCCATGCACAGTGCCGGGTCGACCGGACGAGTCGTCATGGTGGATCACCTGTTCAAGGGGGCGTGAATGACTGTTCCACCGTGCCTCCGGACGGTTGTCCGTTGCGTCGCGGCCAGCGGGGCTTCTCGGGTCTGGGTTTTCCGACCCCGCTATACCTGCTGGCTGCTATAGGCGCCTCAGCCGCTCGCACCCTTCGAAAGGGGGATCATGATGGCGAGGCGGGTGCCGCTGCCGGGGCGGCTGGCGATCTGCATGGTGCCGCCCAGTGCCGCGACGCGGTCGCCGAGGCCGGTCAGGCCGGTGCCGGTCCCGGGATCGGCGCCGCCCACCCCGTCGTCCTCGACGGACAGCGACAGCGACTCGTCAGTGGCCGATGCCGACACCGAGATCAGCGTGGCGTGCGCGTGGCGGATCGCGTTGGTGAGGGCCTCGGCGACGACGTAGTACACCCCGATCTCCACCGAGGCGTCGAGCCGGGCCGGCAGGTCCAGCCGCACCTCCACCGGGACCGGGGAGCGGCGGGCCAGCGAGCGGATCGCCGGGCTCAGGCCGCCCTCGGACAGGATCGACGGGTGGATGCCGCGGGCCAGCTCGCGCAGCTCGTCGATGGCCTCGGACAGGTCGCTGCCGATGCCGTGCAGGCGGCTCTGCAGCCCGCCGTCCACCTCGGTCTCCGTCGCGCGCAGGGCCAGCAGCAGGGCGATCAGCCGCTGCTGGGTGCCGTCGTGCAGGTCGCGCTCGATGCGCCGGCGGCTCTCGTCGGTCGCCGCCACCACGCGGGCGCGGGAGGCGGTCAGGTCGGCGCGCGCCTGGGAGTTGGCGATCGCGCTCGCCACCAGCTCGGTGAACTCGGCGGCCCGCTCGGCGTCCTGCTGCTGCAGCGGCGACGCGCACGTGGACAGGGCCTTCAGGACGCCCCAGGTGCGGCCGGCCACGAGGACGGGGGCGCCGATCGCCGAGCGGATCGTCAGGTCGCCGAACTCGTGCCGCAGGAAGTCGACGCTGTGCTGGCCGGAGAGGCGGACCGGGCGGCCGGAGCGCAGCACCTGGCCCGCCACCCCGCCGTCGTCCAGGCGCACGCGGCCTAGGTCGACGCGGTGCGCGGGGTCCTGGCTCCAGCTCGCCACCACGGTGCCGCTGCCGTCGGGCTCGAAGCGCAGCAGCACCGCCGCGTCGGCGTCGAAGAGCTTGCCGGCCTCCTCGGTCACCGCGGCGAACACGTCCTCGGCCGGGCGGCCGCGCGCGGCGACGGTGGCCACCCGGCGCAGCGCCGCCTGCTCGGCCGCGGCCGCGCCGAGCATCGTGCGGCTCCTGTCGAGCGCGGCGACCATCGCGTTGAAGGTCCGCTGCAACGCCCCGACCTCCACGGGGGCGTCGGTCGGCACCCGTGTCTGCAGGTCGCCCCCCGCCACCCGGTCGGCCGCGAGGACCATCCGGTGCAGCGGCCGCACGACCATGACCGCGAGCGAGCGGGTGAGGAGCGCGACCGCGATCAGGGCCACCACGAACCCGGCGAGCCCGGCGATGAGCGCCTGCCGACCGGCCCAGCTCGCGGCCGCGTGCATCTGGTCCACGCTCACCCGCTGGTTGTTGATGAAGTCGTCGAACTCGGCGCGCAGGGCGGCGATCTGTTTCTGGCCGTCCATGATCGACTTGGTGTCGATGTTCGCCGGCTCGCCCCGCTGGTCGTTGGCGATCGCGGGGTCGGCGTAGTTCTCGAGGTAGGCCGTGACGTCGCTGTTCAGGCGGGCCACCCGCGCGGCCTGGGCCGGGCTGCCCGACACCGACGAGGCGAGCTCCTCCTGGCGCAGGGGGATCTGCTGCTGAGCCTCCACCCAGGGCTCCAGCAGCGTCCGGTCGTGGGTGAGGGCGTAGCCGCGCCGCCCCGCCTCCACGTCGAGCACCAACCGCTCCAGCGTGTTGCAGGCCGAGACCGCCCGCTCGGCCTGGGTGACGACCATGACGGAGGCGCGAAGCTCGTACACCGACACGAGGATCATCGCGAACGCCGCCGTGATCAGGACGGTGAACAGCGCGCTGGTCAACGCGAGACGGACGGTCAACCCCCCGTGCATGGGGAGGTGTCTACCCCGGATCGCGGGGATATGTTGGGGTTAATGGCATTCGAGTCGGTTGTGATCGCAGACGACGACGTACTGCTGCGCGAGGGGCTCGCAAGCCTGCTCGACCGGCAGGGCTTCGCCGTCATCGGGCTGGCTGATGACGGCCCGCACCTGCTGGAGCTGGTCGAGAAGAAGACCCCCGACATCGCCGTGGTCGACATCCGCATGCCCCCCACGCACACCACGGAGGGGCTGGGCGCGGCGCGGGAAATCCGCCGCCGCTTCCCGTCGGTGGCGATCCTGGTGCTGTCCGCCTTCGTGGAGGTCGAGCACGCGATCGAGCTGCTGGCCAGCGGGGAGCGCATCGGCTATCTGCTGAAGAGCCGCGTCACCGACGTCGACGAGTTCGTGGAGACCCTGCGCCGCGTGCACGACGGCGGGACCGTCGTCGACCCCGCGGTGGTGCAGGAGCTGGTGGCCGCGCACCGCCGCCGCGACCCGCTCGGCGGCCTCAGCCCGCGAGAGCGGGAGGTCCTGGCCCTGATGGCCGAGGGGCGCTCGAACGCGGGCGTGGCCAAGGCGCTGTGGGTCACCGAGGGCACCATCGAGAAGCACGTCCGGTCGATCCTGACCAAGCTCGACCTGCCCGAGACGGACGAGACGCATCGGCGGGTGCTCGCCGTGCTCACGTTTCTCGAAGCGGCGTCTTCTGCAACAGGCAGCTGATCGCGCTGCCGGACAGCTGGTCCTTGGGCAGGTAGCCGATCGCCGGGCTCTCGGCGAGCAGTTCGGCCAGGTCGTCCGGGTCGAGGCTCGACACCATGATCACGAAGCCGCGGCGGATGCGGTGGGCCAGATCGAAGCCGCTCTCCGCGCCCAGGCCGACGTCCACCAGTACGACATCCGGCTCCTGCTCCTCGACGGCGAGCAGCGCCTGCTGGGTGTCCGAAGCGGTTGCGACCACCGCGATGCCCTGCGCCGTCAGGAGCCTCCGGGCACTCACCCGGAAACGCTCCGAGTCGTCGACGATGACGCAGCGGATCGTCATGCGGTAACCATGCCACCGATGCGGGTGGGGCCGCCTTGATGTTAACGGGAAAAAAGAGGCCCACCCGTGGCGGCGGGTGGGCCTCCAGCTCTCGGCGGCGGCTAGAACGTTCCTTGGCTAGAACGTTCCTTGGCTAGAACGTTCCTTGCGCGTTGCACTTGTAGCCCTGGTCGAGGCAGTCCCGCACCCGCTGGGCGAGGGCGTCGGGCTCCCAGGCGTTGAAGAAGTCGGCGTGCATCGAGTAGCCGTTGCCCGACGAGAGCGTGATGCCGTTCGTGTCGGTGCTCAGCGGGTAGGCGATGACGAAGGAGACCGACGGGATCGGCACCGGGTGGCTGGCCGGGCAGGCGCCGGTGTGGTCACCGTTGGCCATGTGCGCCTTGTGGTCCGGGCTGTCCAGGTGCACGCCGTCCCAGCAGTCCGGGAACGTGATCTGCCGGACCAGCTCGGCGGTCTTGGCGCAGACCGGGTACTCGCCGTTGGCGGTGCGCCCGACCTCGCCCCCGACGCCCGCGCACCAGAAATGGTTGCCCTGGTGGTCGGGGGTGTCGCTCTGGTTCTTGGCGTCCCCGGTGATCATCCGCAGCCCGAACGGGAACGGCTGGGTCCTGCTCGGGTCCTTGAGCCGGGAGCCGTAGTAGACCGTCACCTCCTTCGGGTCCACGACCTTGCCGTTCTGCGACAGCGTGGGGATCCAGTACGCCGAGTGATCCTGCGCCGGCGTGCAGCTCGTGCCCGCGGCGATCAACGACTCGGCCGTGGAGTTCGCGTTCGTCGACCGGTTGCCCAGGAACGTGTGGTCGTGCGAGGCGCCGGCCAGCCCCGGGAAGACGATCGGGTCGTCGGGGGCGTGGTGGCTCACCGTGCAGGTGGCGTGGAACTCGGGCACCTTCACCGGGTTGTTGGTGATCGGCGCGGGCCGCCGGGCGAAGAACGCCGCGGTGTCGGCCTTCTGCTTGGCCGGGTCGACGCTGGGCCAGCCCGGGACCGCCGTCGGGCTCTGCGACGGGGACGACGGGGCCGAGGCGGAGGGTGAGCCCGGGATCGTCGCCGTCGGCGTCCGCTTGAACCGCAGCCAGTTGATGTTGACGAAGTCTCCGGCCTGCGTGCTCTTGAGCAGCAGGAACACGGTCTGCCGGCCGGTGCGCCCGGTCGCGCTCACCGCGGTCTTCGTGGTCCAGGTCTGCCAGCCGCCGGTGTACCCGACCGGGTAGCTCGCCAGCAGCTCGCCGTCGCGGGTGCCGGCCCGCAGCTCGATCGTCCCGCCCGTGCGGCTCGCCGCGGCGACCCGGACGCTCGCGGTGAGCGAGCCCGGGCCGCCGAGGTCGACGTTGTCGTACCGCATCCAGTCCCCGTCGGCGAGCCAGCCGACGTTCTTGCCGCCGCCGACGTCGCCGGTGTTCTCGGTGCGGGCCCCGCTCTGCGCGCTCCACGCCTCGGCCTGCACCATGCCCGCGGTGTCCACCTGCTCGGCGCCGGCGCCGGCGGTCGTGGTGAGGATGAGGCTGGTCGCCACGGCCCCCGCCATCGGCACCAGCAGCAGTGCGAGCAGGGTCCGGCGCCGTTTCGGCGGGCGGCTCGGCGTCACCACGTACGGGTTGAGCCGGGGGTCGAGCGGCATGGCCAGACCGTATGCATGGGAGAGCGCTCTCTCAAGGTCCCTAAGTCGAAACTAAACCGGCTCTAAGGCGATCATGCGTCTCGCCGGCGCAGGGTGACGTACCCGCCGGCCAGCGCCGCCGCCGTCCACAGCGCCATGATCGCGATACCGCCCCACGGGCCGAACGCGCGGTCGTAGCCCGGTCCGTCCGGATTGCCGAAGAAGTGCAGGGCCGCCGCGCCCGCCTGGTCGGGCAGGAACTGGGTGACCTTGCGCAGCACCGGGACATTGCCGAGCCCCTGCGAGCCGAGGAACAGCAGCGGCAGCAGCACGGCCAGGGCCGCCGTCGACCCGCGCAGCAGCTGGGCGACGCCCGCCGCGAACAGGGCGATGAGCACGAGGTAGAGCAGCGCCGCGGCGACCGTGCCCGGCACCCCGCCGGCGGTCAGCGCCGTGTGCCGCGGCCCGAGCCCGGCCTGCCCGGCCACCCAGGCGGCGGCGACGGTCAGCACCGAGACGGCCGCCGCGCACCCGGCGACCGCGGCGAGCTTGGCCAGGTAGTAGCGCCCGCGCCGGGGCACCGCGGCGAGCGTCGGGCGGATGGTGCCGGAGCCGTACTCCCCGCCGACCGCCAGCACCGCGAACACCACGAGCGCGAGCTGGGCCAGGCTGAGCGAGTAGAAGGTGGCGAACATCGCGTCGAAGTGCTCGGGCTCGGCCCTGCGCATGCTCAGCCCGACGAGGTAGGCGAGCCCGCCCCCGGCCACGACGGTCAGCGCCGGCGTCCAGGCGGTCGAGCGCAGCGTGCGGATCTTCAGCCACTCGGCCGCGAACGCGCTCATCGCGCCACCGCCTGCAGGAACGCCGCCTCCAGCGAGGGGGCGCCGGCGACGAACTCGGCCACGGTCGCGTCCGCGACGAGCCGGCCGCGGTTGACGACCACGAGCCGGTCGGCGGTGAGTGCGGTCTCGGCCATCAGGTGGCTCGAGATCAGCACGGTGCGGCCCTTTGCGGCGTACCCCCGCAGCAGCTGCCGCAGCCAGTGCACGCCCTCGGGATCGAGCCCGTTGACCGGCTCGTCGAGCAGCAGGATCGGGGGATCGCCGAGCAGCGCCGCGGCCAGGGCGAGGCGCTGGGCCATCCCGAGCGAGAACCCGCCGGCCCGCCGCCGCGCGTCCCCGGCCAGCCCGACGAGCTCCAGCACCTCCTCGACGCGCGCGTCCGGGATGCCGTTGCTGCGCGCCAGGTAGCGCAGGTGGTGTCGGGCGCGCCGGCCCGGGTGCGCGGACCGCCCCTCCAGCATCGCCCCGACGGTGCGCAGCGGCCGGTCCAGGGTGTCGTACGCCCGCCCGTCGACCAGCGCCCGTCCGCTCGAGGGCCGGTCGAGCCCGAGGATCATCCGCATGGTGGTGGACTTCCCGGCCCCGTTGGGCCCGAGAAAGCCCGTCACGCACCCCGGCCGGACGGTGAACGACAGCCCGTCGACGGCGACGGTCGGCCCGTAGCGCTTGGTCAGCTCTTCGACAACGATCACGCCCCCGGACGCTAGGGCGGCCCGGCCGCGGCCACAGTCGCCGAAAGTCGTCCCGCCGCCGCGACGAACGTCGGCGGTAGCCTGCTGGCATGCGCCGATATCTCGCGCCTGCGGGCATCGTCTGCGCCGACAGCGTGCTGCTCACCTACGCGCACCCCGGCGTGGTCCGGCCGTGGCTCCTGCCGCTCTGGGCCCTGCTCGTGGCCGGCGTCCTCTCCGTGGCCCGCCGCCGCCCCGGCCTCGCGTTCCTGTTCGCCCTCGGCCCGGCGCTGGTCACCGGCGGGGCCGGGGCGCTGCTGCCCTACACCGCCTACGGGGCCGGGAAGCGCTCGTCGCCCTGGCTGGCCACCGCGGTCGCCGGGTTCGTGGTGGTGGAGTCGTGGCGGGCGCCGGCGGTCGCGCCCGTGGTCGTCGCGGCCGTCGTGTTCGCGCTGCTGCCCCTGCTCGTCGGCGCCCACCTGGCCCAGCAGGCGCGGCACGCGGCCGCGCTCGCCCGGCAGGAGCGGCTGCGGATCGCCCGCGACATGCACGACGCGCTCGGCCACCGGCTCAGCCTCGTGTCGATGCAGGCCGCGGCGCTGGAGGTGGGCGGGCTGCCCGCGGCGCAGCGGGAGGCGGTGCGCCGGCTGGCCGAGTCCGCCCGCGGGGCCGCCGGGGACCTGCACGACGTGCTCGGCGGGCTGCGGGCGGCGCAGGCCGGGCTGGGCGAGCTCGTGGACCGGGCCCGGGCGGCGGGCGTGCCGGTCGAGCTGGTGCGCGGCGGCCACGAGCGGGAGCTGCCCCCGGAGGCCTTCCGGCTGGTCCAGGAGGGGCTCACCAACGGCTGCAAGCACGCCCCGGGCGCGCCGATCACCGTGCGGGCCGAGTGGCAGGACGACGCGCTGCTGCTCTCGGTCGTCAACCCGGTGCCGCCCGGAACCGTGCCGGCCGCCGCGCGCGGGCTGGCGGGCCTGGCCGAGCGGGCCGAGCTCGCGGGCGGGCTCGTCGGGCACGGCGTCGGCGGCGGCGAGTTCCGGCTCTGGGCGGTCTTCCCGGCCGAGCCGGTGCGCCGCCCGCCCGCGCTGCTGGAGATGGCCCTCGCCGGCCTCATGTTCGGTCTCGTACCGCTCAGCCTGGTCATCGGCGTCGCGGGATGAGCCGTGTGATGAGTCGTATCCGCGTGCTCATCGCCGACGATGAGCCGCTGATGCTGGCGGGCATTCAGGCGGTGCTCGAGTCCGCGCCCGACCTGGAGATCGTCGCCGTGGCCGAGGACGGGGCCGCGGCCGTGGCGGCGGCGGGGCGGGGTCCGGTGGATGTGGCGCTGCTCGACGTGCGGATGCCGCTGCTCGGAGGCCTCGACGCCGTGGACGCGATCCGGGCCGCGGCGCCCGGGGTGGCGATCGTGATGCTGACGTCGTTCGGGGACGAGCCGAGCGTGCTGCGGGCGCTGCGGCTGGGCGCGTCCGGCTACGTGCTGAAGACCTGCACGCCGGAGGAGCTCCTGCGCGCGGTGCGGGCCGCGCACGCCGGGGACGCGTACCTCTCGCCGCCGGTCGCCCGCCAGGTCATCGGCCTCATCGGGCCCGCGGGCGCGGCCGGGGCCGAGCGGCGCCGGGCCGCCGGGGACCGCCTGGCCCGGCTCAACCCGCGGGAGACCGACGTGCTGCGGCTGGTCGCGGAGGGGCTCTCCAACGCCGACATCGGCGCCCGGCTGCGGATGAGCGAGCCGAGCGTGAAGACGTACGTCAGCCGCGTGCTCACCAAGCTCGACTGCGCGAACCGCGTGCAGGCCGCGATGCTCTTCCGCACGTCAGCCGGCGAGTAGCCCCTCGCGCACGGCCAGGGCCAGGATTCGGGCGGTCCGGTCGGCGACGGCGGGGTCGAGCGGGTCGCCGGTGATGTACGCCCGCGCGAAATAGGGCGCCCCCACGAGCCGGATCACCTCGGCCGCGTCGGTGCCGGCCGGGGCCTCCCCGCGCGCGACCGCCCGCTCGACCAGCGGCGCGGCGAGCGCGATCCGGGTGGCGAAGAAGCCGGTGAGCACGGCCCGGGCCGCGGCGTCGTGCACCGCCTCGCCCACGACGACGTCGAACACGGCCCGCAGCGGCGGCACCGACAGCAGCGCGATGCTCGCGCGGCCGAGCTCGCGCAGGTCGCCCTCGAGCGTGCCGGTGTCCGGCGGCGGGATCTGCGCCGCGGCCGTCTCGCCGAAGAGGTCGACGACGAGCTGGCCGACGGAGCCCCAGCGGCGGTACAGCGTGGTCTTCGCCACTCCCGCCCGCTGGGCGATGCGCTCCATGGTGGTGCCCGCGTACCCGAACTCGAGCAGCTCGGCCTGCACCGCCTCGGCCACGGCGGCCCGGGTCCGGGCCGTGCGCCCGCCGGGTCGGGGACTCGTCATCAATGCAACTCCAGTTGCGTTAGCGGGCCGGGTCCTGTCATGCTCAGGCTAACGCAACTTGAGTTCACTTAGTGGAGGGCGTCCGAGATGTCGTACTTCGTGGGGGTGCTCCTGTTCGCCGGCCTCATCGGCGCGCTGGACGCCAAGCTTCCCTGGCCGAAACGGTCGACGCGGTGATCACCGGGCACTTCGGCCTGGCCGCGGCCGTGAAGTCGGTCGAGCGGCCGGTCCCGCTGTGGTCGCTCATGCTCGCGACGGTCTGGCTCGACATGGTGTTCCTTCCGCTGTACCTCACCGGCGCCGAGCGCATCGACCCGGTGCCGGGCACGGACGGCGGCTACGGCGACGGGATCATTCACGCCGACTGGACCCACTCGCTGGTCGGCGCCCTGGTCATCGCCGCGCTCACCGGCCTGGTCGCCGCCCGCTGGTGGGGCCGGCGGGGCGGGACGGTCATCGGCGCCGTGGTCTTCTCGCACTGGCTGCTCGACCTGCTCGTCCACCGGGCCGACATGCCGCTGCTGCCGGGCAACGCGGGCGATCTGCCCCGGCTGGGGTTCGGGCTGTGGCAGTACCACCTCCTGACCGCCGTCGTGGAGGCGCTGCTGATCGTGGTCGGGGCCGCCCTCTACTGGCGCGCGGCGCGGCGGACCGGGGGCTCGAAGGGCCGCGTCAACCTGGTCACCGGGCTGCTGGTCGCGTTCGGCGCGGTCACCCTGGCCCTGGATCTGGCGGGCATCTAGGCGTCGGCCAGCATCGTGGTGGACACGTCGATGGCGGCCCGGACGGTCACGCGGCCCGCGCTGGTCGGGAACGGGCGGTCGAACGCGGCCCGCAGCTCGGGGGCGAGCCGCTGCGCCGCCCGCACGTCCGCGCCCGGCAGCAGCACCGCGAACTCGTCGCCGCCGAGCCGGGCCACCACCGCGCGGGCCGGGGCCGTGCGGGTCCCCGCGTACGCGGCGTCGCGGAGCCGGTGCGCGACCGCGGTCAGCACCTCGTCCCCGACCGCGCGGCCGTGCAGCTCGTTGACGGTCCGGAAGTCGTCGACGTCGACCACCAGCACCGCGTAGGGGCGCCCGTCGGCGGCGGCCGAGCTCAGGTGCTGCCAGAGCAGGGCGCGGTTGGGCAGGCCGGTGAGGGCGTCGTGGTAGGCCGCGTGGTGCAGCGACTCCTCGTAGACCCGCCGGGCGCTGATGTCCTGCAGCGCCCACACGGTGCCGGCCCCGCCCTCGACCGGCAGCGCCTCGATGTGGATGTCGCTGGTGGAGCCGTCGGCGCGGGTGAGCCGCGCCTCGTAGGTGTCCCGGCCCTCGCGCGCCAGGTCGGCCAGCCGGACCGGGCGCCCGTCGAACGTCTCGAGCGCCGGCTCGCCGCCGATCAGGTCCTGCGCGGCGGGGTTGGCCAGGACCACGTTGCCGTCCGGGTCGGTCACCAGCACGGGGGAGGGGAACCGGCGCAGCACCGTGTGCAACAGGGCCGCCTGGGCCCGGTGCCGGTCCCGCGCCCGGCGCAGCAGCGCGTGCGCCGCGATCCCGAGGAGCGCGACCACGGCCATCGACCCGGCGACCCGGATCGGGGTGAACGCGGCGGCCGCGACCGTGGGCAGCGCGACGGCCAGCATGATCCCCAGCGTCCACATCGGGTCCCGTCGAGCCATGCCCCCGACATCGGCCCGCACCCGGCCCGCAACAGTGCGGACCGGGTGCAAGCCGGGAGTTCAGCCCACCAGCGGCTGCCCGCTGGAGAACACGTTCGCCGGGTCGTAGGCGTGCTTCACCCGCAGCAGCCGGTCCCGGTCCGCGGCCGGCCAGTTCGCCCGGATCGCCTCCGCGTCGGCCCCGCCCGAGAAGTTCAGCAACCCGCCGGGGAACCGCTCGACCGCGAGCACCCGGTCGGTGGCCGCGTCCACCGCCGCCTCCAGGCCGGGCACGCCGAGGCCGATGACGAACAGCGAGTACGCCGCCCCGCGCCCGCTGACCGCGTTCGGCACCGCCGCCGGGCGCCCCAGGGCCCCGCCGAGCTGGCGGATCTCGACCATCGGCAGCGGAAGGTCCAGGCCCGCCCCGGCCGCCGCCAGCACGTGCTCGACCGTCTCCGCGGTGAGCTCGGCGAGCAGCACGCCGCGCTCGCGGGTCGGCATCGGCTCGACCGGGTCGCGGTGCACGGCGTCGACCGCCGGGTACGGCAGCATCGCCACGTCGTCGATGATCGCCGGGGCCGCCGCGCGCATCGGGGCCAGCAGCGCGTCGCCCGCCTCGGCGTCGCCCAGGAAGAAGACGCGCAGGTGGGCCACGTTCGCCCCGCGCAGCGGCGGGGGCAGGGCCGGCAGGTCGGGCAGCCGCAGCAGGGCCACCGACGTGCTCATCTCCTCCGGCAGGCCGGCCGACCACTCGCGGTACGCGTGCAGCACCTCGCCGGCGTGCTCCATCGGGAAGTAGATCCCGCCGCCGTAGAAGCCGGCCACCTCGACCAGGCCGAACTCGATCGCGGTGACGATGCCGAAGTTGCCCTTTCCGCCCCGAACCGCCCAGAACAGGTCGGCCTCGTGGTCGGCGTCGACGGTCCGCAGCGCGCCGTCGGCCGTGACGATCTCCACCGAGCGCACGTGGTCGGCGGCGAAGCCGAAACGGCGGCCGAGCGGGCCGACGCCGCCGCCGAGGGTGTACCCGACGACGCCGACCTGCGTCGCCGAGCCGTTGAGCATGCCCAGCCCGTGCGGGGCGCCCGCCGCGTTCACCTCCACGCAGTGCACCCCGGCGGCGGCCCGCGCCGTCCGGGTCACCGGGTCGATGGTCAGCTCGGTCATCCGGTTCGTGGTGATGAGCACCCCGCCGCGGACCGGGCGGACGGCGCCGTGACCGGTGGACTGCACCGCGACCGGCAGCCCGAGGGTGCCGGCCCAGCGCACCGTCTCGGCCACGTCCTGGGCGCAGGTGGCGCCGACGACGGCGAGCGGCTCGTGGACGGTGGCGACGTTCCAGGCCTGCTTTTCGGCCTCGTATCCTTCGTCGCCGGGAACAAAGACGGGCCCGGCGACCGCCGGGAGAGAAGTCAGAGCAGTGGTCATGGGCCTACGGTGCGCCCGGCCGGTTGGTCAGGACTTGGTGACGACTAGTGCCGCGACTTGAGCCGCGGAGATGTCGATGAGATGGGCGGCCCCCAGGCGCCGGTGGGCCTCCAGGGCGGCCCGCGCGTGCCCGAGCGCGCGCTCGGGCTCGCCCAGCGCCGCGGCCAGCTCGGCCAGCGCGAAGTCGAACGTGCCCCAGGTGGTGCCGCCGGTGCCGAGCGGGGGAAAACGGTCGGCGCAGGGCGCGATCTCGGCGTAGAGCTCGCGCGGGTCGGGCGTGCCCAGCCGGGCCGCGACCAGCGCCCACTGGAACGCGACGAAGTCCCAGCACCAGAACTTCTCCCGGGCGGCGCCCCACCGCTCGACCAGTGCGCGGGCGCGGGCCTCGTCGCCCGACTCGCACGCGGCCAGCACCGCGGTCGGACGCAGCAGCTGCAGGTGCGGCTCGTCCGCCCGGTGCACGAGCTCGTCGACCAGCTCGCCGGGGCGGCCCTGGAAGCGGCGGCTGGTGTACAGCAGCGCGAGCCGGATCCACTGCGTACCCCACAGGGTCGTGTGCTCCTGCAGCGCGAACGCCTCGCCGACCAGCCGTTCCCCGGCCACCCAGTCCCCGGCCAGCATCGCCCGGCCCGCCTGCGCGTAGCGCACCTGCGCGGCCAGCACCGGGGCGCGGATCCCCTCGGCGAGCCGGACGCAGCGGGCCAGGTCGGCGTCGAAGCCGGCCGCGTCCCCCGCGCTGACCTCGGTCATCATCCGCTGCAGCCGGGCCATGATCTCGGCCGTGCGCGGCAGGCCCGGGAGGGTCAGCAGCTCGTCGGCGCTCGCCCGGCGCTCGGCCAGCCGCTGCGGCACCAGGGTCGCGCACATGTGGTTGTTCAGCGTGCGGGCCAGCAGCTCGGGGTCGCCGAGGCCGCGGGCGAGCCGCACCGCCTCGGCCGCGTGGGCCTCGCCGAGATCGCGGTCGGGGTGGTGGTACAGCTCGACGGCGAGCGTGCCGAGCAGCACCGCCCGGCGCTCGACGTCGTGCGGGCCGAGCCGGTCCAGCTGGTCGCGAAGGGTGGCGATCATGCGTTCGTCGACGGTGAGGTACGGCCGCCAGGTCCACAGCGTCGCCCCGCCGAAGAGCGTCGCGGCGTCCATCGCCAGCCCGTCGTCGCCGATCTGCCGGGCCAGGGTCAGGGCCTCGTCGAGCACGGCCCGGGTGCCGTCGACGTCGCCGGCCGCCCGCCGGGCCGTGCCCAGCTGGACCAGCAGCCGGCACCGGGCCCGGGCCGCGCCCGGTCGCGTCGGGTCCAGGGCCCCCAGGGCGGATTCGAGGTACCGCGCCGCCTCGTCGTACGCCAGCTGCGCCATCGCCAGCTCGGCGGCCCGCGTCGCGTAGCGGACCGCCCGGTCGGCGACCCCGAGCCGCGCGGCCATCGTGAAGTGGTGCACCAGGAGCCCGAGCAGGTCAGGGTCGTCGGGCCGGTCGAACGCCTCGAGCGCCTCGCCGACGCGGCGGTGCAGGCGGGCCCGCTCCAGCCGGCTCAGCCCGCCGTAAACCGCGTCCCGGACGAGCGCGTGCGAGAAGCGGTAGTCCCAGCCGTCGGGCAGCTCGAGCAGCACGCCCGCCCCGACGGCCGGCTCGAGCCCGGCCATCACCACCTCGTCCGGCCGGTCGGTGGCGGCCGCGAGCAGGAGCAGGTCGACGTCGCGGCCGATGACGGCGGCGGTCTCCAGCAGCTCGCGGGTGGGCTCCGGCAGCCGCGACAGCCGCCGGGTGATCACGTCGCGGACGCTCTCGGGCACCCCGGACGCGGCGACCGCCTGGGCGTCGCCCCAGCCGTCGGGGTACTCGCTCTCCAGCAGTCGCAGCAGCTCCTGCAGGTAGAACGGGTTGCCGCCGGTCCGCTCCAGCAGCGCGTGCGCGACCGCGCCGGGGCGCTCGACGAACTCGGCGACGTCGCCCTCGGTCAGCGCGGCCAGCCGCAGTCGCTCCGCGCCGCGCTCGTTGGCCAGCAGCGCGAGGGTCTCCCGCAGCGCCGGGCCGGCGTCGGTCGTCTCGGGGCGCAGGGTGGCCAGCACCAGGATCGGCCGCCCGGGCAGCGCCGGCGCCAGGTGCGCGAGCAGCTGCAGCGACGAGGGATCGGCCACGTGCAGGTCGTCGATCACGATGAGCAGCGGGCCGGGGGCGCGGTGCAGCGCCTCGCCCACGGCCTCGTGCAGGTGGAACAGGGCCGTGGCCGGGTCGCGCTCGTGGGTCGTCGCCTTCCCGGCGAGCATGTCCTGGACGCCGGCGGTGCCCGGCAGCGCGCGCAGCACCTGCTGCCAGGGCCAGAACGCGGGGGTCGCGCTCGCCTCGACGCAGCGGCTCCACGCGGTGGTGACGTCGGCGCCGGCCAGCTCCACGGCCCTCTCGGCGAGGCTGGTCTTGCCCAGCCCGGCCTCGCCGACGACCAGCAGCACCCCGCCGTTGCCCTGGCGCGCCTGCTGGATGCGCGCGGCGATGCGCCGCTGCTCCGCCTCCCGCCCGACGAGCCGGGTCCGCCGCGGCTCCTGGTGGGGCGCGGGGCGGTGGGCCAGCTTCGGGTCCTGGCGCAGGATCGCCGACTCGAGCGCGCTCAGCTCCGGGCCCGGCGGTAGCCCCAGCTCCTCGTCGAGCACCGCCCGGGCGCGGCGGAACGCGGCGAGGGCGTCGGCCTGCCGGCCCTCGCGGTACAGGCCGAGCATGAGCTGGCCCCAGGACCGCTCGCGGAACGGCCGGCGCTCCAGCAGCGCCTGGGCGTCGGCGATGGCCGCGGCCGTGCGCCCGGTGCCGAGCCGCACCTCGGCCAGGTCCTCCAGCGCGCCGTCGCGCAGCTCCTCGAGGCGGGCCACGGCGGCCGCGGCGAACGCCTCGTCGGCGAAGTCGGCCAGCGGCGCGCCCCGCCACTCCCGCAGCGCCGCGTTCAGCTCCTGCTCGGCCGCGGCGAGATCGCCCTGCGCGAGCCGGGCCCGGGCGGTCTCGACCCCGGCGGCGAAGCGGGCGGCGTCGACCTGGTCGTCGTCGACGGCGAGCAGGTAGCCGGGCTCCCGCGTGAGCAGGACCGCCGGCGGCGTGCGCGGCGCCCGGTCGGGCTCGAGCACGCGGCGGAGCTGGGAGATGTACGCCTGGAGGGTCCCGTACGCGCTCGCGGGCGCGTCCCCCGCCCACAGCCCGTCGACGATCCGGTCCACGGAGACGACCCGGCCGGGCTCGAGCAGCAGCATCGCGAGGACGGCGCGCTGCTTGCGCGCGCCGAGGTCGAGGGCGTCGCCGTCCGGAGTCCAAGCCTCCAGCGGGCCCAGAATCCGCAAGTCCAGCCGCACGGTCGCCACCATAGCCGCGGCTGCGGCCCGTGGAGATCGTCTTTCGGACTTACCGCGTCAGCGGGTCCACCGTTCCGGGGCTCGGCTGGATGCTCGTCAGCATGTGCTGCAGGACGTCCTTCGGCACCCCGGACGTTCCGGCCTCGATCACGAAGGCCCGGCCGCCGACCTCGATCGTCGAGCCGTCGCGGCCGGACTGGAACGGGACGCCGCCGTAGGAGGCGTTGGGGTGCACGTCGCCGGGGGTGATCTCGGTGAGGTAGAAGGGGGAGCCGTCGTCGGCGGTGCCGAACGCGAAGCTCACGAGGCCGGTCCGGCCGGACCACTCCAGGCCGCAGCTCACCGTCCGGGCGTTCTCCGGGCCCCAGCCCAGGCGGAAGTCGGCCGCGCAGCGCAGCACGCGGTCGAGGCGGACCCAGCGCGCGATCTCCAGCAGGCCCCCGCGCGCGTTCGGGGCCGGCCTCGGGTCCGTTTGCCGGAACTCGAGGCGGGCGGTCGCCCAGATGCCGTCGATCGGTTGCCAGCGCAGCGCCGCCCAGCCGTCGCCGGTCTTCATCTCGCCCTTGCGGCCCGCCTCGGGCAGGGGCGCCACGGCGCCCTCGCCGGTCCAGAGGTCCGGAGAGTCGCCCAGGGCCAACCGATACGTGTCGTAGCCGTTCGGTGACGTGCTGCCCCGGGTCACGCGCAGCGACTCGAGGCCCGCCGCGGAGGAGTACGAGAGGTGCAGGACGTCCGGGTCGGTCACGTCCAGGTGGATCTGGAAGGCGTCGCCCACCGGGGCGCCCGCCGGCAGCGAGCGCCCGGAGCCGGCCACCGGCGGGCGGGGCAGGACGACGGCCGGGGAGGCGGCGGCGGACGGCCGGGGCGGGGTGCCGGCGGGTGCGGGCGGATGGGTGGCCCGGGGCAGCAGGGCGGTCGTGGCCAGGATCGCGGCCACGGTCGCGGCCGCGGCGCCGCCGATGAGCAGACGGCGGTTGCGGCGGTGGCGCACGCCGCGGCGTACCGAAGCGGCCAGGAGCGACTCGATGTGCACCTCGCCGTCGGCGCGCGCGTGCAGCGCCGTGGTGAGGCGGGGGTCGAGGTCGTTCACGGGAGGACCTCCTCGCGGTCGGCCAGCTGCCGGCGGAGGGTCGCCAGCGCGCGCATGGACTGGGAGCGCACGGTCGCCTGGGAGCAGCCCAGGATGCAGGCGATCGTGGCGTCGTCGAGATCCTCGTAGTAGCGCAGCACGATCGTGGCGCGCTGCTTCGGCGGCAGGTCGGCGATGAGCGCCCAGGCGGCCGAGCGCTCCGCGGCCTCCGCGCCGATGTCCGTGGCCGCCGCGAGGTCGCCGAACGCGTCCGTCGCCACCTCGGACGAGGAGCGGCGGCGGCGCCAGGAGATATGGCGGTTGACGAGCATGCGGCGCACGTACACGTCGATGTCGTCGGCCCGGCTCACCCGGTCCCAGCGCACGTACGCGCGGCCGAGGACCTCTTGCACCAGGTCCTCGGCCAGGTGGCGGTCGCGCACCAGCAGGCGGGCCAGGCGCACCAGGCGCTCGCCCCGCAACCGCACGTACTCCTCGAAGCCGATCACCGCGTCACCGCCCTCATACCCGGCACGACGCTCCGGCCGCGGAGGGTTGTTGCATCCGCTAGCGACGGCCTTCCCGCACCATCGTCCAGGCGAGGGCGGCCGCTACGAGGACGGCCGCGGATCCGGCCCAGAACAGCGGGCCCGGGCCGCCGTGCAGGATGCCCATGAAGTTCAGCGCGTCGAGGTCGTTGATCATCAGGTACCACAGCAGCGTGTAGACGGCCTGGAAGACCCGCGGCGCCCCGGTCAGCGTGCCCAGCACCAGGGCCAGCGCCGGGATGAAGAACGCTCCGGCGATCGTCGCCGGGTGCGCGATCGCACCGAGCCCGAGGACGAGCGTCAGCAGCACGCCCGCGCCGTACTCGGCCAGCACCCGCCGTCGCGGTGACGGAAAGGCGCCCAGCAGCGCCGCGACCCCCGACAGCGCCGGCTGCGTGCCCAGCCGCGACCACAGCAGGATCGGCCACACCCACGCGACCGCGAGCGCGGCCCCGCGCGGCACCACGAAGACCGCCACGAACAGTGCGCCCGCGCCCAGCCACCACCACAGCGGCGCCCCCGCGACCAGGATGCGCACCTCGCCGGCCAGCAGGCGCGGGAACGTGAGGCCGTAGCGGGGAGCGGTCCGCGGCAGTCCCGCGTAGACGGTGCGCGGCTCGGGCCCGAACGAGCGGCCCGGGCGCGCGGGGCGGTCGAAGCGGTGGAACCACAGCGCGGGCAGCAGTGCGATGGCGAGGGCCACGAGCACGAGGGCCACGCGGCCGCCGAGGAACGCGGGGGAGAGCCGCAGGCCGGGCCAGTCGAAGACCTCGAGCGGCTCCTCGACGTACATGAGCCCCAGCCCGACGTCCTGCGACGCCCCCGCGGGCAGGGCCACCGGCTGCAGCCCGATCCCGCCGAAGGGCGCCCGCGGGGACTGCCCGGCGATCGCGCCGACCATCCACACGAAGACCCACAGCACGTTGCCGACCCCGCCGCGCAGCACCGGCGTCGCCTCGAACAGCAGCGCCAGCGCGCTCGTGACCAGCAGCATCGGCAGCGCGATGAGCACGAACGGCAGCAGCAGGGCCACCGGGTCGACGGCGCGGGACTCGCCCCGCAGCAGCTGCAGGACGAGCGCGGTGCCGGCCAGCACCGCGGTCATCGAGGCGAGCACGGCGACGTTGCTCAGCAGCTTCGCCGCGAGGTACACCGGCGTGCGCATCGGCGAGGCCGCGATCAGCTGTCCGACGCCGGTGCGCTCGTCGCGGGCCACGGCGTCGCGCACCAGGTAGAACCCGACCAGCGTCAGCCAGAGGGCGCTCGTCAGCGCGGTCACCAGGCCGACGTACCCGCTGGTGTACCGCCCGCGGAAGCCCCCGATCACGAGGACCGACCAGTGCGCGTCGACGGCCGGCACCGCGAGCAGCCCCAGCCCGATGGCGGAGATCAGCATCAGCAGGTACGCCGGCCGCCGGACCCGCTCCCGGAAGTCCGCCGTCGCGGCCGCGATCACCGGTTCACCGCCCCGACGTAGGCGTCCTCGAGGTCGGGGGCGACCGGCACGGCCTCGGGCAGCGGGCGGTGCACGGCGAGGATCCGCAGCCGCACCCCCTGCGGCGTGCGCACCGCCCGGGTCGTGAGCAGCCGCTGCTGCAGCCCGGCGGCGTCGGCGGGCGGGACGGTCGCCTCCCACACGTGCCCGGCCACGCTGCGCAGGAGGTCCTCGGGCGCCCCGTCGAGGCGGATCCGGCCGCCCTTCACGACCGCGATCCGGGCCGCGACCGACTCGACGTCGCCGACGATGTGCGTGGAGAGCAGGACTACCCGGGTGGCCGCGAGGTCGCTGAGCAGGTTGCGGAACCGCACCCGCTCCTCCGGGTCGAGCCCGGCGGTCGGCTCGTCGACGATGAGCACGCGGGGATCCCCGAGCAGCGTCTGCGCGATGCCGACGCGTCGCAGCATGCCCCCGCTGTAGCCGCCCAGGGCCCGCTTCGCCGCGTGGGTGAGGTTCACCAGCTCCAGCAGCTCGTCGATGCGGGCCCGCGCCGAGCGTGCGGAGAGGCCCTTGACCGCGGCGAGGTAGGTGAGGAACTCGACCGCGGACAGGTTCGGGTACACGCCGAAGTCCTGCGGCAGGTACCCGAGCGCGCGCCGCAGCCCGTCGGGGCGGGCGACCGCGTCCTGCCCGTCGAAGCGCACCTGCCCGCCGGTGGGCCGGGTGACCGTGGCGGCGATGCGCAGCAGCGAGGACTTGCCGGCCCCGTTCGGCCCGAGGAGCCCGATCAGGCCCGGCTCGAGCCGCAGCGTGAGCCCGTCGACGGCGCGCTTCTGTCCCTTGTAGATCTTCGTGATGTCGAGCAGTTCGAGCATGTCCTCAAGGCTGCTGGCGCTCCCGCTCCCGCACATCTGCCGAACGGGAGAGATCGGCGCGGACTACCCACTTGCCGTCTCGCGGTCCCGCGCTGAACGTCCCGCCCACGGCCTCGACTCGCTCGCGCAGCCCGTCGAGCCCGTGGCCGCCAGCCGGGCGCGTGTCCGACATCTCGGACATATCAGAAATTACGGTTAGCAAGGTGTTCTCGTTCAGTGCTATGGCCACCTGGCCATTGGCGTGTCGGCGCGCGTTCGTCAGGGCCTCGATCACCACGTGGTAGGCCGCGTTGCCCGCCGCCTCGGACAGCTCGACGCCCGGGGCTATCGACAGCGTCGCCGCCGGGCCGAAGCGCGAGACGACCCCGGGCAGGTCGGCCAGGCCGGGCAGGCGCGCGGGCGCGGCGTCGTCGCGCAGGGCCGCCACCATGTCGTCCATCGCCGCGAGCGCCCGCTGCCCCGCGGCCTCGATCCGCTCGTAGGAGTCCGCGGCCGGCGCGACCCGGGCCGCCTGCGCCTCGAGCACGATCCCGGTGACCTCGTGCGCCACGAGGTCGTGCAGGTCCCGGGCCAGCTCCAGCCGCTGCGAGCGCTTGGCCGCGGCCAGGGCGCGGGCGCGCCGTGCGTCCCCGGCGCGCAGGAAGAGCCCGAGCCCGGCGGCGGCCACGGCGCACGCGAACGCGGTGGCGACCACCAGCACGGATCCGTCGAGCCGGTGGTTGGGCTGGTGGAGGGTGACCCGCAGCGGCAGGACGGTGACGGCGAGCGCGGCGAGGGCCGCGACCCACCGGCCCGCCCGGGCGGTGCGCGTCAGCAGGATGAGCAGCGGGGTGAACTCGAAGATGAACCAGAGGCCCGGCGGCTGCGGCGGACCCCGATAGATCGCGGTCACGGCGATCGAGACCGCGGCCGCCCAGAGCGCGAGGGAGGGGCGCACGGCCGCCGCCACGGCGAGCATGGCCGCGACGCTCACGAGCACGCCGTCGGCGCGGGTGAACGGCAGCCCGCACAGCACCGGGACGATCAGCAGCAGCAGCAGCCAGAGCGCCCTCACGGCGCGACGACCCCGTGGTTCCAGGCCCAGACCGCGATGCCCACCCGGTTGCGGACCCCGAGCTTGCGCTGGACCGCGGCGACGTGCGTCTTCACGGTGCCGGCCGAGATGAACAGCTCCGCGCCGATCTCGGCGTTGGTGCGGCCCGCCCCGACGTGCGCGGCGATCTCCAGCTCGCGCTCGGTCAGCGGCTCCGGCGACTCCGGGCGCGGGCCGGACAGGTGCCGCAGCAGCTTGACGGTGATCGCGGGGCTGATCAGGCTCTCGCCGGAGACGGCGGCCCGGACGGCCTCGGTGAGCAGGGCCGGGCCGGAGCGCTTGAGCAGGAAGCCGGCCGCCCCGTTGCGCAGGGCCGCGTACACGTACTCGTCGAGGTCGAACGTCGTCACGACCACGACCCGGGTGGGGCCGCCGGCCAGCTCGCGAGTGAGGGTGAGCCCGTCCATGCGGGGCATCCGGATGTCGACCAGTGCCACGTCGGGCCGCTCGGCGCGCACCAGCTCCAGCGCCTCGACCCCGTCGGCGGCCTCGCCCACGACCTCGATGTCGCCCGCGGCCCCGAGGATGCGCCGCAGCCCGTCGCGCACCATCGCCTGGTCGTCGGCGATCACCACCCGAATGCCCACGATCATTGAGCCTAGACTTTGCCGATATGGCCGACCCGTCGTCCGAAGGCGGCAAGTCCCTCTGGCGCAGCGACATCGCCGCACCGCTGCGCAGCTTCATCGCGACCGAGTCCGGCAGCGCGGGAGTGCTCGTGGCCGCCATCGTCGCCGCGCTGGTCTGGGCCAACGTCGACGCGGAGGGGTACGAGCGGTTCTGGCGCACCGAGCTCGCGCTCAAGGTCGGCGGCTGGGAGCTCGCCCACGATCTGCGGACCTGGGTCAACAGCGGGCTCATGACCCTGTTCTTCCTCGTCGTCGGCCTGGAGGCGCGGCGCGAGCTGGACCTGGGCGACCTGCGCGACCGGCGCCGGTTCCTGCTGCCGTTCGCGGCCGGGGTCGCGGGCATGGTGCTGCCGGTCGGCATCTACCTCGCGTTCAACGCCGGCGGCGCGGGCGCGCACGGCTGGGGCGTGGCGATGTCGACCGACACCGCGCTGGCGCTGGGCCTGCTGGCGCTCGTCGGCCGGGGCGTGCCCGAGCAGGCCCGGGTCTTCCTGCTGACCGTGTTCGTCGTCGACGACCTCGTCGCACTGATCGTCATCGCCGTGGCGTACTCCGAGCACATCTCGGCGATGCCGCTGGTCCTGGCCGTGGCGGTGTTCGGTGCGCTGCTCGGTCTGCGCGCCCTCGGGGTGCGTTCGGGGGCCGTCTACGCGCCGTTCTGCATTGTGCTGTGGTACCTGCTGCTGCGCTCCGGCGTCGACCCCGTCGTCGCCGGTCTGGCCATCGGCCTCACCGCGACCGCGTACACCCCGGCCCGGGGCGCGCTGGAGGCGGCGAGCGGGCTGTTCAAGCTCTTCCGCGAGCAGCCGACGGCGGAGCTGGCCCGCTCGGCGTCACTGGGCCTGACGCGCACGCTGTCGCCGAACGACCGCTTGCAGCGGATGTACCACCCGTGGAGCAGCTACCTGATCGTCCCGCTCTTCGGCCTGGCCAACGCCGGCATCCCGATCGACGGGGCGTTCCTGGCGAAGGCGTTCACCTCGCCGGTGACGCTCGGCGTGCTCGCCGGCTACGTGGTCGGCAAGCCGGTCGCCGTGGTCAGCACGTCGTGGCTGGTCACGCGCCTGTCCGGCGGCCGGGTGCGGCCCGGGGCCGGGTGGGCGGCGGTGCTCGGCAGCGGCACGATCGCGGGCATCGGCTTCACGGTGTCGCTGCTGATCGCCAGCCTGGCGTTCACGGGCGACACGCTCGCCGAGGCGAAGCTGGGCGTGCTCGCGGCGGCGGTGCTCGCGTCGCTGCTCACCTGGGTGGTGTACCGCGTGACGGCGCTCATGCCCAAGCACCGCCGGGCCCGGGCCCTGCTGGGCGAGGCCGAGGTGCTCGTGGACCTCATCCCGCCGGTGGACGTGAGCGTCGACCACGTGCGCGGGGCGGCCGGCGCGTCCGTGACGATCGTGGAGTACGGCGACTTCCAGTGCCCGTACTGCGGCCAGGCCGAGCCCGTGGTGCGCGAACTGCTCTCCGACGCCGACCTGCGGTACGTGTGGCGGCACCTGCCTTTGACCGACGTGCACCCGCAGGCCCAGCTGGCGGCCGAGGCGTCCGAGGCGGCGGCCGCGCAGGGCGCCTTCTGGCCCATGCACGACCTGCTGCTCGACCACCAGGACGAGCTCAAGCCGATGGCGCTGGTGGCGTACGCCGAGCAGCTCGGCCTGGACCGCGAGCGCTTCCACAAGGACCTCATCCGCCACGCGCACACGGCCCGGATCGCGCAGGACGTCGAGTCCGCCGACCTGAGCGGTGTCGGCGGCACGCCCACGTTCTTCATCAACGGCCAGCGCCACTACGGCGCCTACGACCTGGCCACCCTCACCGAGGCGGTGAAGGTGGCCCGGGCCCGTGCCCTTATCGGCACGTCCACAGGTATGCCGTCGAACCGCTCTGATCGTTAGGCACCTCGCCCGCGATCGTCCGCCCGTCGTCGCTGATCGTCTTCGGCTGGATCAGCGAGGTCCCGGAGGTCTGCGCGGGCATCCGCAACGAGATCCGGGCGTCGCCCGCCCGCAGCTCCGCGCCCGGGAAGACCTGCCACACCAGCCAGCCCGACGAGTTCGGCCCCATCGCGTTGTACCCGCCGGAGACCAGCGTCGGCCGGGCCCCCGACCGGAGGTCCCACCGCACCGTCTTGTCACCGCTGCGGCCGATCACCCAGCCGTTGCGGATGCCGTCGGCGGTCAGGTTCGGGAACACCCCGTCGCCCCGCGGCACGGTGAGCGCCTGGAACCGTCCGTCCGAGGTCCACACGACCGGCACGTAGAAGCCGTTCCGGAACAGCCCGCCGACCACCGTGCCGTCCTCGTCGATGCCGTTCACCCGCGCGGGCGTGTCGTAGGGGGCCGGCACCTCGAGCTCGACCGGGGGAGAGTCCGCGCTCGCCCAGGTCACCGGCTTGCCGGCGACGGTGCCGGCGATCTGACCACGGTCGTTGATGCCCGCCGCGGTCGCGTGCGCCCCGGCCAGCTCCTGGAACCGGCCGTCGCGCTCGGTCCAGGCGACGCCGTCCTTCTGGTTCTCGTCGGCCCAGCTGGTGCCGACCACCGCCCCGTTCGCGTTGACGTCCGCCGCGTACAGCGCCCGCGGGTCGAGCGGGTGCGCCTCGCCCCGATCCCACAGCACCCAGATGCCGGTCTGGCCGTTGGCGACGAGCCCGACCTGATACCGCCCGGTCGGGTCCCCGCCGTCCACCTGCGCGATCTTCGTGAACTCGGGCGGGGTGCCGAGCGCCTTCGGCACGCAGGCGCTGGGCACCGGCGGCCCGGCCGGGGTCGCCGCCGGCCCCGGGGCCGGCCCGGACGCGCGCGGGCCGGTCAGCACCCAGCCGCCGCCGAGCGCCACGAGCACCGCCGCGGCCGCGCCCGCCGCGCGGATCGTGGCCTGCCGCCGCTCGCCCCGGACCACCGCCCGGCGCACGTCCACGGCCGACGGGCCGCGCGGCTCCGCCCGCAGGGGCGCCAGCAAATCGGTCCCGAACCGGTCGTCGTCATCCATCTCACACCGTCCTCTGCAGGTCGTCACCGACGAGCCGGCGCATGGCCGCCAGCCCGCGCGAGCACTGGCTCTTCACCGTGCCGGGGGAGCAGTTCAGGATCGTGGCCACCTCGTCGACGGGCAGATCGCAGAGGTACCGCAGGACGAGCACCGCCTGCTGCCGCTTCGGCACCCGAGCGAGCGCCGCCCGCACGGCCAGCGCGGTCTCGGACTCGCCGTCGACCGGCACCGGCGCCGGCTCGGGCGCCCGGTCGAACAGCCGCACCCGGGCCCAGGGCCGCCGCCGCTCGTCGAGGAACGTGCGCACGAGCATCTGCCGCACGTACTGGTCGACGTGCTCCATCCCACTGACCCGTGCCCAGCGGCGGTAGAGCTTCTCGATCGTGAGCTGCACGATGTCGTCGGCGTGGTGCTCATCGCCGCACAGCAGGAACGCAAGCCTCCGCAGCGGCGCGATCCGCCCCGTGACGTACTCGACGTACTCGTCCCGCACCTGTCCGCGCATCGCCCTCCCCCATCGGTCGGACTGAAACGAGCGGGGCCGGGGCAAGGTTGCACGGATACGCGATTTCGGTCGATGCCATGGTTCCCCTAGACTCGGAGCAGCAGCACAACGGCCTCGTAGCTCAGGGGATAGAGCACCGCTCTCCTAAAGCGGGTGTCGCGCGTTCGATTCGCGCCGGGGCCACCTCTTCGGCGGCCCCTGCTTCGCGGCGGGGGCCGCTTGCCGGGGGCTTCGGTGGGGCTTCGCGCTCGCTTCGCTCGCTCCCCAGCGGGGGGCTCCGCCCACCCGCACCCCCCGGGGCCGGCGTTCGCGTCGTCAGCGGTGGTCGCGCCAGGGGCGCTTCGGGGGTTCTTCGCGCTCGCTTCGCTCGCCCTCAGCGGGGGCTACACCCTCGCGCACCTCCCGGGGCCGGTGCTCGCGTCGCGGGGCGGGGTGGTGGCGCCAGGGGCGCTTCGCTCGCTCCCGGGTAGCGGCTTCGTCCACCGGCACCTCTCGGGTGGCGTTCGCGCCGTGGGCGGTGGGTGCCGGGGGCGCTTGCCGATGGCTGCGGCGGCGGGCCGGCGTTTCTGCGATCACCGGCCGCGCGGAGCGCGTCGATTGGTGCGGCGCGGCCGTGGGTCGCGGGCCTGGCGGAAGGCGGGCCGATCGCGGGTGCGGCGCTGTTGCTGCGTGCGACTTCCACGGCGGCGCTGCGGAAGAGCGGCGTCAGAGTTCGGCGTGGTTGCGCTGGTTGCGGTCTTGATCGAAAAGTCGGGGCACTCCGTGCCACGACTTTTCGGACTTACACCCTGTCAGGAGAAAAATCCGATATGTCGTGGCGCGGAGCGCCCGACATATCGGTGGGATGACGAAACGGCCCCCGACACCCGGTCGGAGGCCGTTTCTCTATGTCGGGCGCGCGGCCGTTCAGCCGGTGAAGGACTCGCAGCGCGCGCCGGAATTGGTGTTGTTGCCGCGGCCCGGGTGGGCGGCGTCCGTGCCCGTCCCGCAGTCCACGGTGTCGTTGCCGCTGCCCGACGTCACCGTGTCGTCGCCCGCGCCCGCGGAGATCACGTTGTTGCCGTTGCCGGAGTCGATCGTGTCGCGGCCCGAGCCGGTCGTGATGGTGTCGTTGCCGGACTCGGTCAGGACCGTGTTGTCGCCGTCGCCGGCGCGGATCACGTTGTTGCCGCCGCCCGCGTCGATGTGGTCGTTGCCCGCGCCGGTGGTGATGGTGTCGTTGCCCGACTCGGTCAGGACCGTGTTGTCGCCGCCGGCCGCGTTCACCACGTTGTTGCCGCCGCCGGCGTCGATCCAGTCGTTGCCGTCGGCCGTGGTGATGGTGTCGTTGCCCGGGCCGGTCGTGATGCAGTCCGTGCCGCCGTTGCCCTCGACCACGTCGTTGCCGCCGCGGCCCAGGATGAGGTCGTTGCCCGCGGTGCCGGCCAGGCGGTCGTTGCCCGTGGCGCCGACGATGACGTTCTGCACCGCGATCCCCGCGCAGGCCGAGGCCGGCTGGCTCGCGGCCCGGACCTGGACCGGGCCGGTGGAGGAGATGCCGGTGAGCGTTTCGTTGTACGTGACCGAGCCCCCGGCCGCGACCGTGAGCAGGATCGGCTGCGACTTCACGGAGACGGTCACGACGGCCGGCTCGCCCGAGGTCACCGCGACCGTGAACGAGGAGAGCGAGTAGACGCCGGCGCCCAGGGCGATCGTCGCGGCACTGCCGTCGAGGCGCACGAGCAGCGCAGCGGTGCCGGCGCCCACCGTGAAGGTCAGGCCCGGCGACACCGTGACCGTGCGGCCCGCCCGGTCGAGGATGCGCCCGCCGGCGAAGTCGTCGCCCGCGGTGTTCGGGTGCGGGTCGACCGCGTCGTAGATGCCGTCGTCGTCCGCGTCGGGGTCGAGCACCGTGCAGGCGATGGTGCCGGCCCGCAGCGCGTGGCCCTCGTCGTTGGTGTCGTCCGACCACCAGACGCGCTTCTGGCCGGCCACGCACTCCGACTGCGGCGCGATCTGGAAGCCCTCGTTGTTGTAGTTCGGCATGCCCGCCGGGCGCTCGTAGACCTTCGTGACCGCGAGCTTGCCCGAGGCGTCGACGTCGAGCGTGGCCGTGCGGCCGCCGCAGGTGTCGTCGCACACGGCCCAGATCGGGCCCGTCTCCGGCTCGTACTGCAGGTCCATCACGCTCACGAAGCCGCTCGCGATCGTGGCGATCCGGGTGTACGACCCGTCGTCCGACAGCGCGTACGCGTAGATGGACCCGTTCGCCTCGAGCCCGACGAGGAACAGCCCGCCGCCGTGGTTCGGGTAGGTCGCGGGGTTGTACGCCGCGCCCGTGTGCTCGTCGCGGAAGCCCTTCGCCGTCAGGTACGAATCCGGGACGAAGGTGATGCCCTCCAGGCCGCTGTTCGCGGCGACCGGCGGCAGGTCCGCGGTCAGGTTCCACTCCCGGGTGATCGCGCCCGTCGCCGGGTCGAAGCGCTCGACGGCGGGCCGGCTGACGCCGCCGTTGCTGTTGTCGCGCTCGGTGGAGATGTAGACGGCCCCGTTCGCGAGGGTGACGCCCTCGGCGTCGGGGTCGCCGGTGCCGTTCGGGTAGTGCAGCACGTAGCTCGCGGCCGGGTTCCACTGGGTGCCGTCCCAGCTCAGGCGGTACAACGTGCCCGGTCCGTTCTTGACGGCCCAGAGCGAGGCACCGTCGTAGGCCAGGCCGCTCATGTTGCCGCCGAGGACGTTGGCGGCGTCGACCGTCGTCACCGCGGAGCCGCCCGGCCAGGGCAGCGCCGGCGTCTGGCCCGCGCACGCGTTGGCGGCGCCCTTCGTGCTCGCCGTCGTGGTGGCGAAGTCGCCGGTGCCGTCGGGGCAGCGGCCGAAGGTCGTGGCCGCGTGCGCGGTCCAGGAGTAGGAGTCGACCAGCGCCCCGCTCGCCGTGAACAGCCGCGCGGAGTCGGCGCTGCCCAGCCCGAAGGCCGATTCGACGTCGAACGCGACGAAGGCGCCGCCCTGGATCGACACGGCCCCGATGGTGAAGACGTGGGTGTCGTCGTTGTCCTTGAGCACCCAGCCGGAGAGGTCCACCGCGGCGGAGCCGGTGTTCGTGAGCTCGATCCAGTCGCCGGGGGTGCCGCCGTTGGACTCGACCTCGTTGACGCGCACGGTCGCCGTGCCGGGCTCGCGGCAGTCGTTGGCCGCGCCGCGCGTCGACGAGGCGGTCGTCACGAACGCGCCCGACCCGTCGGGGCAGCGGCCGTAGGTGGTGGCCGCGTGCGCGGTCCACGAGTAGGAGTCGACGAGCGTCGTGCCGTCCGGCAGGTACAGCCGCGCGGAGTCGGCCGCCCCCAGCCCGAACGAGCTCTCCACGTCGACCGGCAGGAAGGCGCCCGGGCCGATCGTGGTCCCGGCGGCGATCGTGAAGACGTGCGTGTCGTCGTTGTCCTTGACGATCCAGCCGGACAGGTCCACGGCGGCGGGGCCGGTGTTGACCAGCTCGACCCAGTCGCCCGGCGTACCGCCGCTGGACTCGACCTCGTTGATGTGGACGGTCGGCGCGTCGGCGGCCTGGGCGGCGGACACGCTCAGGCCGATCAGCAGCAGCGGCGCCGCGGCGAGCAAGAGGAGTTTGGTGCGCACGAGCGCAGCGTCGGGTACCAGCGCTAACCCCGCGTGAACGGTGCGCGAACGGCCCGAAGGTCAGGCCGTTCGGTGGAGGCCGTCCACCACCGCCCGCAGGCGCGCGGCCGCGGCCGGGTCGAGGGTCGGCAGCGACGGCGGCAGCGTCCTGCCGCGGTCCAGCGCCGTGAGCTGGGCCGCGGGCGGGTCGTCGACGAGCGCCACGATCGGGGCGGCCGACTCGGCGACCGGGCGGGCGGCCACGCGGGCGAGCAGGCCGAGCGCGACCCGCAGCGGCGCGCTCAGCGGGGTGCGGTCCCCGCTGTCGGTGAAGCCCGGGTGGTACAGCACATAGCGCGCCTTGCCCGAGTACCCGGCGCCGAGCAGGTCGTTGAGCCGGCCCGCCTGCAACTGGGCGCGCACCATCGAGTAGCCGGCCCGCAGCTGCAGGTCGTTCCAAGCGATCTCGCCCTTGGTCACGCCGACCCCGCCGACGTTCACGATGACCGGCCGCGGCGCCGCCTCCAGCACCGGGCGCAGGCCCTCGGCGAGGCGATGGCGGGCCAGGAAGTACAGGGCGAAGGTGTACTCGAGCCCCTCCGCCGTCTCCCGCCGCGCCGGACTGACCCGGTTGGCGCACAACACGAGCGCGTCGAGCGACGTCAGCCTCGCGTTCAGCTCGCCGAGCACCTCCCGCACGGCCGCGCCCGAGCTCAGGTCGGCCGGCAGGAACTCGACGCCGGACGGCAGCGTGCGCCCCTTCTCCGCGTTGCTGCCGATGACCAGGACACGATCGCCGCGCTCGTGCCGGGCGAGCGCGGTCGCCCGCCCCATCCCGTCGGTCCCACCGGCGACCACCACAGTTTTCGGGCTCATGCCCTCCATCTCAGTACGCTGGCGGCAGGCGCGTAAGGAGGCACTTCAATGTTGGATACGCACACCCGTGTGCCCGTGGCCGAGTACGACGCCTGCCCGGTGACCGGCATCGTGCGCCGCATGGGGGAGCGCTGGACGCTGCTGGTGCTCTCGTTGCTGGCGCGGCGGGCCTACCGCTTCAACGAGCTGCACCGGGCGATCGAGGGCATCAGCCAGCGGATGCTCACGCGCACCCTGCGGACGCTCGAGGCCGACGGGCTGGTCGAGCGGACGGTGTTCCCGACCGTGCCGCCCTCGGTGGAGTACCGGCTGAGCCCGAGGGGTGCGGCCCTCATGGACTCGCTGACGCCCCTGATCGACTGGGCGGTCACCAACAGCGGACGGTAGGGCCTGCACTACCCCGAAGACTCCGCCCAGCGGGATGGGCCGGCCGCACGCGATTCCATAGCGTCACGTCTATGACGACGACCGTCCTGACCCGAGCCGGGGCCGCACCCCGGACCAGGCTGAGTTGGCCCGCGGTCCTCGCGTTGCACCTGCTCCCGGCCGCCGTGACCTTCGCGGCCGCGCTCGCGCTCGGGCCGGTCGTGCGGGCCTGGCATCTGCCGCCGCAGTTCGCGCTCACCCTGGCCTTCGCGTTCGTGCTGACCCCGATCGAGCTCGGCCTGCTGCTGCGCGCGGCCGGCTGGTCCTGGCGCGGCCTGCCCGGCATCCTGGCGTTCCGGCGGAGGCTGCCGCTGCGGCTGTACCTCACGATCCTGCCCTGCCTGATCGCGATGGCCTTCGGCCTGGTCATCCTGCTCGCGCCCCTGGAGCACCGCATCCTCGACGTCTACCCGGCGGCGTGGCTGCCGCCCCCGGACTCCGGCGCGTTCCCGGTCTCGACCATGGTCGCCACGCTGCTGTTCGCCCTGGCCGTGGACGGGCTCGTGAACCCGGCGGTGGAGGAGCTGTACTTCCGCGCGTACCTCCTGCCGCGACTCCCCGTCCGCGGCGCCCTCGCGGTCGTCACCTCGGCCGGCCTGTTCGCGGCCCAGCACTACTGGCAGCCCGAGCGGTTCCTCTTCGTCTTCGCGGCCCAGCTCCTGCTCATCGCCGTGATGCTGCGGGTGCGCAGCGTGCGGATCAGCATCGCCGCCCACTGCCTCACCAACAGCCTCGCGATCCTGCTGGCGCTGGCCGCGGTGCTCCGATAGGCGAAGCCCCGCCGGGCGGGGGTCCCGGCGGGGCTTCGCGGTTGGGAGGGGGGTTCAGCTCGTGAGGTCGAAGAGGGTGGTGTTGCCGATCGTGGTGGCGGTGTAGTTGGCCTCGACCCAGGCCGCGATCTCCGCGCTCACGCTGCTCCCGCCGTTGCTGCGCCCGCCGAGCCCCGAGCCGCCGATGAAGTAGTGGATCTTGCCCTCCCGCACGTACTGCTGGAACTGCGCGAGGCTCGGCGCCGGGTCGCTGCCGTTGAACCCGCCGATCGCCATCACCGGCAGCTCGGTCGCCAGCTGGTAGCCCGAGGCGTTGTTGGAGCCGACCGCCGCGGCCACCCAGGCGTACTTGGCGCTGTCCTGCCGCAGCGCGGCGACCACCTCGGAGCTCGGGGTCGTGGCGTTGAGCAGGCCGCCCATGCCGCCGCCGCCCATGCCGCGGCCCCCGCCGGTGAAGCCACCGCCGAAGGTGCCGCCCCCGCCGCCGGGGAAGCCGCGGCCCCCGCCGCCGAAGCCGTTGCCGCCCGCGACCGCCGGGCCGGCGGTGACGATCGAGCCGGTGTGCGCGGTCGCGGCCGTGTTCAGCGAGTAGACGACCGGGCCGCCCAGGACCGCGAACAGGGCCAGGGCCGCGGCGGCCAGGCGCAGGCCGCGGCCGAGCTGCTGGCTGAGCAGGATGCCGGCCGCGCCCAGGGCCCCGGTGGCGAGCACGGCGACGCGCAGCCACGGGTGGAAGTCGGTCGCGCGGTTGAGCAGGATGTACGACCACACGGCGGTCACCGCCACGGAGGCGCCGAGCACCAGCAGGGCGTACAGGTCGGAGCGCCGCCGCCACAGGGTCGCCGCTCCCATGCCGACCAGCGCGCCGATCGCCGGGGCCAGGGCCACCGTGTAGTAGTCGTGGAAGATGCCCTGCATGTAGCTGAACACGAGCGCGGTGGTGACCAGCCAGCCGCCCCACAGCACGTAGGCGGCCTTGCGCGCCGACCAGACCAGGCCCGCGACGGTGAGGATCAGCGCCGCCGGGAGCAGCCAGGACGCCTGGCCGCCGGTCTGCCCGTCGAGCAGGCGCGACCAGCCGGTCTCACCCCAGCCGCCGCCGGCGCCGCCGCCACCGCCACCGACGCTGCCGGTCTCGTTGCCGGTGAGCCGGCCGAAGCCGTTGTACCCGAGGGTGAGCTCCAGAATCGAGTTGGTCTGCGAGCCGCCGACGAAGGGCCGCCACGACGCCGGGGTGAGCGACACGACCGCCACCCACCAGCCCGCCGAGACGATGACCGCCGCGCCCGCCACGAGCAGCTGCACCAGCCGGCGCACCCACCCGGTCGGGGCGAAGAGCAGATAGGCCAGGCCGAACGCGGGCACCACGAGCAGCGCCTGCAGCATCTTCGTCAGGAACCCGAAGCCGACCGCGGAGCCGGCGAAGACCAGCCACCACGTGCTGCCGCGCTCGATCGCCCGCAGCATGCCGTAGACGCCCGCGACCAGCAGCAGCATGAGCAGCGCGTCCGGGTTGTTGAACCGGAACATCAGGGTGGCGACCGGCGTGGTCGCGAGCACCGCCCCGGCGAGCAGGCCGGCGGCCGGGCCGTGCCAGCGGCGCACGGTGAGGTACAGCAGCCAGACGGTCGCGACCCCGATCAGCGCCTGCGGGGCGAGGACGCTCCACGAGCTGAGCCCGAAGATCCGCACCGCGAGACCGGTGACCCAGAGGGCGGCCGGCGTCTTGTCGACCGTGATGAAGTTCGAGGCGTCCGAGGAGCCGAAGAACCACGCCTTCCAGCTCTCGCCGCCGGCCTGGGCCGCGGCCGCGTAGAACGCGTTGCCCCAGCCGGACGCGCTGAGGTTCCACAGGTACAGCCCGCCGGTGGCGAGCAGCAGGAGCACGAGCGCGGGCCGCACCCAGACGGGATCGCCGGCCCGCGTCTCGGCCCGGGCCGCGGCGGGCGCCGGGGGCGCGGCCGGCGGGGTCAGCGTGGTTGTCATGCCCCTTACGCTGCGGCCCGACCCTTCCGGCGGCGTGGGGAGAAGCTGTGGGCCGGCTGTGAGTCAGGTCCAGCTCGGCGCCCGGCGCTCCCGGAAGGCGCCGATGCCCTCCGCCATCTCGGCCTCGTCCTGCTCCGGAACCGGCAGACCGCCCAGGACGGCCTTCGCGGCGCGCAGGGTGAGCCGGGAGCGGGAGGCGATCGTCGCGGCGAGGTCGTCGACGGTCGCCGCCAGGGTGCCGTCCGGGACCACGAGGTCGGCCAGGCCCCAGCGCTCGGCGGCCCGCGCGTCGAACAGGTCCGCGGTGTAGAGCAGCAGCTTCGCGCGGGCCGGGCCGACGAGCGCGGCCAGGCGGCGGGTCGGCACCGGCGGGTACACGATGCCGAGCTTGGCCGGCGTGACCCCGAAGCGCGCCGACTCGCCCGCGACCCGCAGATCGCAGGCGACGGCCAGCTGGCAGCCCCCGCCGACGCAGAAGCCGTCGATGCGCGCGATCGTCGGCCGCGGGAAGTCCGCGAGGGCCCGCTCGGCCGCGACCGCCACGCTGTCGTCGCCGGCCCGGGCGATCGCCGCGGCCTCGGTGAGGTCGGCTCCCGCGCAGAACGTGCCCCCGGCCCCGGCCAGCACCAGCACGCGCACCGAGTCGTCCTTGGCGAGCGTGTCGAGGATCTCGGGCAGGGCGGTCCACATCGCGGCGCTCATCGCGTTGCGCTTGGCCGGGTTGGTGATCACGAGGGTGGCGAGCGGTCCGTCCTGGGTCAGGACGAGCTCGCCGCTCACCATTCGTGCACGGGGATGTTCGAATGCATCCTCGGAAGGTACTCCGCGAGCAGCTTGCGCATGGTGTCGTCCCGCTGCACCGGGCCGCTGCCCTCGATCGCGTGCGCGGCCTCGACCAGCCAGGCGGCGCCGTTGCGCTGGGCGAGGCAGCGGTGCTCGATGATGCCGAGCAGCCGGTCGCGGTGGTGCGGGTCGACGCCCCAGTCGTCGAGGCCCTCGTAGGCCAGCGGCAGCAGCCGGCGCAGCACGAGCTCGGTCACCGGGACCGAGCCCAGGCCCGGCCAGAACACCGAGGACTCGATGCCCAGGCGCGCGGCGGTGTGGAAGTTCTCCTCGGCCGCGCCGAACGACATCTGGGTCCACACCGGCCGGTCCTGGCTCGCGAGCCGGTGCACGAGGCCGAAGTAGAACGCCGCGTTGGCCATGCTGTCCACGACCGTCGGGCCCGCCGGGAGCACCCGGTTCTCGACCCGCACGTGGGGCCGGCCGTCGACGACGTCGTAGATGGGCCGGTTCCAGCGGTAGATCGTGCCGTTGTGCAGCTTGAGCTCGCCCAGCCGCGGCGCCTCGCCGCGCTCGAGGGCGTCGAGGGGGTCCTCGTCCTCGCAGATGGGCAGGAGGGCGGGGAAGTACCGCACGTTCTCCTCGAACAGATCGAAGATCGAGGTGACCCAGCGCTCCCCGAACCAGACCCGCGGCCGCACGCCCTGGCTCTTGAGCTCCTCCGCGCGCGTGTCGGTGGCCTGCTCGAACAGCGGGATGCGGGTCTCGCGCCACAGCTCCTGGCCGAACAGGTAGGGCGAGTTCGCCCCGAGCGCCACCTGCACGGCCGCGATGGCCTGGGCCGCGTTCCAGTACGACGCGAACTGCTGCGGCGCCACCTGGAGATGGAACTGCACGCTGGTGCAGGCCGCCTCGGGCGCGATCGAGTCGCACCGCACGTGCAGCCGCTCGACCCCGTCGATGGCGATCATGAGATCCTCGCCGCGGGCCGCGAAGATCTGCTCGTTCAGCAGCGCGTACCGCGGATTGGCCGACAGCACGTCGGGCGTGAGCAGGTCGCGGCGCAGCGTCGGCAGGATCCCGATCATCGCGAGCCGGGTGTCGACCTGGGCCGCATGCTCCTCGGCCGCGTTGAGGCTCTCCCGCACCTGAGCCTCGAACCGGGCCAGCCCGTCCCCGGCGAGCCGCTGCGGCGGCACGTTGATCTCGATGTTGAACTGGCCGAGCTCGGTCACGAACGCCGGGTCGGCGAGCGTGTCGAGCACGCGCTGATTGCGCAGCGCGGGATCGTAGTGCTCGTCGACGAGGTTGAGCTCGATCTCGAGGCCGCTCATGCCTTCGCCGGCCTCGAACGGGTTCTCGGCGAGCATCCGGGCGAACGCGTCCAGGCAGCGGCGGACCTTGTCGCGGTACCGCATCCGGTCTTCCCGGCTGAACACGGTCGACTCGACGTCCTTGCCCATGGGGGTGCACCTCCGCGTGGGGAAGCCGTGCCCTCTGGCATACCACGATGCGCGCTTTTTTACTCCTGCCTGTCCGGTCAGCGCCGCCAGCGGGCGGGGTCCCTGGGAAGGGCGGTCGTCGGGGGACGGCCGCCCTGGACTTCGGTGAAGTTCGTTCGTCGCTTCAGTGGGTGCTCAGCACCAGGAAGATCACGCCGGCGAAGAGCACCGCGCCGAGCAGGGTCGACCACACCGCCGCCCGCACCTTGGCCAGGGCCAGGTTCCACTCGTTGCGGGCCACCTCCCGCGCCGAGGTCAGCCAGTTCTTGAGCAGGTAGATCGCGGCCACGAAGGCCACCACGGTCAGCGCGGGGTAGACCGGGTTGCCCCCGCCGGCGCCCGAGCCGGGGTCGGTCGCACAGCCGCCGAGCGCCAGGACGGTGTTGCACGCCCAGAACCCAATCGCAACACGGCGATTGTTTACTCGGTGCTCGCGGCGCGTTAGGTTGGACATGAGCCATTCCTCCTCAGGAATCGGTTCCGACGGGCCCGTGGTGCCTGGTCCTTGCCGGGAGAGGGCGCCACGAGCCTGGTCTTCTGTGGAGTGTCTTCTTCTGGACTTCGTCCGATCTTCTGCACTTCGGTGAAGTTCACCTCCCTACCAGACACGGTAGGCGCAGGGCATCCCCCGCACAAGCTTTCAAGCGATCCCTCTGTATGCCTCCCACCATCCGAAACGACGGGCTTATCCCGTGGCCCGCCGGTTTGCGGTCCCCGTATACTCATCAGTCGACCGAAGTTCGGCGAATGAAGGTGAGACGGTGCAGCCGAGCGAAACCCCACCGAACCGCGCGTTGGCGCGGTACCTTCGCGACCTTCGCAAGCGCCACTGGCCGCAACTTCAGGTCACCCAGCGCCAGATCGCCGAAGCCCTGGGCGGCGCCAAGCCGCTGAGTCTGTCCGTCATCTCCTCGTGGGAGCACGAGCGCACTCCGGTCACACCGCCCGAGGGCCGCCTCGCCGGCTACGCGCGCTTCTTCGCCACCCGCCGCTCGATCGACTCCGACCCCGCGCGGCTGCTCGACGAGGACGAGCTCACCGACGAGGAGCGCAGTAACGAGGACGCCATCCACGCGGCGCTCGCGCGGCTGCGCACCCCGGAACCCAGCGACACCGGGGCGCCCGCGGCGGCGAACCCGCAGGCGGTGCTCCGCGACGGCGGCGAGATCCCGCTCGGCCCGGGTGACACCATCGGCGGCGGGACGTGGTACTTCGGCCCCGACGCCAAGCGCATCGTCATCGTGTGCGCGCGGCTGCCCGAGGACCTGCGCGAGCGGATGCCCTACGCGCACAAGAGCGACCCGGACTACGTGCGCGCCTACACGTATGCCGACGCCGACAGCGTGATCGAGCTGTTCGGCCACATCCGGGCCGTCAACCCCACCGCCGACGTGCGCATCCGCACCCACGACCGGCTGCTCGCCGACGACTACCACAGCCACCTGGTCCTGCTCGGCGGCATCGACTTCAACCCGGTCACCCGCGAGCTCGTCCAGGCCTTCGCCGACCTGCCCGTGCGTCAGCACGCCCGCAGCGCCGAGGAGGACAACGGCTACTTCGAGGTCGGCGGCCGCCGCTACGCGCCCGTCGTCGAGGTCGACGAGGAGACCGGCGCCCGCACACTGCTCGAGGACGTGGCCTACTTCTTCCGCGGCCCGAGCCCCATGAACGTCAAGCGCACCGTGACCTTGTGCAACGGCATGTTTGGCCGTGGCACCTACGGGGCAGTGCGCGCGCTGACCGATCGCAGCTTCCGCAACCGCAACGAGGACTACCTCACCAAGCGCTTCGGCGAGGCCGTCAGCTACAGCCTCCTGTTCCGCGTCACCGTTTTCGCGGGAGAGACCTTGACCCCTGACTGGACCGTTGCGCGCAACAGGTTCCACGAGTGGCCGGACGCGGGGTGAACGGGATGGGCGCAACCACCGAGGAGCAGCTCCTCGACCACGAGGGCCTGCTGTCCACCGGCGACACGCCCGGCCCCGGGGGTCGGCGGCTCGACGCGATCGTGGTGCCGAGCGCCCGCCCGCCCTCGTCGCTCGTGCACGCCGCCGGCCTGGCCGAGGAGCTCAACGCGCCGCTGATGGTGCTGGCCAGCCGCAAGGCCCGCGCGGATGCGATCGTCCGGGAGATCGAGGACAACGGCATCGTCGCCGACGTCGTGGCGATCGACGTCGACAGCGTGCCGAAGCGGATGCCGGCGCTGGAGACCGCCGGCCTGCTCGACCGCACCCCGTTCCGCCGGGGCACCGACGTGAGCATGAAGCGCAACCTCGCGCTCATGCTGTCCCGGGCCATCGGCTGGCGGCAGGTGATGTTCCTCGACGACGACATCACCGTGCCCGACGCGCTCGACCTGCGCCGGGCCGCCGACCGGCTGCCCACCCACGCCGCCGTCGGGCTGCACATCGGTGGCATGTGGGACAACTCGGTGGTCTGCCACGCCCGGCGCGAGCTCGGCGACAAGCAGGGCACCTTCGTCGGCGGCGGGGCGCTGCTCGTGCCCGTGGACCGCAACGACGGGGCGTACTTCCCCAACATCTACAACGAGGACTGGTTCTTCCTGCTCGACGAGGCCGGCATCCGCCCGGTCGCGCGCACGGGCCGGGCGTTGCAGCAGTGGTACGACCCGTTCGTCAACCCGGACCGGGCGCGCGGCGAGGAGCTCGGCGACACCCTCGCCGAGGGGGTCTTCGCCGCGCTGAGCCACGGCAAGCTCGAAGACGCGCTGCGCCCCGGCTACTGGGTCGACTTCCTGCAGGTCCGCCGCCGCCTCATCACCGACCTGCTGCGCCGGGCCGAGGCGACCGAGCCGGGCGAGCGGCGCGACAACATGATCATCGCGCTCAAGGCCGCCCGGGGCCGCTCGTTCCTCATCGAGCCGCACGGGTGTGCCCGCTTCCTGCGCGCCTGGGAACGCGACCAGACCGTCTGGCGCCGGGCGATGGACAACACCGGCGTCGACCTCGGAATCCACGGCGCGGTCGGCTACTTCGGGCTCCGTCGATCGGCCGCGATCAGGCTCAACCGCACGGGCCCGGCGCCGCGCGAGCCGCGGCTCCGCCAGCAGCGCAAGCGGCTCGACGCCGCGGACGAGGCCCGGGAGCGGAAGCTGGCGGTTACCCGCAGGTAGAGATCGCGGACTATGATTGGCCTCCTCCAATACGCCTGAGGCAGCGGCGCCGACTGGCAACCACGGCGCTTGAGGTGGGGTCCGGCGTTGAGCGGTGCGACGGCCGACGCGGGGGCCGTGCTGGTGCGCCCGGCTCGCCCCGACGACCTGCCCGGGCTCGTCGCCGTCCACAAGCAGTCCCACTACTTCGCCCAGCGCCTCGCCCGCCAGCCCGGTCTGGGCATCCTGCTCGTGGCGGAGCGCGCGGCGGCGGTGGTCGGCAGCGCGTTCCTGCGCCTTGCCCCGGCCGAGGAGTGGCAGCTTCGTGAGTGGCTGCCCAAGGTGCCGGTGCTCTCACACGTGGAGGTCGCGCCGGACTATCGCGGCAACGGCGTGGGCACCGCCATCATCCAGGCCGCCGAGTCCGAGGCCCGCGCCCGTCAGCGGCACCGGATCGTGCTCGGCGTCCGGCCCGGCGACCGGGCCGCCTACAGCCGCTACGAGCGGCTGGGATACGCGGACTGGGGCCGCGGCCGGATCAACGCCCTCGTCGTCGAGTACGACGACGAGGGCGTCCGCAGTGTCGGTACCGAACCCTGCCTCATCATGATCAAGAGCCTTCAGGCCGTGAGCAGCTGACGCACGGACGGTGGACCGCGTTGTAGCCGACCTCCATCGGGTCGGAGGTGACCTTGCCGTTTCGTCAAACGGCCATAAATGCGACTTATCCTCGCGTACCGTCGCTAGCATGGCAGGGGGATCCGCGCTTCTGAGAGTCGCGAACGTCAACCCGGCGAGCGTGCGGACCCACACCGATCGGGCGCTCTACAGCTCCATCGGGGTCTTCATCCTGCTGTACGGCGTGTACGCGATCGTCGGCGCGGCGAGCTTCGTCGACGCGTCCACGAACTACGCGCACCCGTGGTGGCAGTGGCTGGTCGGGCCGCCGGTCGCGCTGGCGGTCATCGCCTACGACCGGGCCGTGGTCGGGCGCGTCGCGGTGAACTTCGAACAGCTGGACTCGGCCGACCCGCACCAGCTGCTGCGTCGGCGCACGTTCGGGCTCTACGCCGGGCGCATCCTGCTCGCGCTGCTGTTCGCCGTGGTGATCACCGAGCCGCTCATGCTGGCCCGGTACAAGGGCGAGATCGACGCGTACCTCGGCACCGTGCACAACCAGCAGCTCACCCGGCTCGAGCAGAGCGGCGCCATCGCCACCTTCCAGCGCCAGGTCGACGCGCTGCGGGCCCAGGACGCCGCCGACGACAAGGCCGTGGCCGACCTGCACCAGCTCGCCGCGGACAAGCGCAAGGAGTCCGCGTCGATCTACGACCAGGCGCTGGCCGACTCCCGCGCCGGCGGCGTGACCCGGCGGGCCGGCTGCCCGGCCGGCGGCTACTGCGACACGCTCGTGCAGCAGTCCCGCACGCTCATGGACGAGGCCACCCGCCTCGACGGCGAGGCCGCGACGCTGCGCGCCGGTCAGGAGCCGGGCCGGCAGTCCCGGGCCGACCAGGTGAAGTCGCTGCTCGCGCAGATCGCCGAGCAGCGCACGGCAAACCGGACCTCGGTGGAGGCCGGGGCCGGCTTCGGGGCCCGCACGACCGCGATGTGGCACCTGGTGACCAGCGACTTCTGGGGCTTCGGCTTCTTCTATCTCGGCGTCGCCGCGCTGCTGGTCTGCCTGGACTGCGCCGCGGTCTGGCTCAAGCTCGTCTCGCACGGCAACGGCTACGAGCGCACCGAGGCCCGCGAGGCGCGGCGCAAGGAGCTCTCCGAGACCCGCCGTCACGAGCAGGAGCTGCTGGTCACCGACCGGGCGCAGGGCCTGGCCGGGGAAGGCCTCGAGACCGTGGTGACCGAGCGGCGGCTCATGGACGCCGCTGTGAGCCGGGCCACCGAGCGGTTGATGGCGGAACTGGAGGACCAGTCCCGACTGGTCCGTTAGGGCAGAAGTTGCCCCGATGACTTGCCTTCGGCCCCCGCCCTCCGGGCAGACTGGGCCGGTGCAGAACCGCCTGCCCGCCCGCACGTCGGTGCTGCCGCTCGTCATCGGCCTCGTCCTGGTGCTCCTGGGCGGCGTCGGGCTGGCCCGCATGGTCTGGGACGACGCCATCAACGCCTCGGCCGGCACGCCCTCCACGGACCGGATCGACCGCGCCGCGGACCGGGCCGACCGCGCCACCGACCCGCGCGCGTCCCGCTGCGGCGGCGTCCCGCTGAGCGCGCCCCGGGAGCTGCGCGGCGTCTGGATCACCACGGTCGAGAACATCGACTGGCCCAGCCGGCCGGGGCTGCCCGCGGACCAGGTCAAGCAGGAGTACCTCGGCTGGCTGGACCTCGCCCAGCGGCGCAACCTCAACGCGGTCTTCGTGCACGTCCGGCCCAGCGGCGACGCGCTGTGGCCGTCCGACTTCGCGCCCTGGTCGGAGTGGATCACCGGGGTTCGCGGCCAGGGCCCCGGCTTCGACCTGATGCAGTGGATGATCGACGAGACGCACCGGCGCGATCTCGAGTTCCACGCCTGGTTCAACCCCTACCGGGGCAGCCAGCCCGCGCCCTCCGGAGCCGGCCCGGACATCAACGCGCTCGCCCCCGACCACCCGCTGCGCAAGCACCCGGAGTGGGCGGTGGTCTACCCGTCGGTGGGCACCACCGGCAGCCGCCTGCACTTCAACCCGGGCATCCCCGAGGCGCGCAAGTTCGTCGAGGACTCGATGCTGGAGGCGGTGCAGAAGTACGACGTCGACGGCGTGCACTTCGACGACTTCTTCTACCAGTACCCGGTCGGCAAGCAGGACTACCCCGACGACGCGGCGTACCGGCAGTACGGCGGCGGCAAGAGCAAGCCCGACTGGCGCCGCGAGAACGTGAACCTGCTGGTCAAGGAGATGGGCCAGCGGATCAAGCAGCTCAAGCCGTGGGTGAAGTTCGGTATCAGCCCCTTCGGCATCTGGCGCAACAACGGCACCGACCCGGCCGGTTCGCCGACCCGCGGCCTGCAGAGCTACGACGACATCTACGCCGACACCCGCAAGTGGGTGCGCGAGCAGTGGCTCGACTACATCGTGCCGCAGCTCTACTGGAACATCGGCTTCGACGTCGCCGACTACGCGAAGCTCGTGCCCTGGTGGGTCGACGTCGTCAAGGACACGAGGGTGCAGCTGTACATCGGGCAGGCCGACTACCGCGTCGGGCAGGCCGGCCCGTGGTCCGACCCCACCGAACTCGACCGCCAGCTCGCCCTGAACCGCAAGTACGCCCAGGTCACCGGCAGCGTCCACTTCAGCGCCAAGAACCTGCGGGCGGACGCGCTCGGCTCCGTCTCGAAGTACGCCGGCGACTTCTACAACACGCCCGCGCTGCCGCCGCTCATGAAGTGGCTGCCGAACAAGGCCCCGGCCGCACCCGCCCTGTCCACCGCGGCCGACGGCGACAACGTGAAGCTGACCTGGAAGGGCCAGGGCGTCTCCGCGGCGGTCTACCGGGTCGACGGCGGCGCGGCCAAACTGGTCGCCACCCGGCGCGGCGGCGACGGGGAGTTCACCGGCCCCAAGGGCACGTACTGCGTCACCGCGCTCGACCGCTCCTGGAACGAAAGCCCTCCGGCGGGGTGATCACCGCTCATCCGGCCGCCCCGAAGGCTGTCGGCCATGAGCAGCTTCATCTCGGAACAGGACTTCACGACGCCGGCGCACATCCGCCTGGATCCGGTCGCGGCGCCCGAGCGGCCCGCCGCCGCCCGCACGACGCGGACCCTGCCGCTGACCATCGTCTTCCTGGCGGCGGTGTGGCTGGTGGTGTCGGCGGTGCCGTTCGGTTACATCGGGGCGGGCCGCTACGACATCTTCTGGAGCGACACGGTGACCGGCATCGCGCTGGCCGTCGCGACCCTGATCCGGCTGCTCAAGCCGAGCGCGGCCGGGTTCACCCCGATCATCGGCGGGCTGGCCGGCTGGGTGCTCGCCGCGCCGCTGGTGCTGCGGTTCGGCTGGTCGGCCTCCGCCGCCAACGACGTCGCCGTGGGCCTGCTCATCCTCACGTGTGCCGCGTTCGGCCCCGAGGAACGCTCCTGAAAACGCAGGCGGGCCGCCCCGAGTCGGGGCGGCCCATCCTCCGTCGCGAGTGCGATCAGCGGTCGAACGCGTCGGCCACGTTGCGCCCGGCGTCCTTCACGTGGTCACCGGCCTGCTTGGCCTTCGCGGCGGCGCGCTCAGCGGCGCCCTCGGCCTGAAGTCGCTCGTTGTCGGTCATGTCGCCGTACTTCTCCTTGGCGGCACCCTTGAACTCGTCGGCCTTGTGCTCGACCTTGTCCGTGAAACTCATTGCACATCCCTTCCACGTTTTCCGGTCACGCCTTGCTGATAACTGGTTGCCCGCCTTGGCGCGCCCGCAAACGCAGCCGCCGCGCCAGCGTCGTCACGCCCGTCACGGTGAACGACAGCGCGATCCCCAGCCCCGCGGCCGCGAGCGGGTTGTCGGTGAAGACGTTCCCGCCGAGATAGCCCAGGCCGGCGATGTACACGCTCCACAACACCGCACCGACGGCCAGGGCGGGCAGCAGGCGCCGCCGCGGGAACTGCGCGTAGCCGCTCACCAGGGCGACCGTGGTGCGCCCGAGGGGCACGAACCGGCCACCGGCGACGATCGCGCCGCCGTGCCGGTCGAGCAGCCGCGAGACCCAGCCGACGGCCTTCCAGGAGCGCTCGCCGCGCAGGAGCCGCTCGACCAGGCGCCGCCCGCCGCGCCGGGCCACCTCGTGCATGAGCACGTCGCCGACGAACACCGCGGTGATCGAGGAGAGCAGCACGACGGCCAGGTGCAGGTGCCCGCTCGCGGCAAGCGCCCCGCCCGCGATCACGCTCGTCTCCGCCGGTACCGCCGGGATCAGGCAGTCCAGCACGAGCAGCACGAAGATCACCAGGTAAGCCCAGCCGGCCATCGCTTCCATGCCACCAACCCTGCCGTCCGGGGGCCGCGAAATCAGCGGTGCCAACCCGCCGAACGGCAGGGGGGTTTCCCCTACCCCCGGAGGCGGCCCAGTGCGTCCTTGGCCACGAAGGACTCGAACACGCGCGGGTCGTGGAAGGCGGTCAGCTCCGTGATCAGGCCGCCCTCGACGCGGATGACCCCGACGGCGAAGGGGCGCTCCACCGTCTCGCCCGGCGGCGTGTGGTAGACGACCATCGCCGGGTCGCGGTTGGCGCGGGTGAGCTCGGCGCGGACCCGACCGACGTGGAACGGCGAGCCGGGCGGGACGCTCTGCGCGAGCGTGGCGGCGATGGCGTCCCGGCCGAGGTACCACATCGGCAGCGGCGGCATCACCGCGCGCGCCTCGTCGGCGAGCAGCCGCGCCATGGCCCGCACGTCGGCGCGCTGGAACGCGTCGACGTAGCGCCGCAGCACCTCCTGCTCGTCCGGGTCGGGCGCGCGGTCGGGCGTCCAGTCGTCGCCGCGCTCCGGCAGTCGCTCGCGGAGGGTCGCCCGGGCCCGTTGCAGGGCGCTGTTGGCCGCCGGGGCCGTGATGTCGAGCAGCTGCGCGGTCTCGGCCGCCGACCAGCCGAGCACGTCCCGCGCGATGAGCACGGCCCGCTGCCGCGGCGGCAGGTGCTGCAACGCGGCCAGGAACGCGAGCTCCACCGTCTCCCGGGCGACCGCGCGCGTCTCCGGGTCGGCGTCGAGCACCCGGTCCGGCAGCGGCTCCAGCCAGGCGACGTCGGCGCGCGGGGGCCGGTCGTCGCCGGGGCCGGACGGCGGCCCGAGGTCCATCGGCAGGATGCGGCGCTGGGCGCTCTTGAGCACGTCGAGGCATGCGTTGGTGGCGATGCGGTAGAGCCACGCCCGCACCGACGAGCGCCCCTGGAACGCGTCCCAGCCCTTCCAGGCGCGCAGGAACGTCTCCTGCACCAGGTCCTCGGCCTCGTGATAGGAGCCGAGCATCCGGTAGCAGTGCAGCTCCAGCTCCCGCCGGTGCGGCTCGATTTCGCTCAGGTCCATGCGAGCCCCCTCTTCCCTCCGTGCGAGATTAGGACGATGTGGGCCGAGTTTCGTGAGCGCGTGCTGCTGGAGGACGACGCGATCCTGGTGCTGGACAAGCCGGTGGGCGTCTCCGTGATGGGCGAGCGGCACGAGTCCGACCTGGTCCGCATGGCCGCGGACGCGGGCGAGCAGCTGTTTCCGGTGCACCGCATCGACAAGGTCACCTCGGGCGTGATCCTGTTCGCGAAGGACCTGGCCGCGCACGGGGGCCTGACGCGGCAGTTCAACAAGCGCACGGTGGAGAAGGCGTATCTGGCGGTGACGGCCCCGGGCGACCTGCCGCCGTCCGGCCGCGTCGAGCTGCCGCTGAGCGTCGGGCGCAAGAACCGGGTCCGGATCGCGGCGCCCCGGGAGAGCATCGTGCTCACCGACGGCACCTGGAGCGTGCCGGCGTCGGCGGTGTTCGACACCGTGCCGACGTACCCGTCGACGACGACCTTCACCGTGCGCGACCAGACCCCGCAGCGCGCGCTGCTGGAGGCGTATCCGCACACCGGCCGCCGCCACCAGATCCGCGTGCACCTGGCCTGGATCGGTCACCCGATCGTGGGTGACCCGCTGTTCGAGAAGAGCCCGGCCGGCCGCACCTTCCTGCACTCGTGGCGCCTGTCGTTCGACCACAACGGCGCGCGGGTGACCGTGGAGGCCCCGATGCCGGACGAGTTCGCCCAGGCCACGAGCGGGTAGGGCCCGGACACTCACAGCCGGGGCACAGGTTCGCCGGACGTTGCCGGAAGGTGCGGACCGGAGGCTTCGGGGCATGAGCAGTGTGACGCTTCCTCGCGCGGTCGGCGCGGGCGCCCGCAACACCGGCGCCGTCCTCGACGTCGTCATCCCGGTCTACAACGAGGAGGCCGATCTCGGGCCCTGCGTGCGCCGCCTGCACCGGCACCTGGCGGACAGCTTCCCGTACCCCTTTCGCATCACCGTCGCCGACAACGCCAGCACCGACGCCACGGCCGCCGTCGCCCGGGCGCTCAGCCTGGAGCTGGACGGCGTCGAGGTGCTCCGGCTCGCCGAGAAGGGCCGCGGCCGCGCGCTGAAGCAGGCCTGGTCCGCCTCCGACGCGCCCGTGCTCGCCTACATGGACGTCGACCTCAGCACCGACCTCAACGCGCTGCTGCCGTTGGTCGCGCCGCTGCTGTCGGGCCACTCCGACGTGTCGATCGGCACCCGCCTCGCGCGCGGGTCGCGGGTCGTGCGGGGGCCCAAGCGCGAGTTCATCTCCCGCAGTTACAACCGCATCCTTCGTACCACCCTGAGCGCCAGCTTCTCCGATGCCCAGTGCGGCTTCAAGGCCATCCGCCGGGAGGTCGCCGAGCAGCTCCTGCCGCTCGTCGAGGACACCGGCTGGTTCTTCGACACCGAGCTGCTCGTGCTCGCCCAGCGCGCCGGACTGCGCATCCACGAGGTGCCGGTCGACTGGATCAACGACCCCGACAGCCGGGTCGACATCGCCGCGACCGCCGTCGCCGACCTCAAGGGCATCGTGCGGCTGGGCCGGGCGCTGGTCACCGGGAAGGTGCCGGTCGCCGCGCTGCGCAGCCGGCTCGGGCGGGCCCCGCTGGTCGAGGGCGTCCCCGCCGGGATGCTGCCGCAGCTGCTGCGCTTCGGCGGCATCGGCGTGCTCTCCACCGTGGCGTTCCTGGCCCTCTACGCCCTCCTGCGCCCGGCGCTCGGGGCCCAGGCCGCCAACTTCGTGGCGCTGCTGAGCACCGCGATCGCCAACACCGCGCTCAACCGCCGGCTCACGTTCGCCATCCGCGGCAGTGAGGGCGCGATCCGCCACCAGCTCCAGGGCCTGCTGCTCTTCGCCCTCGGGCTGGCGCTCAACGCGGCCGCGCTGGCCGCGCTGAACATGGCCGCGCCGGGGCACGCGCACGCGGCCGAGCTCGCCGTGCTGCTGGTCGCGAACGCGGTCACCACGCTGCTGCGGTTCATCCTGATGCGGGTGTGGGTCTTCCGCGCTTCCTGACGAACCGTGCCTGCCGGCCACGGCGCTTCCCGACAAAAGTGATCAAGTCTGACACGCCGGAGTCGCCCGTACGATACCGTCAAATGTGGTGAAAGCGGGATTTCTTCATGAAGTGCGCGACGGCGTCACGCCGCGCGCGGGTGCGCTGGTCCTCGCGGTCCTGGCCCTGCAGATGGCGTTCATCGCCAGCTACATCGGGGCGTTCCACGAGCCGACCCCGCACCGGATTCCTGTGGCCGTCGCCGCGCCCCCCGAGGCGCTCGACGACCTGGTCGGCAAGCTCGACCGGCTGCCCGGCGAGCCGCTGGACGCGCGACCCGCGTTCAGCGAGGACGCCGCACGCCGGATGATCGACCAGCGCGAGGTGTACGGGGCGTTCGTCGTCTCCAACACCGACGCCACCGATCGGCTCATCGTCGCGAGTGCCGCCGGCGCGAGCGTGGCCACCGTGCTCGAGCAGATCATCACGCCGCTCGAGGACGCCCAGGAGCGCGCCTTCACGACCGAGGACGCTCGCCCGGCCCTGCTCGGCGACGCGCGCGGCCTCTCCGGCTTCTACCTCGCGCTGGGCTGGGTCGTGGGCGGATACCTGGTCGCCCTCGCGGTGAGCATGAGCAAGGGCGCCCGCCCCGCCAACCCGCACCGGGCCCTGGTCCGGCTGCTGTCCCTGGCGGTCTACTCGGCCGTGTCCGGCGTCGGCGGCGCGCTCGTCGCGGGCTCGCTGTTCGGGGCCCTGGACGGCCACTTCGCGCAGCTGTGGTGGTTCGGCGCGCTGCTGGTGTTCGCCGCGGGCTGCTGCACGATGGCGCTGCAGGCGGCGTTCGGCTTCGTCGGTACCGGCCTGACGGTCCTGCTCTTCGTGGTCCTCGGCAACCCGAGCGCGGGCGGCGCCTACCCGGCCCCGCTGCTCCCGCCGTTCTGGCGGGCGATCGGCCAGTGGCTGCCGCCGGGTCTCGGCACCGAGGCGATCCGCGGCATCGTGTACTTCGACGGCGCCGGCGTCCAGCGCGCGGCGATCGTGCTCGGCGGCTATGCGCTCTTCGGCCTCGTCGGCACCCTGCTGGTGGCCCAGATCGCCCAGCCCCGCCAGATCGTGATCACCCCCGGCCAGAGCCTGGTCCCGGCCGGCCGCCGCGACCCGGTGTCGTCGTCCCGCTCGTGACCGAAATGTCGGGCGCTCCGCGCCGCGACATTTCGCATTTATGCCCGACCGGGGTATAAGTCCGATAAGTCGCGGCGCGAAGCGCCCGACTTGTCGCAAATCACGGCATGTCGAACAGCATGCACGTCGAGGTGGCGTGGGCGATCAGCGCGCCGCGGCCGTCGGTGATCTGGGCCTGGGCCAGGGCCGTGCGCCGCCCCTTCGACAGCACCGTTCCCTCGCACGTCAGCACGCCGGAGGCGATCGAGGCCGGGCGCAGGAACTTGGTGGTGAGGTCGAGCGTCGTGTACCCCACGCCCGCCGGCAGGGTCGTGTGGACCGCGCAGCCCGTGGCGGTGTCCAGCAGGGTGGCCAGCACCCCGCCGTGCACGGTGCCGAGGGGGTTGTAGTGGTACTCCTGCGGCTCCAGCGTCACCGTGACGCGCCCCTCCTCGGCGTCGAGGCGCCCGGTGCCGAGCAGGTGCATGATCGGCGGGGCCGGCAGCTCGCCGCGCTGCATCGCCTGCAACAGCTCCAGCCCGCTGCGCCGGCCCAGCTGCTCCGCGTTGAGCATCGGGTCGGACCACGAGAACGTGCGGCTGCGGAGGTCGCCCTCGGTCTGGGTCATGGAGCCAGCGTCGCGGCCCGAGGCTAGGTCTGTCAACAGGACTCAGCCCCGGGTTAGCCTGACTGCATGAGACCTAGGGCACTCGAGTGGTCCGTCGAGAACTGCACGATCGGGCGCGCGATGGCGATCCTCGGGGAGCGGTGGACGCTCGTCGTGCTCCGGGAGGTCTTCAACGGCATCTTCCGCTTCGACGACATGCGGGAGCGCACCGGCATGCCCCGGCAGGTGCTCACCAACCGGCTCGGCGTGCTCGTGGACAACGGGATCCTGCGCCGGGTGCCCTACCGCGAGCCCGGGTCCCGGGCCCGCGACGAATACCGCCTCACCGAGAAGGGCTTCGACCTCTACCCGCTGATCGTCGCCGTCCGCGAATGGGGCGACCGCTACCTCGCCGACCCGGGCGGCCCGCCCCTCGAGACCGTCCATCGCGACTGCGGCGCCCACGTGCACGCCACGCTCGTCTGCGAGGCCGGGCACCACGAGGTCGCTCCCCGCGACGTCGTCCCGCGGCCGGGACCGGGGGCGATCCGGCGTACGCCGGCTGAGGTCTAGTGCTCGGTGTCACGCACCGTGCGTGAAGTACGACCGATCTGTTGACAACGGAACGCTACGCGCTGCCCAACCATGGATCACGGCTAGTCATGAACCCATGGAAGGGGCCCGCATGCCGAGCAGATACCGGAGCGCACTGGGCGCCGCATCTGCCGCGATCCTCGCGATCGCGGCCGGAGCGTTCGCGCCGGGCGGGCCGGCGGTCGCAGCCACCACCCCGACGGCCACCGCCGCCGGCCTGATCCGCGTCATCGTCGAGTACGACGATCCCGACGCGGCCGCCCTCGCGGTCTCCCGCGCCGGCGGCAAGGTCGGGCGGCCGCTGTCCGTCGTGAACGGTTTCGTGGCCGAGGTACCAAGTCAGCGACTGTCCGCACTCAAGACCGCGCCCGGCGTGCGCGGGGTGACCGTGGACGGCACGGTCTCCCTCTCCGCCGCCCGATGGCGCGCCGACGGCGACTCCAACTCGATGTTCAGCGTCGTGCGCGCCACCGGCGCCCTCGACGTATGGAAGAAGCTCGACTCGACCGGCCGGAACATCGCCGGCACGGGCGTCGGCGTGGCGCTCATCGACTCCGGCGTCTCGCCGGTGACGGGCCTCAACGACACCACCCGGATCATCAACGGCCCCGACCTGTCGTTCGAGTCGCAGGCGTCCAACCTGCGCTACACCGACACGTTCGGCCACGGCACCCACATGGCCGGCCTCATCGCCGGGCGCGACCCGCTCACGAACCTGCTGACGGTCAGCGACCCGAGCAACTTCACCGGCATGGCCCCGAACGCGACGCTGCTCAGCGTCAAGGTCGCCGCCGCCGACGGGGCCACCGACGTGTCCCAGGTGATCGCCGGCATCGACTGGGTCGTGCAGCACCGCAACGACCCGGGCCTGAACATCAAGGTCCTCAACCTATCCTTCGGCACCGACTCCAACCAGGACGAGAAGCTCGACCCGCTCTCCCACGCGGTGGAGTCGGCCTGGAAGAAGGGCATCACCGTGGTCGTGTCCGGCGGCAACGACGGCACCACCCGCAGCAACCTGTCGATGCCCGCGGTGAACCCGTACGTCATCGCGGTCGGCGCCGCCGACTCCAAGGGCACCGAGTCGCGCGCCGACGACGTCGTGGCCGACTTCAGCAGCCGCGGCAACGCCACCCGCTCGGTCGACCTGACCGCGCCCGGGCGCTCGATCGTCGGCCTGCGCGACCCCGGCTCGTACGTCGACGTGAACTACCCGACCGGGCTCGTGCCCGGCGACACCACGGGCCGCTACTTCCGCGGCAGCGGCAGCTCCCAGGCCGCGGCCATCACCTCCGGCGCGGTCGCGCTGCTGCTGCAGCAACGCCCGTCGCTCACCCCGGACCAGGTGAAGAAGCTGCTCACGAGCACCGCCGACGTCATGCCCAAGGCCGAGAAGCTCGGCAGCGGGGCGGGCGCGCTGAACATCAAGCGGGCCATCGACGCGCCGACGCCGTCCGCGGCCGCGGCCGCCCAGAGCTGGGTGGCGTCCACCGGGGCCGGCTCGCTCGAGGCGTCCCGCGGCACCGCCCACGTGGCCGACCCGACGAGCGGCGTCGAGCTGACCGGCGAGAAGGACATCATGGGCAAGGCGTGGAACGGCACCACCTGGGGCAAGGCCGCCACGGCCGGCACCGCGTGGAGCGGCGGCACGTGGAACGGCGCGGCCTGGACCGGCACGTCGATGAGCACCGGCCAGTTCCCGGGCCTGCCGACGGCCAAGACCTGGAGCTCGGTCACCTGGTCGGGCACCAACTGGGACGGCCGGACCTGGAGCGGGCGCACGTGGAGCGGCGCCACGTGGGACGGGCGCACATGGAGCGGCCGAACTTGGTCAGGAAACACCTGGAGCGGCCGAACTTGGAGTGGGAGCTACTGGTCCAGCTCCATCTGGCAGTAACACCGCACTAACCGTACAAACAGGGCGATGATGACGAAAGTACGCGGTTGGGGTCGCCCGGATGCGCGGGTCGCGACGCTCAGTCTCTGGCTGGGCGTCGCGACCGTCGCGGCCCACGCGCTGCGTGTCCGGACCGTCGGCCTCCCCGCCGCTCCCGATGTGGTGCCCCTCGCGATCCTGCTCGTGGCGTTCGCGCTGACCGAGGGCTTCGCGATCCACGTCCGGGTGCGCCGCGGCGGCCACGCGATGAGCCTCAGCGAGATCCCGATGGTGCTCGGGCTGCTGTCGGTCGACCCGACGCTGCTGCTGTGCGTGCGCCTCATCGGCGGGGTCGTGGGCCTGTCCGTCCTGCGCCGCCAGCGCGGCGTCAAGCTCGGCTTCAACATCGCGCTCCTCGGGGTGCAGACCACCGCCGCGACCGTGCTGCTGCGCATGCTCGCCGGACCCGTGCTGCCCAGCGGGCCCCAGGAGTGGCTGTACGTCCTGATCGCCATGCTGCTCTCCGACGTGATCGCCGCGGTCCTCGTCACCGCCGTGATCGCCCTGCACGACGACCCCAGCGAGTGGCGCCGGCTGCCCAGCACCCTGCGGGGCCTCCCGCTCGTGGCCATCACCACCAGCATCGGGCTCATCAGCGCCCTCGCCATCGAGCGCGACGCCCGCGCCATCGCGCTGCTGGCCGTCGTCTGCGCCGTCACGTACCGCGCCTACCGCGCCTTCGTCCACCAGAGCCAGGGCCACCAGCAGGTGGAGGAGCTGTACGCGTTCACGCGCGCCCTCGACGGCCCGCTCGACACCCGCGGCGTGGCCCGGATCGTGCTCGAGCAGGCCCGCGACCAGCTGCGCGCGGAGCGGGCCGAGCTCATCATCCCCGACGCCGGCGGCGCCCACGTGCGGCTGCGCATGCACGGGGCGAACATCTTCGAGATCGGCACCGCCGAGGCCCTACCCGAGACCGCGTGGTGGCAGCCCGCCCGGGGCGGCGAGCCGGTGCTCGTGGCCAAGGGCAGCCGCGTGATCGGGTCCGTCGAGGACGGCATCGCCGTGCCGGTACCGCTGAACGACGGCGAATCCGGCGTGCTCCTCGTGGCCGACAGCCTGCCCGACATCCCCACCTTCGGGGAGCAGCACGTGCGGCTGTTCCAGGCGCTGGCCAACCACGCGAGCCTCTCGCTGACCAAGGCCCGGCTCCTCGACGACCTGCGCCGCGAGGTCGCGCAGAAGGAGCACCTGGCCAACTACGACCCGCTCACCGGCCTGCCCAACCGCCAGCGCTTCCAGGCGCTCACCGACCGGCTGCGCTCCGCCGGCACCCCCGTCGCCGTGCTCCTGATGGACCTCGACCGGTTCAAGGACGTCAACGACGCCCTCGGCCACGACGTCGGCGACCAACTGCTGCGGCTCGTCGGCGAGCGCCTCCAGGAGCGGCTCGGCGACCGCGGCACGGTGGCTCGCTTCGGCGGGGACGAGTTCGCGGTACTGCTGCCGAACATCCGCACGCGCGAGGTCGCCATCGCCGTCGGCGACGACCTCGGCGCCGCGATGGAGCACCCGATCCCGATCGGGCACCTGCGGCTCAACGCGCGCTGCAGCATCGGCATCGCCCTCGCGCCCGAGCACGGCCACGACGCCAAGACGCTCATCCAGCGCGCGGACGTGGCGATGTACGTGGCCAAGACGACCCACACCGGCGTGCGCGTCTACACCAGCGACGACGACCGCAACAGCCCGCGCCGGCTCGCCATGGTCGCCGACCTGCGCGAGGCCATCCAGCGCCACGACCTCGTCGTGGTCTTCCAGCCCAAGCTGTCCACCGCGACCGGCGCGGTCGTCGGCGCCGAGGCCCTGGCCCGCTGGCACCACCCCGAGCACGGCTTCGTCCCGCCCGACGAGTTCATCCCGCTCGCCGAGCACTCCGGCCTCATCCGCCCCCTGACCCTGCACGTGCTCGAGGTCTCCCTGCGCCGGTGCGCTGCGTGGCGGCGCGCGGGCCACGACATCCACGTCGCCGTGAACCTCTCGCCGAACTCCCTGCAGGAGTCGGACCTGCCCGACATCGTGGCCCGCCTGCTCGGCCAGGCCGGCGTCCCGGCCAGTGCCCTCACGCTGGAGATCACCGAGAGCAGCATCATGGCCGACCCGACCGGCGCCCTCGTGATCCTCGACCGGCTGCACGCCCTCGGGGTGAAGCTCGCCATCGACGACTTCGGCACCGGCTACTCGTCCCTGGGCCGCCTCCGCGAACTGCCCATCCACGAGATGAAGATCGACCGCTCCTTCGTGCAGCGCATCGCCGTGGACCATCGCGATCGGGCGGTGGTGCGCTCGGCCGTGCAGCTCGGCCACGCCCTCGACCTGATGGTGGTGGCGGAGGGCGTGGAGGACGAGGAGACCCTGCACCATCTGCGGCAGGAGGGCTGCAACCTGGTGCAGGGCTTCTACATCTCCAAGCCGCTGCCCGCGGACGAGTTCGCGAACTGGCTGAGCGCGCGCGTCGGGGTCGCCTGAGTTCTCCTACTCCCGCACTTGGCATAACGTTCCGGTTCATGTGCACCGTGCTCCTCCGGTTCGACCCCGACGCCACGTGGCCGGTTCTCCTGGCCGCGGTCCGCGACGAGTACCTGGCCCGCCCGTGGGAGCCCCCGGCCGAACACTGGCCGGGCCGCTTCGGCGGCCGGGACAGCACCGCGGGCGGCACCTGGCTGGCCGTGGACCCGGCCCGCCCGAGCGTGACGGCCCTGCTGAACGGCTACCCGCCGCTCCCGCCGGCCGGCGACCGCCCGACCCGGGGCTCGCTGCCGCTGGCCCACTTCCCGCCGGAGGACGACGTGCTGCGCTCCTTCGACGCCTTCCACCTGGTGCGAGCCGAACCGACGGAGATCGCGGTGACGTCGTGGGACGGCGTGCGGGTGACCCACACCCTGCTCGAACCGGGCAACCACGTGATCGTGAACCAGGGCATCGACGTCAACGCGTTCGCCCCGCTGGCCACGGCCTCCGCTGCCGACCCCAAGCCGGGCCTGCCCTCCGCGCAGGCCTGGGGAGACTGGCTGGACCTGCTGGCGGGCGGCGAGTTCACGGGCGCGGCCGAACGCCCGCTGCTGGTCCGCAAGGAGGTGGCGGGGCTGCTCTACGGCTCGGGTTCGGCGGCGCTGGTCGCGATCGGTGAGCCGGGCGTGCGCTACGACTTCACCGCGAACCCCGGCCCGGAGGCGGCGTGGTCGGAGATTCCGCTACCGAACTGATGGCAGGCCGGCCGCCTCGAGCGACGACTGCCACAGGCGGGCCGCACGGTCCCGGCTGGTCGAGCGCGGGGTGGCCGGGAAGAGCTCGCGGCGGAAGTAGTATCCGCCGGGGACGAGTTCACTCGCCGGAGCGTCGGCCAGCCACCGCAGCGTGTCGGCCGCCCGGTCCGGCGTGGTGAACAGCACCGGGACGAGCTTGCCCAGCATGAACAGCGGGCTGCTCGACGCGAACCGGCTGCGCACCAGGCCCGGGAAGAACGCGGTGGGCAGCACGCCGCCGGGTGCCCAGCGGTGTGCCGCCTCGCGGGTGAAGAGGATGTTGGCCTGCTTCGACGAGCCGTACGCCAGCCAGCGCGCCCGGTGCGCGAGGGAGGCCCGGAGCGGGTCGTCGACGTCGAGGACGCCCCAGGCCTCGGCCAGCGACGCGGTGGTGATCAGCCGCGAGGTGCCCGCCGCGCGCAGGTGGTCCTCGAGCTCGTGGGCCAGCAGGAACCCCGCCAGGTGGTTCACGACCAGGGAGCGTGGGCCGCGGTACAGGCCGCCGGCGTTGTTGACCAGGACGTCGATCCGGTCGCAGGCCGATCTGACCTCCGCGGCGGCCCGCCGGACCTGGTCGAGGTCGGCGAAGTCGGCCCGCACGGGGACGGATCCGGGCAGCTGCGCGGCGGCCGCGGACAGGCGGGACTCGTTGCGCCCGAGCAGGATCAGGCGGTCGCCGGCCTCGGCGAAGCGGCGGGCCGCGGCCAGGCCGATGCCCGCACTGGCCCCGGTGACCACGACCGTCCGGGGCATGCTCACGGCCTCTTCGAGTGGCGTATCGCCGTCAGGACCACCCACGCCGAGACCGCGACCAGGGCCGCCCGCTCCATCACGCCCGTGAACAAGGAGCGGCCGGCGAAGAGGATGCCGGCCGCCGAGAGCAGCAGCGGGGGGTAGGCGACCGCGATCCCCAGCCGGCCGGTCCAGCGGTCCGGCGGAGGTCGCAGGGAGTACAGGAGGATGGCCAGGGCGCACAGCAGCAGCGCGGCGATCGCGGCCGCGGCGTGGACCAGGTCGCGGGTCGCCGGGGACTCGTAGGGCGGCAGCGGGCAGCCGGGGCTGCAGTGCACCGCGCTCGACACGGCGGCCAGCGGGGCGGCCAGGGCCAGGGAGGCGGCGATCAGCCAGCAGGACCGCCGCGCCGGGACCGCCAGCAGGGCCAGCGACAGGGCCAGGAACAGCATGCTCGCCGCGTACAGCCCCGCGTGCGGGGCGCCCGGGACGCCGGACTCCGACACGTAGGTCGCCGGCGGCGAGGTCGCCACCGCGGCCGCCAGGCCCGCGGCGCCGGTGCAGCCCGTCGCCGCGGATGCCGTTGCGGACCAGCGGGGGATCATCGCCCCAAGACTAATGGTGATGTTGGTGGACCACCGCGTGGCCGCGGCCCCGCGCGATCAGGAGGCGGTTCACCGGGACCGTCACCGCGAAGGCCAGGACCAGGGAGATCAGCAGGCTCAGCCAGAACCGGACGTCGGCCAGGCCGGCGTCCATGGCGCCGGGGATGGCCAGGACCACGCCGTTGTCGACCAGCTCCATCGTGGCGATCGACGCCGTGTCCGCGGCCAGGACCACCGGCAGGGCCGCGCGCAGGGTCAGGCCCGCCGACAGGACCGAGCGCAGGGTCAGCGCGTAGCCGAAGGCGAAGGCCAGGGCGATCGACACGACGATCGTCGCGGTGTTGCCCCAGCCCAGGGCCGTGCCCAGGACCATGCCCAGGACCTCGCCGATCGCGCAGCCGGTCAGGCAGTGCAGCGTCGCGGTCACAGCTTGTCGCGTCAGGGATTCCATGACATCGGACTGTATACCCCCCAGGGGTATGTGCCAAGTAAAAACGGTGTGTCTCGATGTTTTAGGGCCTTCTGCCAGGGGCGCGACGGCCCTACCGTCTCTGTATGGAACTGGAGCTGCGGCATCTGCGGGTCGTATGCGCGATCGCGGACGCCGGCAGCGTGACCAAGGCCGCGTCCGTGCTCGGGCTCGCCCAACCGGCGCTCACCGCTCAGCTGCAGCGCATCGAGCGCGCGCTGGGCGGGGCGCTGTTCGAGCGGGACCGGCGCGGCGCGCGGGCAACGCCGCTGGGGGAGCTGGTGCTGGCCCGGGCCCGGGTGCTGCTGCCGGCGGTGAAGGGACTGCAGGACGAGGCGACGCGCCTGGCCAGCGCGGCCGAGCCGGCGGGGCGGTACCGGATCGGGGCGGTCAACGGCCCGATCCTGGGCGGTCTGGTGCACCGGATCACCAGCAACCACCCGGCCGCCCAGATCACCACGCACGCGTCCTGGTCGGCGTCGGAGCTGGGGGATCTCGTGCTGGCCGGAAAGCTGGACTTCGTGCTCGTCGGCGCGTGCGGGGACGCACCGCCGGTGACCGACCGGGGGCTGGCCTGGCGCGTGGTCGCGGCCGATCCCGTCTTCCTGCTGCTGCCCGAGGGGCACGAGCTCGCGGGGCGGGACGAGGTGGAGCTGTCGGAGCTGGCCGAGGCGCAGTGGGTGGCCGCGCCCGGGGACGGGTGCTTCTCGGCGTGCCACGCGGCGGCCTGCGCGCGGGCCGGGTTCACCCCGAAGGTGCTCTTCGAGACCGAGGTGCGCGGGGCGATCGACCTGATCGAGTCCGGGGATGCGGTGGGCCTGTGCCAGGCGACGCTGCGGCCGATGGCGGGGCTGGTCACCGTGCCGATCGCGGACGCGCCGCTGCACTGGCGGCAGATGCTGGGCTGGCTGCCCGACGGTCCCGCGGCGGATCTGGCGGGCCAGGTTTGGGCGTACGCGATCGAGTCCTACGCGGATGCCGTCCGGCGCAACGAGCGCTACACGAACTGGCTGGGGCGGCATCCGGACCGCAGGGGGCTCACGCTGTGAGCCCCCTGCGTCGCGGAACGCGGCGGCGAGCCGTCAGCCCGTGAAGGTCGCCGTGATCTGCGTGAACTGCCAGGTGTTCTGGGCGATGCCCGAGCAGTTGGACACCACGCCGCCGCCGGCGCAGCCGCGGTCGCGGTTGACCGACCAGAAGGCCAGGCGGGCCAGGTGGTTGTTCTGCGCGTAGTCGCGGATCTGCTGCCACTGCGCGGGGGTGGTGTTCTCCTGCTGGTCGGACAGGCCGTTCATGCCGGAGATGCCCATGTGCTTGTAGGCGGTCGCGTCGTCCCACCCGAAGGCGGACTTGAGCATGGTCTTGAGGCCCTCGGAGGCGCTCACCGTGCTCTGGTACATGTTCGCGCCGCCGCCGAAGTCGAACGGCATGATGGTGAAGACGTCGATCCCGGCGCCGGTCGAGGCGGCGCGGCTGATGAGCTGCTGCGCGTAGTAGCCGGGGCCGGTCGTCGCCGTGCCGAAGGTGACGATGACCTTCAGGCTCGGGTTGTTCTGCTTGACGATCTTGAGCGCGTCGACGATCCGGTTGCGAACGGTGTCGTTCTCGAACTCGTCGGTGTTCTCGATGTCGATGTCGATCGCCTTGAGGCCGTAGGCGTTGATCACGGTCTGGTAGGCGCCGGCCAGGGCCTGCGGGGTCGAGCAGTTCGGGCCGAGCTTGTTGCCGGACCAGCCGCCGAAGGACGGGATCACGTCGCCGCCGCCGGCCCGCACCTGGTTGATGACGGTCTGGTCCACGCCGCCGGTGAGCGGACGGCTGCCGTCCCACGCCGGGTTGCAGCCGCCGCTGGCGAGCACGAACGCGAGCGTGAACCACTTGATGCCGGTCGCCGACTGCACGGTCTGCGGGTTCGGCGGGTCGCCCCACTGGTACAGGTACGGGGCCGCCGCGCCGCCGGCCGGCGGGTTGGTGGTGCCCCCGGTCGTGGTGGCCGTGATGCTGTTCGACGCCGCGGACTCGCCCTGGGCGTTGTACGCCTTGACCGTGTACGTGTGCGTCGAGCCCGCGGTCAGGCCGGAGATCGTGGTGCTGGTCGCGGTGACCGTGGCCTTCACCGTGGTGCCCTCGTAGACGCGGTACCCGGTCGGGCTCCCCGTCGAGGCGTTCCACGCCAGCGCGAGGCTGGTGTTGGTCGTGGCCGTGACCCGCAGGTTGCCCGGCGCGCCCGGGGCGCCCGGCGTCGTGGTGCCGCCGGAGCAGGAGGCGCCGTTCAGCGTGCAGTTGGCCGGGTCGCCGCTGCCGGCGGCCACGAAGCCGAAGCTGGCCGTGCCGCCGGGGGCGATCGTGCCGTTCCAGCTGTTGGTGACGACGATGTGCCCGGTCGAGCCGGTCCGGTTGCTGTCCCACGAGGAGCTGATGGAGGTGCCGGAGGGCAGGTCGAACGCGACCGTCCAGCCGTTGATCGTCGACCCGGTGCCGTTGGTGATCGTGTACTTCGCCTCGTAGCCGGTGCCCCAGGTCGAGGTCTTCGTGAACGTCGCGGTGGCGGCCGCGGCGAACGCCGGCGTTTGTGAGATGACGGTGGCCGCGGCGGTCGCCAGGACGGCCGCGATCACCCCGATTCGCAGTCTCCGCACGATGGTCCTGCCTCGGGTAGAAGGGGGTTAGGGCGCCCTTGGCGGGGAAGATTACGCGAAGGTTTGTTAACAGTAAAGGTCCCGATCAATCACTTGCCAGGACGGATACGCTCTGCTCGTGGAGGAAGCTAGGGGCGCGCTCGTTCAGGAGGCGGCCCGTCGCTGGCGGTCGCAGCTGATCGACCTCGGCGGCCGCAACACGCTGCTGTACTACCGCGACCTGCGCGCGGGCACCCTGGACCTGACGAGCGCCGATCCGGTGGCCCAGCAGGCGCTGCTGGGCGGGCGCACGCTGCCGCTCGGCCAGCTGTTCCCGGAGCCGGACGCCCACGCCGCCGCGATCAAGCGGGCCCGCACGATCCGCAACAAGGCCCGCGAGCTCACCGAGGAGCGGGGCATCGAGACGTGCTTCGCCGCGATCGGCAGCGCCACCTGGACCCCGGCCCCCGGTGCCGGGGCCGCGCCGGCCGCCCCGGTGCTGCTGCGCTCGGCCCAGCTGCGTGCCCGCGGCGCGGCCGAGGACGACTTCGACCTCACCCTGCAGGGCGACCTGGAGCTCAACCCGACGCTGCTGCAGCTGCTCGAGGAGGACTTCGGTATCCGCGTCGACGCCGACGAGCTCGAGGAGCTGGTCAGCTACGCCTCCGGATTCGATCCCCAGCCGCTGTACGAACGGCTCGCCAAGGAGACCGCCGGGCGGGTCCGCGGCTTCGCCGTCACGCCCCGGTTCGTGCTCGGCACCTTCTCCTACGCCAAGCTGCCGATGGTCACCGACCTGCGGGTCGGCGCCCGGGCGCTGATCGAGCACGACGTCATCGCGGCCATCGCCGGCGACCGCGACGCCCAGGCCGCGCTGCGCCCGGCGTCGGGCATCGCCGTGCGCGACCCGGACTGGATCCCGCCGGAGGACGAGTTCCTGGTCCTCGACGCCGACTCCTCGCAGAACTACGCGATCAACGCCGTCCTCGCCGGCCAGCACAGCGTGATCAAGGGCCCGCCCGGCACCGGCAAGAGCCAGACCATCGCCAACCTCATCGCGTCGCTGGTCGCCCAGGGCAAGCGGGTGCTGTTCGTGGCCGAGAAGCGCGCGGCGATCACCGCCGTGACCGACCGGCTGACCCGGCGCGGCCTGGGCAACCTGGTGATGGACGTGCACGACGGTACGACCTCCAGGAGAAAGGTCGCCGCCGACCTCAAGGCCGCGTTCGACTCCGCGGCCCGCATCGCCCAGCCCGACCTGGCGGTGCTGCACGAGACGCTGACCGCCCGGCGGGCCGCGCTCAACGACCACGACGAGGCCATGCACCAGATCCGGGGCCCGTGGGGGATCTCGGCGTTCCAGGCCCAGACCGAGCTGATCCGGCTCAACGCGCTCGTCACCCCGATGACCGCCGTCCGGCTGCGCGGCCCCGTCCTGGCCGGCCTCGACGAGGCGGGCGCCCGGCGCATCCGCGAGCAGCTGCGCGACTACGCCACGGTCGGCGGGTTCGCCCTGACCGAGCAGCAGTCCGGCTGGGTCGGGGCCGAGGTCCACACCCCGCAGGAGGCCCAGGCCGCCTTCGAGCTCGCCGAGCGCCTGTCCGGGCGCACGCTGCCCGAGACGCGGCCCGCGCTGGAATACGTCGCGGCCCAGACCGGCCTGCCCCGCCCGTCGAACGTGACCGGCTGGCGGGCGCAGTTCGCGTTCCTCGAGCAGATCGCGGCCACGCTCAGCGTCTTCCGGCCGGAGGTGTACCAGGCGGATCTGAGCCCATACCTGCGGGTCGCGGACCTGGGCTGGTGGGCCCGGCGCAAGCTGCGCAAGCAGGCCGCCGGGCTCTGGCGCGGCGGCGGGACCCCGAGCGCCGAGCAGCTCTTCGAGGGCCTGGCCGTGGCCCACCGCCAGCGGGAGCAGTGGGGTGGCGTGCCGCGCCTCCCCGACGAGCTTCCCCGCGCCCGGGCCGCGTTCGACGCGCTCGACCGGGAAGTGCAGGAGCTGCAGCGGTACTGCGTGCACATCCCCCTGCTCACCATGGACCTCGACCGCCTGGCCCGCACCGCGCAGGCCCTGGCCGCCGACGAGCGCACCCTGCGCCGGGTGCCCCGCCTCAACGAGCTGGCCGACGCGTTCGCCCGGGCCGGCCTGCACGAGCTGGTGGACGACCTCCAGGCCCGGCGGGCCGATGCCGACCAGGCCGCCGCGGTCTTCGACGCCTGCTGGCTCGCCTCGATCCTGCAGCACCTGAACTTCACCGACCCGCGGGTGGGCGCGTTCGACGGGCCCCTGCACGCGCGGACCGTCGCCGAATACCGCGACGCCGACCACCGCCACATCGACGCCACCGCCACCCGCGTGCTGCGGGCCGTGGCCGAGCACATCACCAAGGTCCGCGACGAGCACCCGGACGAGAGCCGCCTCGTCGAGCACCAGGCCAACCTGAAGCGCCGCCACCTGCCGATCCGTCAGCTCTTCGCGGCCGCCCCGCACATGCTCACCGCGCTGCGGCCCTGCTGGGCGATGAGCCCGCTCGTGGTCTCCCAGCTGCTCCCGCCCCAGGCCGACCTGTTCGACGTGGTCGTGTTCGACGAGGCCAGCCAGGTCACGCCGGCCGATGCCGTGCCCGCCCTGCTGCGCGGCCGGCAGGTCGTGGTCGCCGGCGACGAGCACCAGCTCCCGCCGACGTCGTTCTTCACGGCCGCGGAGGAGAGCGGCGGCACCGATCCGCTCGGGGTCAACGCGGACGGCTCCATCGACCTGTCCCTCACGTCCGGATACGAATCCATCCTCGACGTGCTGAGCGCCCTGCTGCCCGGGTACCTGCTGCGCTGGCACTACCGCAGCCAGGACGACCGGCTGATCGGGTTCTCCAACGCCCACATCTACGAGGGCTCCCTCGTCACCTTCCCGGGCGTCGCGGGGGAGGGCAGCGTCGCGCACGTCCACGTGTCCGGCGCGGCCGACGAGTCCGCCCCCGACTCGGTGACCGCCGAGGTCGACCGCGTGGTGGAGCTGATCCTGCAGCACGCCCAGGTCCGCCCGAACGAGTCGCTGGGCGTCATCACGATGGGCATCACCCACGCCGAGCGCATCGACCTGGCCCTGCGCCGGGTGCTGGCGGCCCGCCCCGAACTGCACGCCTTCTTCACCGAGACGGCGGCGGAGCCCTTTTTCGTCAAGAACCTCGAGCGCGTCCAGGGCGACGAGCGGGACGCGATCATCCTGTCGATCGGCTACGGCAAGAACGCCCAGGGGCGCCTGCTGTACCGCTTCGGCCCGCTCCTGCTCCCAGGCGGGGAACGCCGGCTGAACGTGGCCGTGACGCGGGCCCGGCGCCGGATGACCCTGGTGAGCTCGTTCACCGCCGCCGACATGGACCCGGCCCGCTCGACCAGCGACGGGGTGCGGCTGCTGCGCTCCTACCTGGAGTACACCGAGTCCGGCGGCACCTCGCTGAGCCCCGCCGCCGCCGAGCGCCCCGCCCTGGGCGCCTTCGAGGCCGACGTCGAGCGCCGCCTCACGGCCGCGGGCGTCCCGGTGACCCCGCGCTTCGGCGTGGCCGGCTTCGCCATCGACTTCGCCTGCGCCCATCCCACCAACCCGAACGAGATGGTCCTGGCCATCGAGACGGACGGCGAGGCCTACCACGCCGCGAGCACCGCCCGCGACCGCGACCGGCTGCGGCAGGAGCAGCTCGAGCGCCTGGGCTGGCGCTTCCACCGCATCTGGTCGACGGACTGGTTCGCCGACCCGCAGGCGGAGACCGCGCGCGCCCGGGCCGCCTACGACGAGGCAGTGGCCGCGGTGGAGGCCCGCCGCACGAACGAGCCGACGGTGGTCCTGCACCTCGACGAACCGGAGCCGGACCGCCCGTCCTCGCCCCGCCCGGAGTTCGAGCCGGGCCGCCCGATCGCCGAATACCCCCACGCCCTCCTCGTGGACCTGATCCGCTGGATCGAGTCCGACACGCTGCTGCGCACCGAGGAGCAGGTCGTGGAGGAGGCGCGCAAGCAGCTCGGCTTCAAGCGCGGCGGCTCGCGCATCAACGCGGCCCTGACGGCGGCCCTGGAGGAGGCCCGCGGCGAGTCCTCGTCCGCGCCCGACCCGGCACCGGCCCCGGACGAGCCGGACGAGGACCGCACGCGCGTCCTGCCCGTCCAGCAACCCGAGACCGACTGACGCTCCGAGGCGGCCGCTAGTCGAGGTCGACGTGGGCCAGGGAGCGCTCGGTCAGGCTGCCGAACCACAGCCGGTCGCCGGACTGGCGGACGCCGGTCAGCATCGGGTAGTGGCCCGCCGGGCTGTGCAGCGTGCGCAGCACCGTGCCGTCCGCATCCACCAGGGCCGCGATCGTGTGCTTGCCCGGCCGGGGCTGCAACCACGTGGGCAGGACCGCGACCGCCTTGCGCACGCGGGGGTAGGGCAGCAGCCGCTCCGCGATCGCGACGCGCGGGCTGGCCAGGGCGATCCAGAAGGTGCCGTCGCCGACCGGGGACATGTTGTCGGGGTAGGCGGGCAGGTCGGTGAGCACGGTGGCGGTGCCCGAGGGCAGGTCGATGCGCGTGAGGCGGTGCGCGACCGTCTCGCACACGAGCAGGGCCGAGTCGTCCGGGGTCAGGGCCACGCCGTTGGGGAAGTACAGCCCGGAGGCCACGACCGTCGTGGTGCGCGCGGCCGGGTCGTAGGCCAGCACGCGGCCGTTCGGGCGGTGCTCCAGCAGATCGCGGCGCCAGTGCGCCAGCGGGAAGCGGCTCGAGGAGTCGCTGAAGAAGACGGTGCCGTCCCGGGCGATCGCCGCGTTGTTGCAGAACAGGATCTCGGTGCCGGCCGCCGAGCGGGTCAGCTCCCGCACGGCGCCGTCGCGGGTGAGGCGGAGCAGGCCGTGGTGCGCGTCGCAGACGATCAGGGAGTCGTCGCCCGGGTCGTGCTCGATGCCCAGGGGACGCCCGCCGGTCTCGGCCAGGCGCTCGAACGCGCCGTCGCGAAGCCGCCAGACGACGCCCTCGTGGCTGCCCGTGAAGACCGCTCCGGACGGGTCGACCGCCACGTCCTCGGGGGCGTGCCCGGACGGGAGCGGAACGAGCACCGCCCGGTCGATGCGGGTGTCGGCGGGCGACCACGGGCCGGTCAGCTTCGGCGGCGTCGTCGCCGGGAGCGTTGCACCGTCGATGAAGAAGGGGCGCGGGACACTCATGCGATTGAGTGTCCCGCGCCGGGGGCCGGTCAGGCAGTGGCCGTGAAGGTGTAGGAGCCGGACGGGAGGTAGTAGGTCGCCGCGGCGGTCGGGACCGCCTGGGCCGGGGCGCTGATCGAGGCCGCGTTCGACGTCGGGACCTTGACCGTCGCCGTCGTGCCCGCCGGGATCGTCACCCGCAGAGTCAGGGTGCCGCCGGAGATGGACCAGTCGCTGACCGCACCGCCGTACGGGGTGTCGTACGACGACTTGGCCGAGGTCAGGCCGCCGCCGGGCTGGGGCGCGATCGTGAGCGCGCCGTAGCCGGGGGACGCGGGGGCGACGCCGCCGACCTGGCGGTACAGGAAGTCGCCCACGGAGCCGAGGCCGTAGTGGTTGAAGGAGTTCATGCCCGGGTCGTTGAACGAGCCGTCGGTGCGGATGCCGTCCCAGCGCTCCCAGATCGTGGTCGCGCCCTTGTTGATCATGTAGCCCCAGCCGGGGAAGCCGGGCTGCGTGAGGATCTGGTAGGCGGTGTCGGCGTGGCCGTTGTTCGCCAGCACCGGCAGCAGGTTCTCCACGCCGAGGAAGCCGACGGAGAGGTGGCCGCCGGTCGCGGCGACCTTCGCGGCGAGCTTGTCCGCCGCGGCCTGCACGCGGTTGGTGGGCAGCAGGCCGAAGGCGAGCGCGAGGACGTACCCGGTCTGCGTGTTGCCGCTGACCGTGCCGTCGGCCGCCACGAACCGGTTCGTGAACGCGGCCGCGACCTGGTCGGCGAGCTGCCCGTACGAGGTCGCCTCGGCGGTGCGCCCGGTCGCCGCGGCCATCCGCGAGACCAGCCGCGCCGACCACGCGAAGAACGCGGTCGAGATGACGTCCTGGGCGGTGTTGTCGTTGACGTTGAGCCAGTCGCCGTAGGTCGACACGTTGCGGATCAGGTCGCTGCCCGAGGTGGCCCGCAGGTAGTCGACCCACTTGGCCATGGCCGCGAAGTGCTCGTCGACCACGCGCACGTCGCCGTAGCGCTGCCAGAGGGTGTACGGCACGATCACCCCGGCATCGCCCCACCCGGCGGTGCCGGCCCCCGCGGACACGCCCGGAGCCACGTCGGTGAACGCCCCGTCGGCGTGCTGCGCGTCGGTGAGGTCGTCGGCGAACTTGTCGAGGAAGCCGTGCACGTCGAGGTTGAACGTGGACGTGGCCACGAACGCCGCGATGTCGCCGGTCCAGCCCAGCCGCTCGTCGCGCTGCGGGCAGTCGGTCGGGATCGAGAGCATGTTGTCGCGCTCGCCCCACAGGATGTTCTTCGCCAGCTGGTTGAGCATCGCGTTGGACGTGGTGAACGTGCCGGACTGTGCGCCGCTCGTCCACGCCGCGCGGCCGGTCAGCGTGTCCGCGGTCGGGGTGAAGCCGGACGGCAGGCCGGTGAGCTCGACGTACCGGTACCCGTGCACGGTGAATCGGGGCTCGTAGGTCTCGGTGCCGGAGCCGCTGAAGGTGTACCGATCCGTCGCCGCCGCCCCCCGCAGGTTCGCCGTGTAGATGGTCCCGTCGGGGTTGAGCACCTCGGCGTGGCGCAGCTGCACCGTGGTGCCGGCCGGGGCGCTCATCGTCAGCCGGTCCCAGCCGGTGAAGTTCTGCCCGAGGTCGAGCACCCACACGCCGGGCTGTGGCTGGGTGATCGCGACCGGCCGGAAGTCCTGCTGGACGGTGACGCCGTTGTCGACCTGCGCGACGAGGTTGGGCTTCGCGCCGCCGCGCACCGCGACCGAGGACCACGCGGCGTCGTTGAAGCCGGCGCCGTCCCAGCCCGCGATGGCCATGCGGTTGTCGTAGGTCTCCCCGCCGTACAAGTCGTCGGATCGGATCGGGCCCGTGGTGACCTTCCAGGTGCCGTCGGTCTTGACGGTCTGCGTGGTGCCGTCGGTGAACGTGATCACCAGCTGGGCGGAGTACCACGGCTGGGTGCCGTAGAGCTGGCTGCCCGCGAAGCCGACGTTGCCGGAGTACCAGCCGTTGCCGACGTAGGCCCCGAGCGCGTTGGCGCCCTGGCGGATCTGCCCGGTGACGTCGTACTCCTTGTACTGCAGCCGCTTGTTGTAGTCGGTCCACCCCGGCGCGAGCACGTCGGCGCCGACCTTGGCCCCGTTGAGCCGCGTCTCGTGCAGGCCGAGCGCGGTCGTCAGCAGCCGCGCCGACGCCACCGCCTTGCTCACCGTGAAGCCCTTGCGCACCAGCGGCGTCGGCTTGACCACGAGCACGTTGGAGCCCCACGGCCCGGTTCCGTAGGCCGCGATCGCCTGGGCCGCGGGCCACGCCGAGTCGTTGAAGCCGGTCGTGTTCCAGCCGCTCGGGTTCGTGGTGCTCGACTTCCACGCGGCGTCGCTGGTGATCGTCGGCCCACCGGCGACGGTCAGCTTGGCCAGCACGCCGGCCGGCGACTGCGTGGTGTTCTGCGCCGAGATGGCGATGGTGTTCGTACCGCTGGTGAGCCGCCCGGCCAGGTCGAGCGTCGCCGCCCGCTTCCACGAGTCGGTGACCCGCGGCGAGGAGCTGGCCTGCACGCCGTTGACCCACACGTCGGCCGTGTCGTCGCCGGTCACCACGAGCGTCGCGCTCGACGGGGCGCCGGTCAGGGTGAAGGTGCGGCGGAAGTACCGGGTCGCGGCGGGCACACCGGCGGCGGGGTCGCCCTCGGGGTACCAGATCCACGTGGCCCCGGAGACGTCGGCGCCGGTCGCGGGCGCCCCGACGAAGTCCGCGGTCCACTCGGAGGCCGGGCTGCGCAGCGCCGTCTCGAACGACTGGGTCGCGGACCAGGCCCCCGCGCGGCCCTGCGTGTCCCAGGCCCGCACGCGCCAGAAGTACCCGCGCATGCTCGCCAGCGCCGGACCCGCGTACGCGACGTCGACCTGGTTGCTCGAGGCGACCCGCCCGCTGTCCCACACGTCGGCGGTGTTCGCGCTGGTGGTGGAGACCTGGATCTGGTACGCCCCCTGCTCCTGCTGCCCCGCGGCGGCGCTCAGCCTCCACCCGAACAGCGGCCGCGCGGCGTCGACGCCGAGCGGGTTGACCCTGTGCTCGACCGTCGCGCTCGCGACGCTCAGCGGCGAGGCGGCGTTCGGGTCAGGCAGCACGACGGACGAGTTCCACGGCGAGGACCCGTAGAGCCCCAGGTCGGTCGCGGCCGCCCAGCCGCCGTCGCCGAAGCCGGGCTGCTCCCAGCCGGCCGGAGCGCTCTGCGCGGTCTTCCAGCTCGCGTCCGTGACCAGGTCGGCCTGGCCGCCCGCGGTCACCACGCGCACGTGCCCGAGCACCCCGGCCGGCCCCGCGGTGGTGTTGCGGGCGGCGATGGCCAGGGTGTTCGTGCCGCTCGTGAGCGCGCTCTGCAGGTCGACGTAGACGGCGTTCTTCCAGGAGTCGGTGACCCGCTGCGAGCCGGCGAGGGGCCGCCCGTTGAGCCAGACGTCGACCGTGTCGTCACCGGTGACGACGAGCTGGGCGTCGCTGACGGCACCGGCCGCGACGGTGAAGGTCTTGCGGAAGTAGCGGGTCGCGGCGGGCACGCTGACGTGCGGGTCGCCCTCGGGGTACCAGATCCAGTGCGCCCCGGACAGGGCGACCGGTGTGGCCGCGGCGGCCGGGGACGGGGGCGCCACGAGTATCAGCGCGGCGAGCGACACGAGCGCGGTGGCGGCCGCGCGCGTTCGTTTGTGCAGGGGCATGGCGGGCTCCCTCGGTTGTGAAACGTTTCATTAAAACGTTTCATATGCACATAGTGCGCCCACTGTAATGAGACGATCGTCGATACGCAATGCCGCCGCCGCACAACCGGCGACCAGGAACCGAACATTTTCGAAAGTCGATGCCGATCCATGGCTCGGGTCGGTGCCGGCATCGCCCGGCGGGGAGCCCGCGCGAGCAATCCGGGCAAACGTCGGACGCCCGGCATCCCCGGTCCCCAAGATGGGAAGTGGAGGTGGGATGGCGGGAAAACTGCTCGTCATCGGGGGCGCGGAGAGTCACGACGCCGGCGATGACGAGATCCTCGAGCGCTTCGTGCTGCTCGCCGGCGGGGGTGACGCGCACCTTGTCGTGATCGCCACCGCGAGCGAGAGTCCGGGGGAGCGGGAGAAGGAGTACGCCGAGGTCTTCCACCGGCTCGGTGCCGCGCGCGTCACGGCGCTGCGGCTCGAGTCGCGCGAGGACGCCAACGGCGACCTGGCCGTGGCCGCGATCGAGCGCGCCACCGGCGTCTTCTTCACCGGCGGCGACCAGTTGCGCATCACCACCGTGGTCGGCGGCTCCAAGGTCGACTCGGCGCTGCACGCGCGGCTGGCCGAGGGCATGATCCTGGCCGGCACGAGCGCGGGCGCCGCCATGATGTCCAGCACCATGATCCTCGGCGGGAGCGTCGCCTCGGTGAGCACGACCAGCGTGCGGACCGGCCCCGGCATGGAGTTCCTGCCCGGCGTGCTCATCGACATGCACTTCGCCGAGCGCGGGCGGCTCAACCGGCTGCTCAGCGCCATCGCCATGTTCCCGCACGAGCTCGGGCTCGGCATCGACGAGAACACCGCCATCCTCGTCGACGGCGAGGTCTTCGAGGTCCTCGGCCACGGCACGGTCACCGTGATCGACGCCGGCCAGGCGCGCGACATCCACTGCCCCTCGGTCGGGTTCGCCGGAGAGGCCGGCGGCCCGATCGCGCTGTGGGGCGCCCAACTGCACGTCCTGCCGGCCGGACACCGGTTCAACCTGACCGAGCGGTCGCCGATGAGGAGAGCGGAAGAGGACAATGCGTATTGAAAGCAGCCGGCGCCTGCGGGGGCCCAACCGGTACCTCGCCCGCCCGGTCCAGGTGACCCGGGTGCTGCTCGATGGGCTCACCGGCCGCGAGACCTGCGACTTCCCGGGGCTGCCGGAGCGGCTGCTGGAGCTGCTGCCGGGGCTGGCCGAGCACCACTGCGCGGCGGGGGCGCCCGGCGGGTTCGTCGCGCGGCTGCACGGCGGCACCTACTTCGGCCACACCGCGGAGCACATCGCGATCGAGCTGTCCAACCTCATGGGCCGCGAGGTCAGCTTCGGCCGCACGGTGGGCACCGAGGACCCGGCCGCGTTCGACGTGATCATGGAGTGCCCCGTCGACGAGCCGCTTGAGTCCGAAATTTCCGAGAAACTGCTTGAAAAAGCCATTTCGCAGTTCGTGCTCCCGCTGACTCGCGGCGAGACGCCCCCGGCGCTCGATCTGGCCGAGTTGCAGCGGCGGTACGAACGCGAAAAGCCGGGCCCGTCGACCGAGTCGATCGCCCAGGCCGCCCGCGGCCGCGGCATCCCCGTCGAGCGCATCGGCGACCTGAGCCTGCTGCGGCTCGGCTACGGGCGCCACCGGCGGCTGGTCTGGGCGGCGCTGACCGACCAGACCTCGGCCATCGGCGTCGACATCGCCGGGGACAAGGAGCTCACCCGCCGCCTGCTGGAGGACGCCGGCATCCCGGTCGCGGCGGGCGGGCCGGCCGACAACGTGGCCGAGGCGCTCAAGCTGTTCGAGGAGCTCGGCGCGCCGGTCGTGGTCAAGCCCCGCGGCGGGCGGCAGGGGCGGCACGTGTACCTCGGCGTCGACACCCCCGACGCCGTGCGCGCCGCCTTCAAGGCCGCGACCGCGGACGGCGGCGACGCCGTCGTCGAGCGCCAGGTCGACGGCCGCGACTACCGGGTGCTCACCGTCGGGGGCGAGATCGTCGCCGCCGCCGAGCGGGTCGCCGCGCACGTCATCGGCGACGGCCGCACCGACATCGCCGGGCTCATCGCCCGCGCGAACGAGGACCCCCGCCGCGGCGACGGGCACGCCCGCGCGCTCACCCGGCTCGCGGTCGACGAGGTCGCCCACACGCTCCTGCGCCGGCAGGAGCTCGAGGTGGGGGACGTGCCCGAGGCGGGGCGGACGGTGTGGCTGCGCGACAACGCCAACCTGTCCACCGGCGGTACCAGCGTCGACGTGACCAAACTCGTGCACCCCTCGATCGCCGACCTGTGCCGCCGGGTCGCCGGCCTCGTCGGGCTGGACATCGCCGGGATCGACCTGCGGCTGCCCGACATCGCCGAGGAGCTGTCCCTGCGCCAGGGCGGGGTGATCGAGGTCAACGCCGCTCCCGGGCTGCGCATGCACCTGGAGCAGCACGACGTCGGGGCCGCGATCGTCGACGCGCTCTACCCGGCCGGGACGCCGTCGCGGATCCCGATCGTGGCCATCACCGGCACCAACGGCAAGACCACGGTGGCCCGGCTGACCGCGCGCCTGCTCGCCGGGGCCGGGCTGCGCGTCGGGCTGACCACGACCGACGGCGTGGTGGTGGGCGGGCGGCTGATCCAGCGCGCCGACGCGACCGGCCCCCGCTCGGCCCGCGTGGTGCTCGGCGACCCGACCGTCGACGCGGCCGTGCTCGAGACCGCGCGCGGCGGGCTGCTGCGCCAGGGGCTCGGGTACGACTGGAGCGACGTCGGCATCATCACCAACCTCTCCTCGGACCACCTCGGCCAGGACGGCATCGAGAGCGTCGAGGAACTCGTCGACCTCAAGTCGGTCGTGGCGGAGCGGGTGCGCGAGGGCGGCGCGGTGGTGCTCAACGCCGACGACCCGAGGAGCCGCGAGCTGGAGTTCCCCGGTCGCGAGATCATCTGGTGCTCGCTCGACCCGCGCAACCCGCTGGTGCGCCGGCACTGGGACTCCGGCGGGCGGGCGTACCTGCTCGCCGACGGCTGGCTCGTCGAGCTGGCCGGCCGTCGGTGGGTGCCGCTGCTCGCCGCGAACGAGCTCGGCGGCGGCTTCGGCGGCGCCGCCCGGCACCTGGTCGCCAACGCGCTCGCCGCCGCGGCCGCGGCCCGGGTGCTCGGCGTAACCACCGCCCAGATCGCCGACCGGCTGCGCCGCTTCGGCACCGACCCGGCCGACAACCCGGGCCGGGGCATGCTGCTGCGCTGCGGCGACGTCGACGTGCTGGTGGACTACGCGCACAACCCGGCCGCCATCGCCGCCGTCAGCGACCTGGTCGAGCGGGTGTGGGGTTGCGAGCGCGCGGTCGCCGCGATCACGCTCCCCGGCGACCGCCGCGACGACCTGCTGCGCGAGTCCGCGACGGTGGTCGGGTCGAGGTTCGGGCGGGTGGTGCTCTACGAGGACGCCGACCGCCGCGGCCGGGCCCCCGGCGAGGTGCCCGGGATCGTCCGCGACGAGCTGCTGCGGGCCGCGCCCGAGACCGCCTGCGTCGAGGTGCGCACGGTCGACGAGGCGGTGCCGGCGGCCCTGGCGATGGCGCGGCCCGGGGATGTCGTCCTGCTTCTGTACGAGAAGATCGAGCCCCTCCTCGCCCTCCTCGAGGCCCACGGCGCTCACCCGGCGGCCGATTTCCGTGTGACCGAGGTGAATCTGGGAATGACCATGGCGTGGACGGGAATCGCCTGAGTGGAGCACGTTACCGGCTGATCGAGCCCCTGGGCACGGGCGGTATGTCCGTTGTCTGGCGCGCCTTCGACGAGGTGCTCGAGCGACCCGTGGCGGTCAAGCTCCTGGCCTCGAAGCTGCTCGCCGACCCCGACTCCCGCCGGCGCATCCAGGCCGAGGCGCGGGCCGCCGCCCTGCTCAGCCACCCGCACATCGCGCAGGTGTACGACTTCGGCCACGGCCCCGACGGCGTGCCCTACGTCGTGATGGAGCTGGTCACCGGCCGCTCGCTGGAGGAGGTCGGCCCGCTGGCGCCCGAGACGGTCCTGCGCACCGGGGCCGAGCTGGCCGCGGCGCTCGCGGCGGTGCACGCGCGAGGGCTCGTGCACCGCGACGTCAAACCGGCCAACGTGATGCTCACCGAGGGCGGGGCCAAGCTCGTCGACTTCGGCATCTCCGCGGTCGCGGGAGACGACAGCGACATCGGCGGGCATATTCTCGGTACCCCCGCCTACCTGGCCCCGGAGCGCATTCGCGGGCTGCCCACCACCGCGGCGACCGACGTCTATGCGTTGGGGCTGCTGCTGTACCGCGCCCTCGCCGGCCACTTCCCGTGGCCCGAGGGCGCGAGCACGACCGGCGTGCTGGAGGCGCACCGCCGCACGCGCCCGGCGCCGCTGCCCGAGGACCTGGTCGACGCGCCGGTGGCGGCGGCCATCACCCGGTGCCTGGCCAAGGCGCCCGAGAACCGCCCGTCCGCCGCCGAGATGGCCGGCGTCCTGGCCGGCTTCCTGACGCTGGAGGCCCCCGTCCCCTCCGAGCCGGACGCGCCGGTGCTGGAGGAGACCCGGCGCGTGCTCTTCCCGCGGCAGGTGCGCGGCCGCGTGCTGGTGGGCGGCGCCGTGGCGGCCGCGGCCGTCGGCGTGCTGGCCCTGTCCACCTCGGGCAGCGCGGCCGAGTCGGCGCGGCCCGCCTCCGGTCCCGAGCTCTCCTCGGCCTCGGCTCCGGCGCCGGTCGACTGCACCGTGGAGTACTCGGTGCGCACTGAGCACGCGGGCAGCTTCAACGCCGACCTGCGGCTCAAGGCCGCGGGCGGCACCGGCGGCTGGAGCCTCAGCTTCCGCCTGCCCGACGGCCAGGCGATCGGCGCGATCGACGGGGCAACCTGGCACCAGGACGGCGCAACGGTCCTGCTCGGCGGCGGAGACCTGGCCTCCGACCTGTCCGCCGGCGCCGACTTCACCGTCGCGGGCGCCTACCGCGACACGTCCGCGCTGCCGAGCGACTTCGCGCTCAACGGCGCCGCCTGCCGTTCGGTCCTCGTCGCCCCGGCCGCGCAGGTCGTGGTCACCACGGTCGCCCCGCCCCCCGCCACGAAGGCCGCCCCGCCGAAGCCGCCGGTCGAGAAGGGCCCGGGGAAGCCGGCGAAGAAGGACAACGGGAAAAAGGGAAAGGGAGAGGACGATTGACCCTTTCGTAAGCTGATCGTCGTTTTGTAAGTTATGGCGTGCAACCTTCCTGACTGGTACACAAGTCTGATCCTCGTGGCGTCCCATCGATTTAGGGTCGCCTCGCCGTAGGGTGTTGGGGTCGAAGGTAGGAGGCGCCGTGCGGTTCGAGATCAGCCGGGTCATGGACACCATCGAGCAGCGGCTGACCACGGACGTGACCTTGGCGCAGGCCGTGGTCGACCTGGCGGAGGTCGCCCGTTTCGTGGCGCTGGACGGCGGCCGCCCCATCAATCTCCTGCGCCTCGGCATGGTGGTCGACGCCCTGAGCCGCTACCTGATCGACGCCGGCGCGATGCTCTACCCCGTGGCCGGCCGCGAGGTCCTCTCCGAGGCCGCGCTCACGTCGAAGGAGCGCATGGTCCTGGGCCGCTGGGCCGACGACGGCCTGATCGAGGTCACCCCGGTGGTGGCCGACCGCCCCGCCGAGATCGCCGACTTCACCGGCCTGCCGCTCATCGTGGTGCGCGACCTGCCCCAGCAGGCGACCCGCTTCCCGTGGATCGCCGACAGCCCCGAGCGCCTGCTGCGCCTGACCCCCCGGGCCGGCGGCGCGGTGCTGACGCCGGGCGGCGAGCCGACGCCGCCGAAGGACGGCAAGGAGCGCCTGGTGGTCGTGGGCAAGGCGACGCTGCCGATCGTCCCGCCCGACCCGGACGACCCCGCGACGGAGAAGGAGATGGCCGAGCCGGCTCCCGCCACTGATCCGCCTGCCGTTCCGACTCCCGTTCCGACTCCCGCTCCGACTCCCGCTCCGCCTGCCGCTCCGCCTGCCGCTCCGCCTGCCGCTCCGCCTGCCGCGGAGCAGCAGGGCGGCCGCCCGGACGGCCTGCAGTCCTTCACCGCGCGCGGCTCCCAGCGGTTCGGCCGCACCCGAGTAGTGCGCCGCCGCTTCACCAGAGCCGACCCCAGCGGCGTCGGCGCCTCGCTGATGGCCCGCGAGTGGCGCTGCAAGGAGCCGGACTGCCCCGCCTTCGGCGAGTCCCGCCGCATCGGCCAGCCGGTCCCGAGAATGCGAGCCGGGATGCCCGCCTGCCCCCGCCACGGCGAGCCCGTGAAGGACATCGGCCCGCGCCCACCGGCGTTCGCCGTGGCCGTGGTCGTGGACGACCTGGCCCGCCGCCGCTTCGTGGTGGCCACGGACCACCCGGTGCGCGTCGGCAAGGACCCGAAGAACCCCGACGACATCTCGGTAGCGACCTGGCTGCACGAGGCGGCCGCGGCGTGGATCGCGAAGGAGCACGTCAAGCTGGAGGTGGAGTCGGGCCACCTGAAGGTGACCGACACCAGCGAGAACGGCACCGTGATCTGGAAGCGCTCGTCCCCCGACATCAAGGAGGAGACGGAGCGCATCTACAAGAAGTCCTACCAGCTGGACGGGTGGGACTCGATCGAGCTCTACACCGGCGTGGAACTGGTGGTGGGCGACCACCGCCTGCAGACCGTGGTCGGCTCCGAACCGGCGTCGGTGCTGCTGGACGCCCCCACGGTAGCCATGCGCCTGGTCGACTGACCCCGCCCCGCCCGCACCAACTCGACCGTCGTACACATGTTCTATCCACAGGCTGTGGACGAACATGTGTACGAAGTGCTTGCCACCACGGACGTCGGGATTCCTGGCGGGAGCGACGGTCAGTTACCGACGCGGACCCGAGCCATCCGCTTCTGGCTCTTACTGCACGTCGACCGTGAACTCCGCGCGGTGGACGGCGCCGGACTTCTGGAACTCGAAGTACAGGCGGTATCGGCCCGGGCCCGGCGCGGACAGCCAGAACTTGACCGCGCCGCCGACGAGCTGGTCCTCGGGGTGGACGTGCAGGTAGCCGAGGTCGCCGTCGCGGATGACGACCAGGTGGCCGTAGGCGGCCAGCCAGCGCTCCAGGTCCGTCACCGGCGTCCCGTCGGCGAAGACGCGGAAGGTCAGCGGCTGGGTGGCATTGGCCCGCGGCGTGCCCTCGTAGGTGACCTTGAACGTGTCGGCGTCGGCCTCGCGTGCGGCCGGGGGGAGCGGCGTCGGTGTGTAGTTTCCGGGCACCGTCGCGTCGGTCGACAGCGTGAGCGGCAGCTGCTGGCCGGCCGGGTCGAGGGTCACGAAGTCGGCGTAGAGGCGCCAGATGCCCGGCGTGGGCAGCGTCAGCGGGACCGACCAGGTGCCGTCGGCGGCCATCTCCGGGTGCAGGTGCTGGAAGCCCGACAGGTCGTGCCGGGCCACGATGAAGTGCAGCAGCTTGTCGTGGTTCGGGACGAACTTGGTCACCGGCTTCCCGTCCTGGCCGACGATCTTGAAGGCGAAGGTCCGCTGGTCGCCCGCCGCGAAGGTCGGTGCCTCGGCCGGGATCAGCGTGAAGCCGCCCGCGCTCAGGGAGAAGCCGCCCAGGTCGCCGATGACCGCGCCGCCGTGCGAGTGCGACGGGATCGTCGTCGGGTCGGCCGTCGCGGCGGGCGTCGACTGCGGCGCGGTCGCGCGGGCTATGCCGAAGCCCAGCAGCAGGGCCGCGACCAAGCCGGCCGCCACGAACGGTCCCTTGAGCATCATGCCCGCCACCCTACCGGGGGAAGTTACGTCACTTATGTCCAAATTGTGGCGTTGGTGACACGTGGGGTTTTGCCGCAAGAACTTGCGCAGCGCCGCATCACTGGTCGTTGCCGGACTCATTCTCCTGGCGGCGCCCGGGACCGGGAACGCGGATCCTGCCGCGGACCGGCAACGGTCGCTCGCCAACGCCTGGCAGGAGCTCGAGGGTGTCATCGAACGGTACAACGCCGTTCGCGACGACCTGCGGGCCACCGACGCACGCCTGGAGCAGGTGAACTCGCGCCTGGGGCCGCTGCGCACCCAGGTCGACGCCGCCCAGCGCGAGACCGACGCGCAGGCCGCCGCGCTGTACCGCAGCGGCGCCGTCGGCTCGACCGCGGTGCTGATCTCGGCGGAGTCGCCCGAGGCCTGGATGGACCAGCTCGCGATGCTGGACCAGATCTCGCGCCGCCGCGTGGGTGCGCTCAAGGCGCTCAAGGACGCCCAGGCCCAACTCGACGCGCAGCTCACCGAGCTGACGACGCTGCAGCAACGGCAGCGCGCGCAGTCGGCCGAGCTGGGCCAGCGCAAGGCCGCGATCGAGGCGCAGCTGCGCCGGCTCGGGGGCTCGCGCACCGCGAGGGCGCCGTCGGGTGCGCTGCACGACGGGTACGTGCCGGTCTTCACCGCCGACGCGGCCGGGCAGGCGGTCAAGTTCGCGTTCTCGCAGCTCGGCAAGGTCTATCAGTGGGGCGCCGACGGGCCGAACAGCTACGACTGCTCGGGGCTCACGATGGCGGCGTGGAAGACGGCGGGAGTCGTACTGCCACACAACGCCGCCCGCCAGAAGCAGACGGTCAAGCCGATCACGCGGGCCGAGCTGCGCCCCGGTGACCTGGTCTTCTACTACAAGGACGTCAGCCACGTCGGGATCTACATCGGCGACGGGCGCGTGATCGAGGCGCCCCGGGCCGGTGAACGTATCTCCATGCGACTGATCGACTACGCTCCGGTGGTCGGATACGGGCGACCTCTGTGATCGACTCGGTTTTTGTCAGACCCCTCGGCTAGCGTCGGCAACGTGCGACAGGAAGCCACGGCAACACTCAAGAAGCTCGCCGGACCCAGCGCTGAGCTGCGCGAAGATCAATGGACAGCCATCGAGGCGCTGGTCGCCGGGCACCGCCGGGTGCTCTGTGTCCAGCGCACCGGGTGGGGCAAGTCCGCCGTCTACTTCGTGGCCACCGCCCTGCTGCGGGCCCGCGGCGCCGGGCCCACGGTGATCGTGTCGCCGCTGCTGGCCCTGATGCGCAACCAGGTCGACGCGGCCGCCCGGGCCGGGATCGCGGCCCGGACCATCAACTCCGCGAACCTCGAGGAGTGGGACGCGATCACCGCCGAGATCGCGGACGGCTCGGTCGACGTGCTGCTGGTCAGCCCGGAGCGGCTCAACAACCCGGCCTTCCGCGACGACGTGCTGCCCAAGCTGGCCGCGACCGCCGGGCTGCTCGTGGTCGACGAGGCGCACTGCGTCTCCGACTGGGGCCACGACTTCCGCCCCGACTACCGGCGCCTGCGCACGCTCCTGCTCGACCTGGCCCCCGGCACCCCGGTGCTCGCGACCACGGCCACCGCCAACTCCCGCGTCACCGCGGACGTCGCCGAGCAGCTGGGCGACGCGCTGGTCCTGCGGGGCTCCCTCGACCGCGAGTCCCTGCGCATGGGCTCGCTCTCGCTGCCCTCCCCGTCGCACCGGCTCGCCTGGCTCGGCGAGCACCTGCGCGACCTGCCCGGCTCCGGGATCATCTATACGCTGACCGTCGCCGGGGCCCACGAGACGGCCGCGTTCCTGCGCTCGCAGGGCTACGACGTCGCCGCCTACACGGGCAAGAGCGAGGACGCCGACCGCCGCGACGCCGAGGCCGACCTGCTCGGCAACCGCATCAAGGCGCTCGTGGCCACCTCGGCGCTCGGCATGGGCTTCGACAAGCCGGACCTCGGGTTCGTGGTGCACCTGGGCGCGCCCTCGTCGCCGATCGCCTATTACCAGCAGGTCGGCCGGGCCGGTCGCGCCGTCGAGAAGGCCGACGTGCTGCTGCTGCCCGGCAAGGAGGACGGGGACATCTGGCGATACTTCGCCTCGCTCGCGTTCCCGCCCGAGCACCAGGTCCGCGCGGTCATCGACGTCCTCGCCGACGCGGGGCGCCCGCTGTCCATCCAGGCCCTGGAGCCGCGGGTCGAGCTGCGCCGCGGCCGCCTCGAGCTGATGCTCAAGGTCCTCGACGTCGACGGCGCCGTCCATCGCGTGCGGGGCGGCGGCTGGGAGGCGACGGGCGCGCCCTGGCAGCACGACACCGAGCGCTATGCCCGCATCGCCGTGGCGCGGGAGGCGGAGCAGGAGGCGATGCGGCAATACGCGGCGCTGACGACGTGCCGCCTGGAGTTCCTGCGCCGCCAGCTCGACGACCCGGAGGCCGCGCCGTGCGGGCGGTGCGACACGTGCACGGGGCCGTGGTATGCGACGACGGTCTCCCCCGAGGCCCTGGAGGCCGCCCGGGCCCACCTCGGCCGCGCCGGCGTCGAGATCGCGCCCCGCAAGCTGTGGCCGACGGGCCTGCCGGCCGTGGGCGTGCCGCTCAGCGGCAAGATCCCGCCCGCCGAGCAGTCGCTGCCGGGCCGCGCGATCGGCCGCCTGAGCGACCTCGGCTGGGGCGAACGCCTGCGGACGGTTCTGAACGGCCCCGACGCCCCGCTGCCGGACGAGCTCTTCAACGGCGTCGTGGCCACCCTCGCCGAGTGGGCCAAGGGCGACGCGAGGTGGGAGCAACGCCCGGCCGGCGTCGTGGTGCTCGGCTCCCAGCACGCCCCCGCCCTCGTATCGTCCCTGGGCACCCGAATCGCCGAGGTCGGCCGCCTCCCCCTGCTCGGCACCATCCCCGCCGCCCTGTCCTCGGACACGGCTTCGAGGACGAACAGCGCCCAACGCGTACGAGCCCTGCACGGCGCCTTCGACATCCCGCCCCAGCTGGCCGAGGCGGTGCGCTCAACGGACGGCCCAATCCTGCTGGTCGACGATCTGGTCGACAGCGGCTGGACCATGGCCCTGGCCACGCGCGCTCTTCGCCTGGCCGGCGCCCGGGCGGTGCTGCCGTTCGCCCTGGCCCTGACCGCCTGACACTCCGCACACCAACACCACGTCGCGTTCACGGCCCGGCCGAGCCCACGCGGGCCGCGGCCGGCCCGCCGCTTCGCTGCTTTGCGGCATGGCCCGGCCCGGCCACGGTCTCGCGGGGCCACGCCGGGCCGCCGTTTCGCCGCTGCACGACGGCCTCGCGGGGCCACGCCGACCGCCGCTTCGCGAGCACCGTCTGGCCACGGCCACGCTTCGTCGCTTCGCGAGCGCGACCCGGTCACGGCCTCGCAGGGTCACGGCGGCCGGGCCGGTTCGCGGCCTCGCGGGCGCCGTCCGGCTGCGGGCCTCGCTTCGCTGCTTCGCGAGTGCGGTCCCGATGGTGGCCACGGCGGCCCGCCGCTTCGCTGCTTCGCGGGCGCCGTCCGGCCCGGTTCGCGGGTGCGGTCTCGATGGTGGCCACGGCGGCCCGCCGCTTCGCGGCCTCGCGAGCGCCGTCCGGCCCGGGCCGTGCGGGGCCGCTGGGCCGTCAGTTCGCTGCTTCGCGAGCGCGGTCCGGGCACGGCCACGCAGGGCCACGCCGACCCCCATCGCGGGCCACGGTCGCGGGCCGGACTCCGCCGGACGGCTTTCGCCCCGACGCGGGCCGCGATCCGGAGCGGACCCCGCCCTGACGCGGGCCGCGACGGTGCCTGAGTGACTCGCTGTTCGGGGGAGGTGCGACGGTGCCTGCCGCTCGATCCGCCACAGCGGCGCGTCGGTCGGCGGGGTGCCCGAGTGACTCGCTGTCCGTGGAAGCCGGCGACGAGGACCCCGGCCCGGCTCTTGCCACCGCGGGGGCCGGGATTCCTGGCGGGAGCGACGGCCAGTTACTGACGTGGACCCGAGCAATCAAAAGGGCGAGCCCATACGGACCCGCCCTCTTGATCGTCTTTTCCTACTCCGCGGCGCTGTCGCCCTCGCCGCTTCCGCCTCGCCCGCGACCGCCCCGGCGCCGGCGACGCCGGGCGCGCCCGGCACCACCCTCGTCAGAGGTCACGGCCACGGCCGAACCGTCCTCAGTCGCGGCGGCGGAAGCAACCGCGGCCGACGACTCGGCGTGCTCGGCCGCGTCCACCTCGCCCCGGCGCCGGCGGCGGCGCGGACGGCGCGCCTCGGTCGGCTCGGCGGTCTCGGTGGCCGTGGCGGCCGGGGCCGACGACCGCGAACGTCCGCGGCTCGTCCGCGCGGCCCGTCCGCGCGGCTTGCCCTCGATGTCCTCCAGCTTCTCCGCCGACAGGCCCGCCCGCTTGCGGTCGGCCGTCGGCAGGGAGCCGGTGGTGCCCTCGGGGATGCCGATGTCGCTGAGCAGGTGCGCCGAGGTGTGGTACGTCTCCGGCGGCTCCGGCAGCTCCATGCCCAGGCTCTTGTCGATGATCCGCCAGCGGGGCATGTCTTCCCAGTCCACGAACGTCACCGCGACGCCGGTCGCGCCGGCCCGGCCGGTGCGGCCGATGCGGTGGGTGTACGTGTCCGGGTCTTCCGGGCAGTCGTAGTTGATCACGTGCGTGACGCCCGAGACGTCCAGGCCGCGGGCGGCCACGTCGGTCGCGACCAGCACGTCGATCTTGCCGGCCCGGAACGCGCGCAGGGCCCGTTCGCGGGCGCCCTGGCCCAGGTCGCCGTGCACGGCCGCGGCCGCGAAGCCGCGGAAGTCCAGGTCCTCGGCGACCCGGTCGGCGGCCCGCTTGGTGCGGCAGAAGATCATCGTGAGCCCGCGGTCGGTCGCCTGCAGCACCCGCGCCACGATCTCGATCTTGTTGAGCGGGTGGGTGCGGTAGACGAACTGCTTCGTCAGCGGCGACGGGCCGGTGTTCGCGTCGTGGTGCGCGTGGATCGTCATCGGCTGGCGCAGGAACCGCCGCGCCAGGGTCACGATCGGGTCGGGCATCGTGGCCGAGAAGAGCATCGTCTGGCGCTCCTCCGGCAGCAGCGTCAGGATGCGCTCGACGTCGTCGAGGAAGCCGAGGTCGAGCATGCGGTCGGCCTCGTCGAGCACCAGCGCGCGCACGGCGTGCAGGCGCAGGTGCTTGCCCTTGGCCAGGTCGAGCAGGCGGCCGGGGGTGCCGACCACGATCTCGACGCCGTTGCGCAGCGCCTCGACCTGCGGCTCGTAGGCCACTCCGCCGTACAGCGGCAACACCCGCACGCCGCGGGTCTTGCCGGCCGCCGCGATGTCGCGGGCGACCTGGAGCCCCAGCTCGCGGGTCGGCACGACGACGAGTGCCTGGGGCAGCCCGTCGGCGCCCTCGCCGGGGGCGGTGACGCGGTCCAGCAGCGGTACGCCGAACCCGAGGGTCTTGCCGGTGCCGGTCGGCGCCTGCCCGATCAGGTCGGTGCCCCGCAAAGCGATGGGCACGGCGTATTCCTGGATCGCGAAGGCGCGGGTGATGCCGACCGCCTCGAGCGCGGCCACGGTCTCGGGCCGCGCGCCCAGGTCGGCGAATGATGGTGAGTCGCCGCGCACAGGCGCGCGGGGGGCCACCGTCTCGGCGGCCTCAGTGTTGTCGATCGTCATGTTGTGCTCGGGGTGTCTCTCTCGCGGGAGCGCCCCTGAACTGCCGGGTGCGCTCGATCTGTGTGGGGCGCGGGCCACACGCGACCGTTTGACTGCGGTCGCGGGCTACAAGCGCCGGTCTGCCTGGGCTAGGGTCCGCCCGGGCTCATTTCGGCCATTGTACCGACACCATGACGGATCCGCTCACAACACTGCGTGCTGCCCGTCAGACGTTTCGGCGCGGTACTGTGCCGACGTGTCCGATGTCACCCCGGCCGTCCGGTCCGGCGAAGCGACCGGCCCCGCGGCCGAGGCGGTCGTCGATCTGCTGGGCATGCTCGCGTACGGCGAGCTGGTCGCCTTCGACCGCATGGCCGCCGACGCCCGCCTCGCCCCCGACCTGCACCGACGCGCCGTGCTCAGCGAGATGGCGGCCCGTGAGATCGTCAACTACCGCCGTCTGGCCGACCGCCTCGCCGAGCTGGGCACCGACCCCGAGGCGGCGATGGCCCCCTACGTCCGCGCGCTGTCGGACTACCACGAGCAGACGGAGCCCAAAGACTGGCTCGAGGGCCTGACCAAGGCCTACGTCGGCGACGGTATCGCGGACGACTTCACCCGCGAGGTCGCCGCCGTGCTCGAGGCCCCCGACCGCGACCTCATCCTCGACGTGCTGCACGACTCGCGCCACGCCGACTTCGCAGCCGACGAGTTGCGGGCCGCGATCGCGATCGACCCGAAGGTGGCCAATCGCCTGTCGATGTGGGCCCGCCGCCTTGTTGGTGAGGCGATCTCCCAGTCGCTGCGGGTGGCCGCCGAGCGGCCGTCGCTCGGGACGCTTCTGGCTGTGCACGGTACCGATGTTCCGGCCCTGCTGAAGCGCCTGACCTCGGCTCACACCGCGCGCATGGGCGCCGTGGGGCTGAACAACTAGGTGGGCGGTCGGCTCGATATGTCGGGCGCTCCGCGCCGCGACATATCGGATTTTTCGCCCGCCAGGGCATATGTCGGTATTCGCAGTGGGTCGGTTGGCGCCCGGCGGCGAGGTGAGGACGGGGGCGGCCGGCAACCAGCAGGGGCGCGACGAGTCGCGGCGCCGGTCGCCTACTCGACACGGTCCAGCGCCGCGCCCGCCTCGCCGTGCGGCGCGGGCTCGCCGGAGCACCCCGAAGCGCCGTCGGGCCACCTCGCCGACCGACACCACCTGCACCCGCCAGGCTGGGTGGTGCCGGCCGCGCCGCACAAAAAGCGACGAACGCGGCGCGGCGCCGTCGAAACGGATTTATCGGCCGTCGGGGTATAAGTCCGAAATGTCGCGGCGCGAAGCGCCCGACATTTCGCCCAACCAAGGCAAACGAAAAAGGGCCCCCGAACCAGGGAGCCCTCTAACGTTCAGCGCCGGTTCTCAGCGCGCAGCCGAGAACCCGACCGGCCGCGGCGACGACTCGGCGATCTCCACGTAGGCCAGCTTGCCGACAGGCACGATCACCCGGCGGCCCTTGTCGTCGACCAGGGACAGAACACCTTTATCGCCACCGTTGATCGCGTCGGTGACAGCAGACTCGACCTCGGCCGGCGACTGCGTGCTTTCCAGCACCAGCTCCCGAGGCGCGTACTGCACGCCGATCTTGACCTCCACGTCTTCCTCCTTGATCGGGCGCGACCGTGCTCAGGCCCGCACACCCAGTGTGGTTGAAGATTAACGCGATCAGGCGTGTTCGCCGTGCAAGGGGAAGCTCGCGATGCCGCGCCACGACAATGTGGTCAGCAGGGTCTCCGCCTCGGCCTTATCCACCTGGCGGCCGCCGGCCAGCCAGAAGCGCGCCGCGATCTCGGCCGCGCCGACCAGCCCCGACGCGAGGAGCTCGGCGCGGGCGCGGCTCACTCCGGTGTCGGACATGATCGTGTCGGTGATGGCCGCGATGCAGCCGGTCTCGACGCGGTCCACGCGCTCGCGCACGGCGGGGTCGTTGCGCAGGTCGGACTCGAAGACCAGCCGAAAGGCTTCGCTCTCGTGGTCGATGAAGTCGAAATACGCCTGGATCGCGCCCCGCACGCGGTCCTTGTTGTCCGTGGTCGCCTCCATCGCCGAGCGCACCCGCGAGACCATCGCGTCGCAGTGGGTGTCGAGCAGGGCGAGGTACAGCTCCAACTTGCCCGGGAAATGTTGATACAAGACCGGCTTCGAAACGCCCGCTCGCTCCGCGATGTCGTCCATCGCCGCGGCGTGGTATCCCTGGGCCACGAACACCTGCTGTGCCGCGGCGAGCAGTTGCTTTCGCCGGGCCGACCGGGGCAGCCGCACGGGCCGACCGGCCGACTGCGTGCCGCTCATCGCCGAGGTCATGTTCACCATCCGGATTTGGGTCGAGATTGCAACTTACCCCCTTTCAACCCACACGGTAGCCTCACCTAGGGGCGACGGAGGAGCGTGCGGTGGACGAAACAGGGCAAGCCGGTAGCCCGGACGCGGGCGGTGCATACCCTGGTGGCAGCCTTGGCCCGAATCCGGGCCTGGGTCGTGATCGTGCCGCATACCCGAACGGGCAGGTCAACGGCCAGACGCCGACCGACGACGCGCTCGAGGCGATCGTCTCGGCGTGGCGCGAGCCGGCCACCGGCGCGATCGCCGGGCGGGCCCAGGTGACGGGCGCGTTCAACATCTCGGGCATCAACGGTGGTCATGGCCTGGGGTCGAACGGCGTCAACGTCAACGGCGCGAACGGCTCGCCGAATGGGCACGGCACGAATAGCGCAAATGGGACCAATGGGGTCAACGGCGCCGGTCCGCGCGGGCGGGCCGAGGTGCGCAGTCCGTATTCCGACATGCTGGCCCCGATGAGCCCGCCGGTCTCCGCCCCGCCGCCGGTCCAGCCGCCCACCTCGACGCTGCACTACGGGCACTACGGCCCCGACGGGCAGGGCTGGCCGACCTCGAGCCCGACCGGCGAGACCAAGAGCGTTCCGCCGCCGCCCGCGCCCGGCACGGTTTACGGAGCCCTGTCAACGGAGCACACGGGTGAGGTGCGCCGACCGATCTCCGCCCAGCCGTCCTACGGCCAGCAGCCCTACGAGTACGAGCGGCCGAGCCGTGAGCTGCCCGCGGCCTACGAGACCAAGGCCTACGAGACCCAGGCCTACGACAACGCCACCTACGAGCAGCCGCAGTCCGCGCTCGATCGCGTCGCGGAGCAGCAGGCGCAGGCGCAGGTCCACGACCACTGGGGCTACCAGGGCGGGCAGTATCAGCCCCAGGAGCAGCGCCACTGGGCCCCCGAGCCCGCCCAGCCCGAGTTCGACTGGGCCGCCCCGAGCCAGCACCCGGCCGCCCCGGCCGAGTCGGTGCCGCCGCCTGCTCCCGTCCAGCCCCAGCAGGTGCCCACCCAGCGCGTCCCGGACAACGATCCGCTCGTCGGGCCGCTGCCGCCCGTCCTGCTCGGCTCGGCCACCACGATGGCGCCCGCCGAGCCGGTGATGCCGACGTTCGCCGACGACATGCGTCAGCCGGCCTACGAGCCGCTGGAGCTGCCCCAGCGGGTGCCCTCCGAGCCCGACGTCCCGCCGGTCCCGGCTGGGGAGCCGCCGACCGCCGCGGTCGGCGCGCCCGAGCTCACGCGGATCACCAACTACCTGCGCGAGGACGAGGACGGCGAGCCCGGCGACCCGGACGCCCGCCCCGACGGCTTCGACGTGCAGAGCGTCCTGCGGGCCGTGCAGACGGTCACCGGCGTGTCCCGGGCCAGCCTGCGCAAGAACGCCGACGGCCTGCACACCCTGCGCCTGGAGCTCGCCGACGAGGCCGATGCCGGGCAGGTCAGCCGGATCGTCGCGCGCATGCTCAACGACACGATGGGCCTGTCGGCCGAGCAGAACCCGCTGCTGCCCGAGGGCATGCCGGAGCCGGTCGCGTTCGCCTCCGAGGCGCCCGCCTCCGCGCCGGTGCCCTTCCCGCGGCCGCCGGCGACCGTCGCGCGCAACTCGCCACACAGCGCTCTGCCGGGCTACGGCCGCGAGGCCCGCCGCCGCCGGCCGGTGAGCAGCGGAGGGCGCAAGCCCGCCGCGACCGTCGAGAGCGCCGAGAGCGCCGAGAAGAAGGCACCCGCGCTCCTGCCGAACCCGGGGGCGATCGTCTCGCCGCGGGTCGTCATCGAGTCGGTGGACGTCAACACGCAGGGCATCGACGCGACCGTCGAGGTGCGCCTGACCGCCGACAACCAGCCGGCCGTCGGCGTGGCGAGCGGCCCGAACTTCGACGGCTACATGCTGAAGCTGGCCGCCCTGGCCGCCGCCTCCGCCGTCGACCAGCTGCTGATCGACACCGACGCCTCCGTCCGCGCGCGCTGTTACATCGAGCACGCCGCGGTCGTCGCGCTCGGCGGATGCGAGGTGGCGGTCGTCGTGCTGCTGCTGATGTATGACGGCTTTGTGGAGCAGCTCACGGGCTCGGCCGTGGTGTCGGCGGACGGCGACTCCCGCCAGGCGGTCGTGCGCGCGACATTGGCCGCCGTGAACCGGCGTTTGGAGGCTCTGCTGCCGTAGGCCGGGAATGCGGGGCACACTTGGGTCATGAAGCGAGCCACTCTTGTCCCGGAGTTCACGGTCCCGTCACCCGCGCGGTTGCCGGAGCGGTGGCCGGGACGAGAGGTCGAGCTCGACGGATCGGTGGCGTATGTCCGCGACACCCCGGCGCTGAGCGCGACGGCCGAGCCCGCCGTCTACGTGCACGGCCTCGGCGGCTCCTCGACCAACTGGACCGACCTGGCCGGCATCCTGGCCGCCCGCGAGGACGGCCTTGCGCTCGACGGCCAGGCGATCGACCTTCCCGGCTTCGGGTACAGCGGCCGCGCCCGCAGCTACACCCTCGACGCGATGGCGGACCACGTCATCCACTGGATCGAGCACAGCGACCGCGGACCGGTCCACCTGTTCGGCAACTCGATGGGCGGCGCCGCCATCGTCAAGGCCGCCGCGCGCCGCCCCGAACTCGTGCGCTCGCTCACGCTGATCTCCCCGGCGATGCCGTTCCTCGACCCGCGCCGCTCCCTGCAGGGCCGCGTGGTGCCGCTGCTCCTGCTGCCCAACGCGGCCCGGCTCGCCGCGCGCCACATGGCGTCCATGGAGCCCGAGGCGCTGGCGGACATGGTCATCGACTCCTGCTACGCCGACCCGACCCGCTATCCGGAGCAGCGCCGCCTGGAGGCCATCGAGGAGGCTCGCCTGCGCCATCAGGTGCCGTGGTACGCCGAGGCGTACGTCGGCAGCCTGCGCGGCCTGGTGAGCAGCTTCCTGCGGGCGTACCTGCCGGGAGAGGGATCCATCTGGCGCGCGGCCGCGAGGATCACCGCGCCCACCCTGGTCATCGCCGGGCGCCAGGACAAGCTCGTGGACATCCGCACGGCCCCGCAGGTGGCCCAGCTCATCCCGGACAGCCGGCTGATGATGCTCGAGGGCGTCGGGCACGTCGCTCAGATGGAAGTTCCACGCACCGTCGCCCGGGCCGTCTTCGGGCTCGTCGACGAGGTCGCGAACCCGGTTGCGGAACGGGTGCAGGAGGCGGTCCGCGCGCGCGTGGCCCGGGTGCGCATGGCAAGCTGAGCGTCGATGGTGAGCCGGCTGTTCTCTGACCGCCGGCGGGAGCCGGTTCCCCTGCCGAGCGACCCGACGGCCGCCCGCGAGGTGGTGCGCGCCCATCGCCATCGCCGCCGGATGGAGGCCCGCCGGCGGCGGTACCTGATCGCCGGGCTGATGGCCGGGGCCGGCATGCTCGCCGCGCTCGGCCTGACCCGGCAGCTGTTCTTCGCCGACGATCCCGAGCCCGCGCCGAAGACGGCCTCGCGTCACGAGGCGCCGATGATGGCGCCGCCCTCGCAGCCGGCCAGCCCGCCGCCTGAGGCCGGCGCGGCCAAGGGCGACGGCACGTTCTCCTACGCGACGACCGACGGGGCCGTGGTGGGGGCGGGCGGGGCGGTGAAGAAGTACCGCGTCGCCGTCGAGAACGGCGCCGAGCTGAAGGCCGACGACTTCGCCGCGGCCGTCGAGAAGACCTTTGCCGACCCGCGCGGCTGGACCGCGACCGGCCAGCTGCGGCTGCAGCGCGTCAAGGGCGAGGGCGCCGCCGACTTCACCGTGTTCCTGGCCACGCCGGTCACGTCCGAGGCGATGTGCGGCACGGCGGGGCTGCACACGGACGGGTACAGCTCCTGCCGCATCACCGGCAAGGTCATCATCAACCTGGCCCGCTGGAACACGGCCATCCCGGACTACGGCGCGCCGGTCGAGGACTACCGGACCTACGTCGTCAACCACGAGACCGGGCACGAGCTCGGCCACGGGCACGAGGCGTGCCCGGCCGCCGGAAGGCCCGCGCCGGTCATGATGCAGCAGACGTACGGCCTCAAGGGCTGCGTCGCCAACTCGTGGCCGTTCGTGGACGGTCAGGAGTACACAGGGCCTGAAGTGCCGTAGCTCACTCGGGTTCGGCGGTCTCGCGGGGCAGAATGAGAACCATGTCGCTGCCTCCTCTGGTCGAGCCCGCCACCGACCTGTCGGTGGACGAGGTCCGCCGCTACTCACGCCATCTGATCATTCCCGACGTCGGGGTGGCCGGGCAGAAACGACTCAAGAACGCGAAGGTGCTCTGTGTGGGCGCGGGCGGCCTGGGCTCGCCGGCGCTCATGTACCTCGCGGCGGCCGGGGTCGGCACGCTCGGCATCGTCGAGTTCGACACGGTCGACGAGTCGAACCTTCAGCGCCAGATCATCCACGGCCAGTCCGACATCGGCCGCCCCAAGGCCGAGTCGGCGCGGGACTCGGTGCTGGAGATCAATCCGTACGTCAACGTCGTGCTGCACAACGAGGCGCTCAGCAACGACAACGTGATGGAGATCTTCGCGCAGTACGACCTCATCATCGACGGCACCGACAACTTCGCGACGCGGTACATGGTCAACGACGCCGCGGTGCTGCTCGGCAAGCCCTACGTGTGGGGCTCGATCTACCGCTTCGACGGCCAGGCGTCGGTCTTCTGGGCCGAGCACGGCCCCTGCTACCGCTGCCTCTACCCGGAGCCGCCCCCGCCCGGGATGGTCCCGTCGTGCGCCGAGGGCGGCGTCCTCGGCGTCCTGTGCGCGTCGATCGGCGCGATCCAGGTGACCGAGGCCATCAAGCTCCTCACCGGCGTCGGCGACACGCTGCTGGGCCGCCTGATGGTCTACGACGCCCTGGAGATGTCGTACCGCAAGATCAAGCTCCGCAAGGACCCGAACTGCGCGATCTGCGGCGAGAACCCGACCGTGACCGGCCTCATCGACTACGACGACTTCTGCGGCGCCGTGTCGGACGAGGCCCAGGCCGCGACCGTCGGCTCCACGATCACCGCGACTGAGCTCAAGGAGTGGCAGGACTCCGGCAAGCCGATGGACCTCATCGATGTGCGTGAGCCGGCCGAGTGGGAGATCGTCCGAGTCCCCGGCGCCCGGCTCGTCCCCAAGGGCGAGATCCTCAACGGCAACGCCCTGTCCGACCTCCCTCAGGACAAGCAGATCGTCCTGTACTGCAAGAGCGGCGTCCGCTCCGCCGAGGCCCTGGCCGCGGTGAAGGCCGCGGGCTTCAAGGACGCCGTCCACGTGCAGGGTGGGGTGGTCTCCTGGGTGAAGACCGTCGACCCGTCCCTGCCGATTTACTAGTTCTCCAGGTCGTGATGTTCCCCGCCCGGCTCACCCATGTGGGGCGAGCCGGGCGGGCGGTAGCCTACGGCCCATGGTGGACCTTGACGCCGCGATCGGTTACGTAGTCGCCCACGGCGACTCCGTGGACCGAGCCCGCCTCGCCTGGCTGCGCACCGGCCAGCCCCCGACGGCGGACGTCCTGGACCGGGCCGAGACCGGCCAGGCGTCGACGGGCGGCTGGCCCGCGTATTTCGGCGCCCATGTGGCCTCGATCGACGCCACCTGCTTCCGCCTGGCCGAGCTCGACGACCTCGGCGCGATCAACCGCCCCGCGGCCCGCCGCGCCCTGTCCTGGCTGGCGCACAGCCAGCGCCCGGACGGCATGTGGGAAGAGGACGAGTCCCTGGCCGGCGTCGCTCCTCCATGGGCCCAGCCCGGCGACGACGAGGCCCGCCTGTTCCTCACCTGTAGCTCCGCGTACTGGCTGGTCATCGGCGGCCCCGCCCCCGGCGACGAGGACGAGCACGCCGCCCGGATCGCCCGCGCCGCGGAGGCCTTCCGCGCCTCGCTGCGCCCCGACGGCTCCTGGCCTTCGTTCCTCGTCACCGGCTGGCTGGGGTGCGCGGTGCTGTACCACCTCGGCTGGTTCTACGAGTCGGCGCAGATCCAGGTCGCTCTGGCCGACCGCGTCCCGACCATGACGGCCGCGGACACGGCCTGGCTGTTCTCGTCGCTGCGGCGCATCGGGCTGTCGACGGAGGACTGGCTGCTGGGCGCGGCGCGCAAGCGGCTGCTGGAGACCCAGCGCAGCGACGGCGCCTGGACCAGCGACGACGGGGACCAGTTCAACGTCCACACCACGCTGCAGGCCATCCGCGCCCTCCGCTGACGGGGGAGCGGACTGCAAATCCGCCGCGAAAGCTACAGAGGTTTGGACAGGGGCCTTCTTCATGTGTCTGGCCGGTCCGGCCGAATCCGGCCGGCCACGGCTGGTCGTGGGCGGATCGCGGTCAGATCGGTCTGTCCGCGCTGCGTGGAGCTGCGGCTTCGGTCATGAGAAGCTTGAGCCAGGTGTCGGCCGGGAGGTGGTCCGAGATGAGCGTCGCCGTGCTGGAGCACGTCGGTCCGTGGAGTGAGGCGGATTACCTCGCGCTCGGCGAGACGGTGGACCGGATCGAGCTGCTCGATGGGAGCCTGCTGGTGAGCCCCGCCCCGACGAAGCGCCATCAGCGTCTGTCCCGGCGGATCGCCAACGCTCTCGACGAGCCCGCTTCGGAGGCTGGCCTGGAGGTCTGGGAGGCGGTCAACGTCCGGCTGTATGCCGGCCGAATCGTCATCCCCGATCTGGTCGTAGCAGACACCGACGATGACGGCGCGATGACCGAGGCGTCCGAGGTCGTCCTGGTCGGCGAGGTCGTCTCGCCGGGCAACGCGTCGGCGGACCGCCTGCTGAAGATGCAGCTGTACGCGGCCGCGCAGATCGCGTGGTACTTGCTGGTCGAGCAGGATTCGGATGCGGTGCTGTTGCGGCTGTACCGCCTGGAAGGCGCGCACTACGTCGAGCACGCGTCAGCTACGAGCGGTGCCGTGCTTGCCTCGGACCGGCCGTTCGCGTTCCAGCTTGACACCGGGTCACTGGTAGGCCGGTAGCGCCTGGTACTGGTCGAGGATCGTCTGTCCGATCTAAGGGCAGCGGGACGGCCGGTGGCGTGTAAAACTCCTGATCATGCCGTCCAGAGCTCCCGACACTGGAAGGCTTCTGTAAATCCGTCGCGAAAGCTGCAGAGGTTCGAATCCTCTACCCGCCACCGGCAGTACAGAGAGGCCCGCGACCAAGGGGAAACCCAGGGTCGCGGGCCTCTCTCGTGGATCTCGCCCGTCGCGACCAATACGCGACCACGCTCCGGGCGGGCCCCACGCCGCTCGCCGCGTGCTGACCTGATGTAGCCCAGCCGAATCCGTGCGCTCTGTTGCGCAGACTAGGTCTGTAATGCAAAGCTATCTCCATGGAAGATAAGCCGGAAAGTCCTCGCGAGCTGCTGGCCGCCATGCGCGCCCTGACGCGCCAGGTCCGTGTCGCCCAGCGCGGCACCTGGTTCCCGCTGCTGGTCTTCGCGGCGATCACGCTGGTCGCGATACCCGTCTACCGGTACGTCCCCTACGTCGACGTCTTCGGCACCTGCCGATCCGGCCCGCAGGACAAGGTCTGCATGGGGCCCAACCCGGTCGAGCTCGGGTACTGGGTGGTCGCGCTGCTGCTCGCCTACGCGGCGATCGCGGCCTTCTACGTCAGGAAGTCCCGGCAGCGCGGCGTGGGGACCTCCATCCGCCCCTACGTCTTCGCCGGCGTCGCGTTGGCCATCGTGATGACGGCCATGTCGATCTGGTTCACGTTCCACCCGATCCTTCCCCCGCCCGCCGACCCGTCCTCCACCGATCCGGCGCGGATCGAGGCCGGGCCGGCCGTGTGGCTCGTGAACGGGCTGGCCAGTCCCCTGGCGGCGATCGGGCTGGCGCTGCTGGTGCTCGCCTGGGTCGAACGCTACTGGGCGCTGCTGGCGTACACCGTCGTCTACCTGGCGATCGGCATGGTGCAGGGCAACCAGGCCATCCGCTCGTCGTCGCCGTGGTTCTTCCTGCCGTACCTGCTCGTCCCGGCGGTGGTACTCCTCCTGGGCGCTGCGGCATTCGCCGTGTTCCGGCCGAGGCCCGAGGTTCGCGCGGGATGACCGACCATCCCGCCAACGGCCTCGACGACGTCGTCCACCAGCGCGTCCGGCTCGGCATCATGGCCATCGCCCACCAGGCCCGCCAGGTCGAGTTCGGCTTCCTCCGCACCACCCTGCAGCTGACCGCCGGCAACCTCGGGCAGCACCTGACCGTGCTGGAGAAGGCCGAGCTGATCCAGATCGAGAAGGGCTACGAGGGCAAGCGCCCGCGCACCTGGGTCACCCTCACCGCCGCCGGTCAGGCCGCCCTGCGCGACGAGATCTCCCACCTGAAGCAACTCATCCAGCAGGTCGAACAAGCGGAATCGCCGCCGACCGGCGGCGGGTGAGCATCCGCTAGAGGAGGCGGCCGATGCCGCCCCGTCTCGGGTCGCCGGCCGCGCCCGCGATCCCCACCGCGCTCACCCCGCCGAAGTAGTGGTCCAGCCCGTCCCACCGCTGGACCTTGTACCCCGCCTCCTGCAGCGCGTCGAGCTCGTCCTCGGGGTACCCGGGCTCGGCGTGCACCAGGTCGGAGACGACATGGAAGCGCGGCCGGGCGATGGCGGTCAGGGTGTCGTCGCCGTCCACCACGGTGTTGATCAGGGCGTGCAGCAGCGCCGTGCGGATGCGCGTGGCGCCGGCCGAGCCGATGGCCAGCAGCAGCGGCCCGTCGGGGGCGGTGACGACGGCCGGGCACATGCACGACGCCATGCGCTCGCCCGGCAGGGTGCCCGGCCGGATCAGCTCACCCTCGCCGAGCATCGAGTTCAGGTGGATCCCGAGGCCGTCCAGCCACACGCCCGACCCGATCCCCAGCGTCAGCGTCACCACGCAGGCGTTGCCGTCGCCGTCGACGACCGAGATGTTGGTCGTGTCCCCGAGGCGCTGGGTGCCATAGGCGCGCAGCGCGTCGGCCAGGGCCACGGCGCGCGGCGCGCGCGGCATGGCGACCAGGTCGGGCAGCGACGCCAGGGTCACGATGAAGTCGTTCAGGTCGGGGCGGGCCGAGACGGTCAGGCCGGCCAGCGGCGCCGACGCCACCGGCTGCGCCAGGACCCGGTACGCCGCCAGATCCGTCGGCGTCAGGATGCCGCCGCCCGCGGCGACCGTCGCGACCATCTGCCGGCCCACCTCGCCGGTGTAGAACGCGGCCGGGCCCGAGTCGGCCAGGATGGCCAGGGCGCGGTCCAGGCCCGGGTGATACAGGAGGTCACCACCCGACAGGAGGCGGCCGGTCGGGGCGTACACCTGGGCGCCGAGGCCCGGCAGCATCGCCGGGGCCAGGGCCGCCAGCGTCGGGGCGTGCGGCTGGGGCAGCAGCGTGCCCGAGCGGGCCAGGGACAGCGCGGGGGCCACGACCCGGGGCCAGGGCAGGCGGCCCCAGCGCGAGTGGATGGCGCCGGCGCCGGCCGGGACGCCGGGCACGCCCACGCTCGAGGCGCCGATCTCGTACCGCTGCGGAACCCCGCCGAACGAGATGGCGATCGGCTCCATCGGCGCCGCGGCGCGCGTCGCGTCCAGGCCCGGCACCGAGCAGAAGAAGTCGAGGCAGGTGATGGTCCCGGTCGCGGCGTCGTAGAACGTCGCGAAGCCGCCGCCCGCGATGCCGGTCAGCACGCTCTCGGCCACGCAGCCGGCCAGCATCGCGGCCACGGCGGCGTCGGCGGCCGAGCCGCCGTCCTCCAGCACCCGCAGGCCGACCTCGGTTGTCGCCGGATGTCCGGCCGCAACCCCTGCGGGGGATTTCCATGAGGAATTCTCGCGGTAGCATCCGTGGACCATGAACCACCCGTCGGAGTCACTGCCCGGTCGCGTGCGGGCGGGATACGCGCTCGGCTCGCTCGTCACGGGTGCCTTCGGCACCGTGCCCGGTCTACTGCTTCTGCCCTATCTCACCGACACCCTCGGCGTCGCAGCCGGGGTGGCCGGGCTGCTCGTGCTGGCGCCGAAGGCATGGGACGTGCTGATCAACCCGGTTGCCGGGAGGATCTCCGATCGTACCCGCACGCGCTGGGGCGCCCGCCGGCCTTTTCTGCTCGGTGCCGGGCTCGCCGTGGCCGTCCTCTTCGCGGCGATCTTCGCGGCTCCGGTCAAGAGCGGCGTGTACGTCGCGCTGGCGTTTCTCGCCACGGCCACCGCCTACGCGTTCTATCAGGTGCCGTACGTCGCGATGCCCGCCGAGATGACCGACGACTACACCGAGCGGACCCGCCTGATGACCTGGCGCGTCGCCCTGCTCGCGGTCGCCATCCTCGCATCGGGCGCGCTGGCGCCGGTGGTGACCAAGCAGTTCGGCGACGGGATCCCGGGCCATCGCGCCATGGGCGTCTTCGTGGCCGTCCTCATCGTCATCGGTACCCTGGGCAGCTTCTTCGGCACCCGCAAGGCGCCGACCGGCCGCGTCCTGCAGAGCGAGGGCTCGCTGCGGGCCCAGCTCGCCACCGCGAGGAACAACAAGGCGTTCACCCGGCTGCTCATCTGCTTCATCGTCCAGGCCGCCGGGATCGCCACCATGCTCGCCGGGGTGAGCTACTTCGCGACGCAGATCCTCGAGGACCCGGACACGGGCTCCACGGTGCTCTTCGCCTGCTTCGTCGGCCCGGCCCTGCTCGTGATGCCGCTCTGGTCGCGGGTCGGGGCGAGGATCGGCAAGCTGCGCGCGTACGTCCTGTCGTCGGTGATCTTCGCGGCCGCCGCGGCCCTCATCGCGCTGGCGCCGGTGCTGCCCAACGCCGTCGTGTACGTGGTCACCGGGCTCGTCGGCTGCGGCTACGCCGGCCAGCAGGTCTTCGGCCTGGCCATGCTCCCGGACTGCATCGCGTTCGACACCGCGCGCACGGGCCGGCGCCAGGCCGGCGTGTTCACGGGGCTGTGGACGGCCGGCGAGACGTTCGGGCTGGCGCTCGGGCCCGGGATCTTCGCGCTGATCCTGGCGGCGTTCGGGTACGTCTCCAGCGACTCCGGCACCGCCGCGGCTCAGACGGACACCGCGAGGCTCGGGGTGCTGCTGGGCTTCACGGTCGTGCCGGCCATCGTCGTCGCATTGGCGTTGTTCACTCTGCGAGGCTATGACCTCGACGAAGAGCGACTGTCGCGGGAGGGTGAGGAACTTGAGCGCACTGCCTGAGCGGGGCGTCCCGGCCCGGGACGTGCTCGCGGAGCTCAAGGAGCTGCGCGAGCACGACCTGCCTACGCATGGTGGGCGGCTGTTCGCCTACGTATACGACCCGGGGCTGGCCGGGCTCGACGACCTCGCGGCGGCCGCGCACGCGCTGGCCTCGCACGTCAACGGGCTCGACCCGACCGCGTTCCCCTCGCTGCTGGCGATGGAGAACGACCTGGTCGGGGCGGCCGCGCAGGTGCTCGGCGGCGACGAGCACACCGTCGGCAGCGTCACGTCCGGCGGCACCGAATCCCTGATTCTGGCCGTGAAGGCGGCCCGGGACGGGCGGCCCGAGATCGCGCGCCCGCGGCTGGTCATGCCGGCCACGGCCCACGCCGCGCTCGCCAAGGCCGCGTCCTACCTGCGCGTGGAGCTCGACACCGTGCCCGTCGACCCGGTGTCGCTGCGCGTGGACCCGGCGGCGGTCGCGGCCGCCATCACCCCGGAGACGGTGCTCGTGGCCTGCTCGGCGCCGTCGTACGCGCACGGGCTGATCGACCCCGTCGAGCCGATCGCGGCCGCCGCGCGGGCCGCCGGGGTGCGCTGCCACGTGGACGCGTGCTTCGGCGGCTGGACCCTGCCGTACCTGCGCCGGCTGGGCGAGCCCGTCCCGCCGTTCGACCTGTCGGTCCCGGGGGTCACCAGCATCTCCGTCGACCTGCACAAGTACGCCTACGCACCCAAGGGCGTATCCGTCCTGCTGCACCGCGACGAGTCCCTACGCATGCCGCAGTACTTCGGCTACGCCGACTGGCCCGGGTACACCATGGTCAACCCGGTCATCTCCTCGACGCGCTCCGGCGGCCCCATCGCCGCGGCCTGGGCCACCCTGCGGCACATCGGCGACGACGGGTACCTGGCCCTGGCCGCGAAGACGCGGGACGCCACCCGGTCGATCGCGGACGCCATCGCCAGGATCGAGGACTTCTCCGTCGTACCGCGCGAGTCGACGGTCGTCGCCTTCATGTCCTCGGGCGTCGACCTGTTCGTGCTCGCCGACGAGCTCGCCGCGCGCGGCTGGCACACCCAGCCGCAGTTCCGGCACGGGGAGATGCCGGCGTCGGTGCACCTGACCGTCACCGCCGCCGTCGCGCCGCGGCTGGGCGAGTTCGAGGCCGACCTGGCCGCCGCGGTCGCCGCCGCCCGCGCGCACGGGCCGGTCGAGCTGCCCGACGGCGTGCTGGACCTGCTCGAGTCCGCCCCCGTCGAGCAGCTGGCCGCGGCCCTGGGGCTGGGCGAGGGCGGGGGCCTGCCGGATCGCATGGCGGCCGTGAACTCGCTGCTGAACGCGGCGGCACCGGCAGTACGAGAGAAGCTGCTTGTCGCTTTTCTCAGTCTCCTGCAGCGACCTTCACGGCGGCCGTGAGCACGAGCTGGGCCAGCGCGGCGGGGACCAGCCCGAGCCAGCACAGGCGCTGGAGCTGGTCCTCGCGCAGCCGCGGGTAGGACACCCGCACCCAGATCACCACGAACGACACCGCGAACACCTTGATCAGCGTCCAGAGCCAGCCGAGCTCGGCGTCGAGGCCGAACGGGCCCCTCCAGCCGCCGAGGAACAGCACCGTGGTGAGGGCCGCGATGACGACGATCCCGACGTACTCGGCGAGCAGGAAGAAGGCGAACCGCAGGCCGGTGTACTCCGTCATGTAGCCGAACACCAGCTCGGAGTCGGCGATCGGCATGTCGAACGGCGGCCGGCGGATCTCGGCGAGCCCGGCGGTGAAGAAGACGAGCATCGCCGGCAGCTGCCACAGCAGCCACCAGGGTCGCCAGGCCTCCACGATGCCGGACAGCGACAGGGTGCCCGCGGCCATGGCGACCGACAGCGCGCTCAGGATGAACGGGAGCTCGTACCCGAGCAGCTGGGCCGCCGCCCGGAGCCCGCCCAGCAGCGCGTACTTGTTCGCCGACGACCACGCCGCCATGAGCACGGCGACCACGCCGACGCCGACCACCGCGAGCACGAAGAAGAGCCCGATGTCGAGCTTCTGCGCGACCAGCCCGTTCGGGCCGAGCGGGATGACGAGCAGGACGGCGAGGTACGGCAGCAGCGCGATCACCGGCGCGAGGCGGAACACCGCCCGGTCGGCCGCCCGCGGGGTGATGTCCTCCTTCTGCACGAACTTCACGCCGTCGGCGACGAGCTGCGCCCAGCCGTGGAACGCGCCCGCGTACATGGGCCCGAGCCGGCCCTGCATGTGCGCCATGACCTTGTGCTCGGCCTGCCCGACGACGAGCGGCAGGGTGAGGAACGCGATGACGACCCCGACAACGCGGATCGCGACATCCAGCCAGATCGGCATTATTTCGGCCACTCTTTGGGATCCGGAACCCCGGGCGGCCGCATCGGGGCGCGCTTGCTCACCGTGTGTTCGCTCTCGCCGGGCTCCTTCGCGCCGGGCCAGGGCTTGGCGACCCGGGAGGCGAGCACGAACTCCTTGCGCAGCGGGTGGCCCTCGAACTCGTCGGGCAGCAGCAGCGGCTTGAGCTCGCCGTGCCCGGTGAACCCGATCCCGAACATCTCGTGCGTCTCCCGCTCGTGCCAGGCCGCGCCCGGGTAGATGCCGACGATGCTGTCGATGGCCGGCGCCGCGCGGGGGATCTCGGCCCGGATCAGGACGCCCTTCTTCTGGGTGGTCGACCAGAGGTGCACGACGATCGTGAACCCGCCGGGCAGCTCGTCGACGGCCGAGAGCCAGTCGAAGAAGTCGAAGCCCTCGTCCCTGGCCGTCGCGATCGCCTCGGCCCAGGTGTCGGCGGGGACGTCGTAGGTCGGGCGGGCGAACCGGCCGCCGCCGCTCTCGGAGACCTCGCCCTTCACCGCTGCACCGGCGGGGCCATGAGCGCCTTGACGTCCGGCCGCGGGGTGCCGCCGAGCCCGGCCTGCTCACCCGCGATCTTCTCCTGCAGGCGCATGATCCCGTGCAGGAGCGCCTCGGGCCGCGGCGGGCATCCAGGCACGTACACGTCCACGGGGATGATCTGGTCGACGCCCTTCGTCACCGAGTACGAGTCCCAGTAGGGCCCGCCGCAGTTGGAGCAGGCGCCGAAGCTGATGACGTACTTCGGCTCGGGCATCTGGTCGTAGAGCCGCTTGATCGCGGGCGCCATCTTGTCGGTGACGGTGCCGGAGACGACCATGAGGTCGGCCTGCCGCGGCCCGTGGGCGAACGGGATCACGCCCAGCCGCATGAAGTCGTGCCGCCCCATGGAGGTGGCGATGAACTCGATGGCGCAGCAGGCGAGCCCGAAGTTGAACACCCACAGGGAGTATCGCCGCCCCCAGTTGAGCACGAACTTGATCGGCTCACCCAGCACTCCGGACATGGCGACAGCCTACTCGCGGGGGCTACAGCAGCACGAGGTCGTCGCGGTGGACGACCTCGCGCTCGTACGCCGGGCCCAGCTCCGCCGCCAGATCCCCCGTCGAGCGCCCCAGCAGCGGCGGCAGCTCGGTCGCGTCGTAGTTCACCAGCCCGCGAGCCACGGGAATCCCCCCGCCGTCCACGAGGTCGACCGGATCACCCGCGGCGAACCGCCCGTCCACGGCGGTGATCCCGGCCGGCAGCAGGGACGCGTGCCCGCCCACGACCGCCCGCACGGCCCCCGCGTCGAGATGCAGCCGCCCGCGGGGACTGGTCGCGTGCGCCAGCCAGAACAGCCGGGCCTGCGGCCGCTCCCGCTGCCGGTGGAACAGCGTTCCGACGGCCTGCCCGGTGAGCACGGCGGAGGCCTGCGGCGCCGACGCCAGCACGACGGGGATGCCGCTCGTGGTGGCGATCCGCGCGGCCTCGACCTTGGTGACCATCCCGCCCGTGCCGACGCCGGCCTTGCCCGGCCGGCGGACGTCCACGCCGTCCAGGTCGGCGAACGTGCGCACGTCCGTGATGGCCGCGGACGTGGGCAGCCGCGGGTCACCCGTGTACAGGCCGTCCACGTCGGACAGCAGGACGAGCAGATCGGCGTGTACCAGCGCGGCGACGAGCGCCGCGAGCCGGTCGTTGTCGCCGAAGCGGATCTCCTGGGTCGCGACCGTGTCGTTCTCGTTCACGATCGGGATCGCCTTCAGGTCCAGCAGGCGCCGCAGGGTGCGGTAGGCGTTGCGGTAGTGGGCGCGGCGCGTCACGTCGTCGACGGTCAGCAGGACCTGCCCGACCACGCGCCCGTGCCGGGCGAAGGCGTCGTTGTACGCCCGCATGAGCAGCCCCTGCCCCACGCTGGCCGCGGCCTGCTGGGTCGCCAGGTCGCGCGGTCGCCGGGGGAGCCCCAGCGGGGCCAGCCCGGCCGCGATGGCGCCCGACGAGACGAGCACGACCTCGGCCGGCGTCGTGGCCAGCGCCTCGACCAGCGCGTCGACCCGCGCCTCGTCGAGCCCTCCGGTCGCGGTGGTCAACGACGACGACCCGACCTTGACGACGATCCGCCGAGCCTCGGTGACCTGTTCACGCACGCCGCTAATCTTGCCGCGTACGTCCCGCCGCGGCGCGGTAGGTTCCCATATCGTGGCGGACGAGGAGTACACCGAGCTGGTCCTGTCGCTCGTGGAGCGCATCCCGCCGGGGCGCGTCATGTCGTACGGCGCGATCGCCGAATACCTCGGCCAGGGCGGACCGCGCCAGGTCGGGAGCGTGATGTCCCACTATGGCGGCCCGGTGCCCTGGCACCGGGTCGTGGCCGCGAACGGCCGGCTCGTGCCCGGCCACGAGCAGGAGGCGCTGCGCCGGCACCGCAGCGAGGGCACACCGCTGCGCGGGGACAAGGTGGACATGCGCCGTGCCCCGTGGTGGCCCGACTCCGGCTGAGCACTCAGCCGTCAGGCCGCGCGGGCGGCGCCGTGGGCCGTGACCGCGGTCAGGCCGCCGTCCACCGCCAGGGTGGCGCCGTGGATGTGTGCGGCCTCGTCCGAGGCCAGGAACACCGCGGCCGACGCGATCTCCGCCGGGCTGGACAGGCGCCGGCTCGGGACGGTGGCGACGATACGTTCGAGGTACGGCCGAATCGGCGTGGACCACTCCACGTCCGTGGGGCCGGGGGCGATGGTGTTCACCCGGATGCCGTGCGGGCCGAACTCCGCCGCCCACGCGGCCGTGAGGGCGTGCAGGGCCGCCTTGCTCGCGCTGTAGAGGGCGCTGCCGGGCATGCCCGTGAGTGCGTTGATCGAGCCGATGTTCACGATCGCGCCCGAGCCGCGGGCCAGCATCTTCGGCGCGAGGGCGGCGGTGAGCAGGTAGGGCGCCTTGACGTTCGTGGCCAGGGCCGCGTCCACCACGTCCTCGGGCGTGTCGGTGGTCGAGCGGCCGCCGACCAGGTAGGCGGCGTTGTTCACCAGGATGTCCACGTCGCCGGCCCGGGCCGCGAACTCCTCGATCGCCTCGCGGCCGGCGGTGAGGTCGACGGGCAGGAAGCGCGCGCGGCCGCCGATCGCCGCGGCCACCTCGGCGCCGAGGTCGGCCCGGCGGCCGCTGACGATGACATCGGCGCCCTCGGCCGCGAAACGCTCGGCGATCGCGCGGCCGATGCCGCTCGTCGAGCCGGTGATGAGGGCGGTGCGGTGGGCGAGTCGGCTCATGACGTACAACTCCTGAATGGACTAGATGGTCCAGCCAATCTAGCAGCGTCTGGACCGATCGGTCCACAAGGCTAGGATGTGCTCGTGAGCACGTCGCTGACGCGGAAGGGGGCCGCGACCCGGGAGCGCATCGTGGCCGGCGCGGCGGCGCTCCTGCGCGAGCGCGGGGTCGACGAGGTGTCGCTCGACGACGTCCGGGCCGCGACCGCCACGAGCAAGAGCCAGCTCTTCCACTACTTCCCGGACGGGCGCGCCGGACTCCTGCTGGCCGTCGCGCAGCATGAGGCTTCGGCGGTACTGCGCGATCAGGAGCCCCACCTCACCTCCCTCGGCCCTCCGGAGTCCTGGGCGGCCTGGCGGGACGCGGTGATCGAGCGCTACGAGGCGCAGGGCACGCGGTGCCCCTTGGCGGCCCTGACGCGCCAGCTGGCCCCGACGAACCCCGAGGTGCGGCCGATCGTGTCGGACCTGCTCGAAACCTGGCGAACGCGACTCACCGAGGGCGCCCGCCGCGCCGGGGCCGCCGATCCGGAGCGGTCGGGCCTGGTGATCCTGGCGGCGGTCCAGGGTGGCGTCGGCATCCTGCTGGCGACCGGCGACTCGACGGCGCTGCGGGTGGCCCTGGACGCGGCCCTGGCCGAGGTCAGCGATGCAAAAGGGCCCGTCGGTGACGGGCCCTTCAGACTTGCCGGTGGCGGGTAGAGGATTCGGCACCAGCTCGGTCGGCCTGCCGGAGGTCAAGGCCTTCGCGAGCTGACCCTGGCGCCCGGGCGCGGCTCGCTTCCTGAGCAGCGCCCGGAACCTCGGCGCATCGGCGCCCGTCTACTCGGTCATGACCTCACGCGGTTCGATACCCGGGGGAGAGGACGGCCGCGCGCCGTCAGGCCTGCCACTGCCCGGCGACCATCAGGTCGCGGCCGGCGAGTTCGTCAACCTCCCGCCAGGCCTGGATCAGCTCCGGGCGGACGCGGAAGTACGGGTAGGAGCTGCGCTGCCGCCGCGGGTCGAAGCCCGTCTTGGCCGCGAACGCGTCGCCGAGCTCGTCCGGGACCTCCCCGACGTGCTGGGCCGTTCCCTCGATGAGCACCACGTCCCGGGTCGGCCCGACGGTGAGGCGGACCCGGCCGCCCGCGAGCAGGTTGCGGGCCGTCGGGTTGGTGGCCGCGGTCGAGATCAGCAGCGTCTCGCCCTCCCACAGGAAGGACAGGGGCACCAGGTACGGCGTGCCCTCGGCGTCGGCGGTGGCCACCCAGGCGTCGACGTCGAGCTCGAGCCGGCGCAGGGCGTCCTCGCGGCGCCGGGCGAGCGGCCGGGGAGGCGGCGTCATCAGCCGGCGGCCCGCTCGACCAGGGCGCCGATGCGCGCCTCGGCGTCGGGCGTCATGGACGTCAGGGCGAAGGCGCTCGGCCACATCTCGCCCTCGTCGAGGCCGGCCTGGTCGCTGAAGCCGAGGGTGGCGTAGCGCGACTTGAACTTCGCCGCGCTCTGGAAGAACAGCACCACCTTGCCGTCGCGGGCGTAGGCCGGCATGCCGTACCACAGCTTCGGCGTCAGCTGTGGCGCGCTCGCGGTGACGATGGCGTGGATCCGCTCGCCGATCGCGCGGTCGGAGTCGGACATCTTGGCCAGCTTGCCCAGAATGTCCTTCTCGCCGGACTCCCGGGCCTTGTTCGGGTCGCGGCGGGAGGTGTTGCGCAGCTCCTCGCCGTGGTCCTTCATCGCGGCGATCTCCTCGGCCGAGAACCCGCCGAACTTGCTGGTCTTCGTGGTCTTCGCGGTCATCGTGGTGGCTTCCTTCTCGGGGGTACGGCGGAAAAGTCGGTCGAGCAGGCTCGTCATCGCTGGTCCTGGAGCAGGCCGAGGACGTTGCCGTCCGGGTCGGTGACGGTGGCGACCAGGCGCCCGCCGCCCACGTCGCGCACGTCCTCCCGCACGACGGCGCCGGCCGCCACGACCTCGGCGAGCTTGGCCGCGAGGTCCGGCACGTGCCAGTACGCCACCGGCGAGGTCATGCCCTGCGGCCCGCCGCCCGGGACGAGGCCGATCTGCTGGCCGTCCACCTCGTAGCCGACGTAGAACGAACCGTCGGTCTGCGGCGCGACGCCGAGCAGCGCGGAGTACACCTCCTTGGCCCTGGCCAGGTCCGAAACCGGGTGCAACACGGTCTTGATGACGTTTCCCGCTGCGTTGTCGCTCATGGGGTCAAGCCTCGCCCGGCGCCGGCCCGGTGACATCCGTGGCGAGCACGGAGACGACCACGGAGAGCCCATACGGATAATGGGGCCCGTGGCGACGCAGACGGGGATCTCCGGGCGGGAGGCGGAGGTGCTGTCCCTGGTCGGGGAGCACCTGAGCAATGCGGAGATCGCCGGGCGGCTGTTCATCTCCGTGCGCACCGTGGAGACCCACGTCTCCTCGCTGCTGCGCAAGCTCGGCGCGGCCGACCGGCGGGCCCTCGCGCAGCTCGCGGCCGAGTGGAGCCGGGCCGGCCGCGGTGGCCGGGCCGCGCCCGGGCTGCCGTCGCCGGTGACCCGGTTCGTCGGCCGGACCCGGGAGCAGGCCGGGCTGGCCGCCGCGCTGCGCGAGCATCGGCAGGTCAGCGCGGTCGGGCCAGGCGGGGTCGGCAAGACCCGGCTGGCGCTGGCCGTCGCGGCCCAGGCGGCCGGCGACTTTCCCGACGGCGTGTGGTTCATCGACCTGGTGCCGATCACCGACCCGGCGATGGTCGGATCGGCGGTGGCCGGGGCGGTCGGCGTCGGCGAGCAGCAGGGCCGCGGGCTGGACGAGTCGGTGCTCGCCGCGCTGGCCGACCGGCATGCCCTGCTCGTGCTGGACAACTGCGAGCACGTGCGGGACGGGGTCGCGCCGTTCCTGGAGCGGCTGCTGGCCGCCTGCCCGCGGGTGAGCGTGCTGGCCACCAGCCGGGCCCGGCTGGTGGTGCCCTTCGAGCGGGTGCACCCCGTCCCGCCGCTGTCCCTGACGGGCGACGGCGAGTCCGAGGCGGTCGCGCTGTTCCTGGAGCGGGCCGCGGCCGTGGGCTGGCCGGTGGCGGCCGAGCAGCATGAGCAGGCCGCCGAGATCTGCCGGCGGCTTGACGGGGTGGCGCTGGCCATCGAGCTGGCCGCCGCCCGGCTGCCGACGCTCGGGCTGGACGGGCTGGCCGCTGTGCTCGGCGACCAGCTGCGGCTGCTCACCGGCGGGGCCCGGGCCGACGACCGGCACCGCTCGGTGCGCGCGATGCTGGACTGGAGCTACGACCTGCTCGACGAGGCCGACCGCACACTGCTGCGCCGGGTCGCGGTCTTCGTCGCGCCGTTCACCGCCGACGCGGCCGCGCGGGTGGCGGGCACCGGCGAGCTGGACGCGTTCGCGGTGATGGACGGGCTGGCCCGGCTGGCCGAGCAGAGCCTGCTGGTGGCCGCCCCCGCCACCGGGGGCACCCGCTACCGCGCGCTGGAGACGATCCGGCAGTACGGCGTGGAGAGGCTCGCCGGGGCGGGGGAGCTGCCCGGCGTACGGCTGCGGCATCTGCAATGGTGCGGGGCGAGCGCGGCCGGCCTGGCGGAGGACCCGCGCCCGGCCGACGGGACCTGGCGGGCCCGGTTCGACGCGATCGCCGACGACCTGCGCGCCGCGCTCGGGTGGGCCGCCGGCGCCGCCGAGCACCGCGCGGACGGCTACCGGCTGGCCATCGCGCTGGCCGAGCTCGCGTTCACCCGCAACCTGGTCGGCGAGGCCCAGCAGCGCTACGAGCAGGCGGGCGGGCTCGCCGGGGACGACGCCCTCGCCGCCGCCGCGCTGTCCCGCGCCGCCGCGGTGGCCGGCTGCCGGCTGCTCGGCGACGACATGTACCGGCTGCACCGCGCGGCCGCCGGGGCCGCCGTCCGGGCGGGGGACAAGGCCGGCGCGGCCCGCGCGATGGCCGCCGCGGCCACGACGGCCTACCGGTTCTCCGGGACCTTCACCCGGCTCCCGCCGGACGAGGAGCCGGCCGCGCTGCTGGCCGAGGCCCGCGAGCTGGGCGGCGGCGACCCCCTGACCGAGGCGGCGCTGGCGCTCGCCGAGGCCGCCGTGGTCTCCGACGCCTTCGGCTCCGACCAGGGCCCGTCCGACAACGCGGTCGCCGCGACGCTGGCCGCCGCCGAGCGGGCCGTCGAGCTGGCCCGCCGGGCCGGCGACCCCCTCGCCGTCTCGGCCGCCCTGGACTCGCTGGCCGGCGCCCGGTCCTGGGCCGGCGACAGCTTCGGGGCCGCGGCCACCGCCCGGAGCCGCATCGAGATGCTCTGCGCCGTGCCGGTCGCCCCGGCCAGCATGCTCGAGCTGACCGACGCCCTAGTCTCCGGCGTCGACACCAGCCTCGGCGTCGGCGACCTCGCCACGGCCCGCGGCTGGGCCCGGCGCCTGGCCGAGCTGCCCCTGCTGGCCGAGGTGGGCCACCTTGGCCTGTCCTGGCTGCTCACCGTCGACGCGCTGGCCGGCGAGGCCGACGCCGTGCTCGACGCCGGCGGGCGCTTCCTGGAGGCCTGGGAGCGCACTGGGCGGCTGCGCGCCGCCCGCCTGGGCGCCCCTGCCGCGGCCGTCGCCATGATCCACGCCCTGCGCGGCGACGACTCCTCCCGGGCCCGCTGGCTGGCTGTGGCCGACCGGCTCGGCGCCACCCCGGAGCGTGCGGTCGGCTACGGCGCCGTCTTCGACGCCACCGTCCTGTTGCACCGCGGCGAGGTCGCCTCGGCCCTGGCCCGGGTGGAGGCCGAGCCCGAAGCGGTGTGGAAGTGGGTCACCTGGATCTGGCTGCACTGGTACGTCGGGCTGCGCGCCGAGGCCGCGGCGCTGGCCGGGCACCCGCAGGCCCGCGCCCGCATCGAGTCCGCCCGGAAGGTGGTGGCCGGCAACCCAATCGCCGCCGCCCAGCTGGACCGGGCCGAGGCCATCCTGGACGGTGACCGGGACCGCGTCCGCGCCACCGCCGAGGCCTTCGCCGCCGCCGGCTGCCCCTACCAGGCCGCCCGCTCCCATGCCCTTGCCGACCTGGACGGCGTCTAGAAAGCCTCGACGCCGATGGCCATGGATCGTCGGCGCCCTGGGTGCTGTAGTCGCCCTTTGCCTTGCTGTGCCGTTGGCGCTACTCGTCATGCCCCTCGTTGGCGAGACGATCGAAGCGGGTAAGGGTGCGTCAACACCGATGGTCGCCTTCGTCCAGTTCGCCGACTCGTACAACCATGAGGGCCGGGATGGAGAGATGCTGGCTGCCCGCATGGTTACGGGCTCAAGCGGCGCGCCATCTTGGATGCACGCAGCATGCTCTTAGCCGACCGAGGTGCCGACGTGGCTGAACGCGCTGGCGTACCGGCGACCCAGGTCGCCGAATGGGCGGGGCACAGCGTCGCCGTGCTCCTGCGGGTGTACGCGAAGTGCATCGTGGGGCAGGACGCGGTGGCGCGGCGCCGGATCGAGGACGCGATGGGCGGGGACGACGATGCCGTGAGCAGGGACAACGCCGCCTGACCGGCGCGGAAATTTCTCCGCGTATTCTCCGTGAACAGCCGTGAACGGCTGGCTACGGCTGGACAGCAACGAAAGCGCCCCCGACCGGGTTCTCCCTGGTCGGGGGCGCTTTTTGCTGCCAGTGGCGGGTAGAGGATTCGAACCTCTGTAGCTTTCGCGACGGATTTACAGTCCGCTCCCATTGGCCGCTCGGGCAACCCGCCTGGCGGAAGCCAGAATAGCGGTAGGCCCCGGGGGCAATGCAAACGGGTACCCTCGGCACGCCCACAACCGTCTTTCGCGCGCAGTAACAGGGAGCGTCTGCCATGGCTTCGGCACCCTCGTTCGACATCGTCAGCAAGGTCGACCGGCAGGAGGTCGACAACGCGCTCAACCAGGCCGAGAAGGAGCTGGCGCAGCGGTTCGACTTCCGCGGCACCGGCGCTGAGATCAAGTGGGCCGGGGAGGAGACGGTGGCCCTCCAGGCGGAGACCGAGGAGCGGGTCGTCGCCGCCCTCGAGGTCTTCAAGGAGAAGCTGGTCAAGCGCAACATCTCGCTCAAGTCCCTCGACGCGGGCGAGCCCCGCGCGTCCGGCAAGTCCTACAAGATCGACGCCAAGATCGTGCAGGGCATCGAGTCGGACAAGGCCAAGGCCATCTCGAAGAAGATCCGCGACGAGGGCCCGAAGGGCGTGCAGGCCCAGATCCAGGGCGACCAGTTGCGGGTGACCGGCAAGAAGAAGGACGACCTGCAGGCCGTCATCACCCTGCTCAAGCAGGAGGACTTCGGCATCGCCCTGCAGTTCACCAACTACCGCTGACCCGGCGCTGCTCCGGCTCGCCCGCGGGCCGGAGCAGTCGGTGGGCCCGGAGCAGTCGGTGGGCCCGGAGCGGTCAGTGGCGCTTGCCGCGCCGCACGACCACCACCACGACGGCGGTCACGATAACGGCCACCACCACGACGCAGCAGCACAGGACTTCCCACGGCCGGATCGCACCCATAGCCGCGCAGCCTAGCCGAGTGGCACCTCCGCCGTTGACCCGTCTCGATCGACAAGATCGCGGAGGTCGTTGGGCGCGCGGACGAGCAGGAAGCTGTCCGTGTGGCGGATCTCGATGTCGCGCTCGCCGGTCTCGTCCGGATCGGTCAGCACGACCTGGAGCGTCTGAGCCATGGCTGGCGACCTTACAGGGCGGCCGGTTTCGGGTCGCTCGTGTGAGTGAACGCGACGAGCGCTGACCGGCGGCACCGGTCAGCGCTCGTCTTCGGCTCCGGGGTCACCGGTGCAGCGCGACCCCCGCCATCTGCTCCAGCCGCGCCACCCGCTGCTCCATCGGCGGGTGCGTCGAGAACAGCGACGCGATCCCGCCCCCGCGCAGCGGATTGTCGATCATCAGGTGCGCCTGGCTGGCCATCTGTCCGTCGGCCGGCAGCGGCAGCGCCTGCGTGCCCCGATGGATCTTCCGCAGCGCGCTGGCCAGCGCGAGCGGGTCCCCGGTGAGCTGGGCGCCCGACTCATCCGCCTGGTACTCCCGGTTCCGGCTGATCGCCAGCTGGATCACGGTCGCGGCCAGGGGGCCGAGGATCATCATGAGCAGCAGCCCCGCGATGCCGGGCCCCTCCTCGTCGTCGTCGGACCCGCCGAGCGGCAGGAATATCGCGAGGTTGGCGAGCATGGTGATCATTCCGCCGAGCGCCCCGGCCACGCTCGAGATCAGAATGTCCCGGTTGTACACGTGCGACAGCTCGTGTCCGATGACGCCCCGCAGCTCGCGCGGCGTGAGCATCTCGAGAATCCCCGAGGTGACCGCGACGGCCGCGTTCTGCGGGTTGCGCCCGGTCGCGAACGCGTTCGGCTGCCGGGTCGGGCTGATGTAGAGCCGGGGCATCGGCTGGCCGGCACTGGTCGCCAGCTCGCGAACCATCGCGTACAGCTGGGGCGCCTGAGCCTCGGTGACCGGCTGCGCGTTCATCGCGCGCAGGGCGATCTTGTCGGAGTAGAAGTAGCTGAACGCGTTCATGGCCAGCGACAGGAACACGGCGATGACCAGACCGGTGCTACCGCCGAGCCAGTAGCCGACAAGCAGAATGAGCGAGGTCAGCAACCCGAGCAGGGCTGCCGTCTTCACGCCGTTGAAATGCCTGTGCTGCATGCCACCTACAACAGCGCGACTCCCCGTACTCCTTCCCGGCGCTCGCTGTGAGCTGGCTGAAAGTCACGCCGCCAAGCTGACCGTCAGCCGAACGTTCCCGCGGCGCGCATCACCAGTTCGGGGCCGAAGCCCACCAGCACGGCCACGACCGCGGCGGCCCCCACGGAGGCGGCGACCGGCCACGGCACCCGAGCGCGCGGTGTCACCTCCACCGCCCCGTCGCCCGGCGCGGCGAAGAAGGTCGCGCCCACGCGCACGTAGTACGCGAGCCCGATCACCGCGTTCACCGCGACCACGATCGCCAGCCAGGTGGCGTCCCCGCCGAGCAGCGATCGGACCACCGCCACCTTCGCGAACAGCCCCGCGAGCCCCGGCGGCAGGCCCGCCAGCCCGGCCAGGGCCAGCACCAGCACCGCGGTCAACCAGGGCGACCGCCGGGCCAGCCCGCGGTAGTCGGCGATCTCCCCGCCGTCGGCCGCCCCGCGCGCCGCGACCAGCGCCCCGAACGCGGCGAACTCGAGCACCACGTAGAAGAAGGCGTACCCGATCGCGGCCGCCACCAGCAGCGGCGTCACCTCGTCGGCGGCGATCAGCGCCCCGAGCGGCGCGAGCAGATAGCCGGCCTGCGCGACCGACGACCAGGCGAGCAGCCGCACCATCCGCCGCTGCCGCAGCGCCACGAGGTTTCCGACGGTCATGCTCAGCACGGCCAGCACCGCGAGCGTCAGCCCCGAGGTCGACAGCACCGGCCGGGCCGCCGAGACCCCGACGAGCAGCAGCGCGACGACCCCACCCAGCTTCGAGGCGGTCGAGAGATACGCGGCGACCGGCAGCGGCGCCCCGTCGTACGTCGCAGGCGCCCACGCGTGCGCCGGCACCGCCGCCACCTTGAACCCGAGCCCGACCAGCAGCAGCACCACGCCGACCTTGAGCATCGCCCCGGTCGCGAGCCCCGCCGCCCCGGCCTCGGCCGACTGCCCGGCCAGGTGGGCCTGCCCCGCCGCGATGTCCGAGAAATGCACCCCGCCGGTCGCGGTGAACACCAGCGCCGCCCCCAGCAGCGCGATCGCCGTCGACACGACGCTCACCACGAAGAACGTGACCGCCGCCGACGCGCCCTCGCGAGCCCCGCGGCGCAGCCCCACCAGGAGGTACAGCGGCAGGGTCAGCGTCTCCAGCGCCACGATCAGTGTGATCAGATCGCGCGCCCCGCCCAGGACCACGGCCCCGGTGAGCGAGCAGGCGAGCAGGAAGCAGTGCTCGCCGACCGGCACTTCACCGGTCCGCAGCAGCGGCACCGACAGCGCCAGCGCCCCGAGCGCGAGCCCCGCGAACACGGCGGCGACGATCGCCGTCGCCGGATCGAGCACCAGGGAGCACTGGTCGGGCCCGACGCAGAAGGCGGTCCGCCGCTCGCCCCCGGCCCCGACCGCGATCGCCGCGGCGAGCACACCCGCCATCCCGAGCGCCGTGGCGCCCATCACCGGCCCCCGCCGCCCCGGCACGAACAGGTCCACGAGCAGCGCGAGCACGGCCGTCCCCGCCGCCACGTACGCGGGAATCAGCGCCACCTGGTCGATCCTCATCGCCCGAACACCCCCGCGAGCGCCTCGACGGCCGCGTTGGACCAGCCCAGCGCCAGCGCCGGCGCCATCCCGACGGCGAGCGTGAGCACGATCAACGGCGCCCAGGCGACCAGCTCACCCGCGGTCAACCGAGCCGCCGTCCGCCCTCCGTCACCGTCCGCCCGGCGCCCGGGCGAAGGATCCTCGCCGTGGGGGAGCGCCGCGCCTGGTGGCGCCGCTCCCACGAGCGCGGGCAGCGGCCGGGCGAGCGCGGCGACGTCGGGCGTGGCCGCGCCGTGGGTGACCCGGCACAGGAGCCGCAGGAAGTACGCCGCCGCCAGCGCCGCCCCCGCCGCGGCCAGCACGCCCAGCGTGATCCACAGCGGCCCGCCCCGCTGGAAGGCCGCCACCACCGCGAAGGCCTCGCCCCAGAACCCGGCGAGCCCCGGCAGGCCGAGCGACGCGATCGCCGCGAACGCCAGCACCCCGCTCAGGGCCGGAGCCGTCTCGCGAAGGCCGCCGAGCCGGTCGAGCTCGCCGGTGTGGGTGCGGTCCTTGATGCCGCCGGCGACGAAGAACAGCAGCCCGGTGACGATCCCGTGCGCGATGTTACCGATGAGCGCCGCCTGCATGCCCGTCGCCGTGAGCGTGGCCACGCCCAGCAGGACGAAGCCCATGTGACCGACGGAGGAGTACGCGATCAGCCGCTTCAACTCCGTCTGCGCCAGGCAGATCAGGCCGCCCGCGAGGATCGCCGCCGTCGCGAGGATCCCGAGCACCGGCGCGCTGCGGGCCGCGCCGTCCGGCGCCACCCCGACGGCGACCCGCAGCAGCCCGTACGTACCCATCTTCAGCAGCACCCCGGCCAGGATCACCGACCCGACCGTCGGCGCCTCGGTGTGCGCCGCCGGCAGCCAGGTGTGCAGCGGCCAGAGCGGGCTCTTCACCGCGAACGCGAGCGCCAGCAGGACGAACGCCAGCAGCTGCATGCCTGCCGACATCGGCCGCACCGCCGGGTCGCTCAGCGCCACCAGGTCCCCGGTGCCGGACGACGACACGACCACGAACACGCCGACCAGCAACAGCACCGAGCCGAACAGGGTGTACAGCACGAACTTCCGCGCCGCCCGCCGCCGATCGGCTCCGCCCCAGACCGCGATCACCGCATACATCGGCAGGAGCACGACCTCGAAGAACACGAAGAACAGCACCAGGTCGAGGGCGAGGAACACCCCGGTGATGCCGGCCTGCAGCACCAGCAGCAGCGACACGAGCAGCCGCCCGCGCCCCGGCTCCGGCACCCGCCAGAGGCAGTAGGCGCAGCAGAGCACGGTCAGCAGGGCGGTCAGCGCGACGAGCGGGTAGGAGATGCCGTCCACGCCGATGTGGAACCGCAGGCTGAGCGACGGCGCCCAGGGCACGTCGATCTCGGCGAACGGCTCGATCCGCCGCACCCCGGGGGTGTCGGTGCGCGCGAGGCCGAGGGCGACGACGACCCCGGCGGCGGCCGCCGCGAACGCGGTCCCGCCGACCCGCCCGGCCCGGTCGAGCCGGGCCGGCATCGCGGCCGCGAACAGCGCCCCGATCGCCGGCAGCAGCAGCGTGGCGAGCAACAAGGTCTGTGCGGAGCTCATCGCCCCACCCCCAGCGCGACGACGATCACGGCCGCGAGCACCACGCCGCCGGCCAGCACCGCGGTCGCGGCCCGAGGCAGCGCGGCGGTGTGAGCCCGGGCGAGCAGCCCGCCGAGCCCGCCGGCCCCGGAGCCGACCCCCTCGACGGCCCCGTCCACGAGCCCCTCGTCGCCGCGGCGGGCCAGCCGTGCCAGCGCCGCCACCGGCCGCGTCACGAGGGCGTCCTGCACGGCATCCAGATAGAAGGCGTTCGCGAGCAGCCGCCCGAGCGCCGTGTCGGGCGGCGCAGCGGCCGGATCGCGGCGCCAGGCGAGCAGCGCCCCGGCGGCCAGCAGCACGAGTGCGACCAGCGTCATCCAGCCCAGGTGCGCCACCGGCTCGCCGGAACCGAGCCGCTCGCTGAAGCCGGGCAGCAGCCCGGCCAGCCCGAGCAGCGCCGCCGGCACGGCCAGGACCAGCAGCGGCCCGCGCATCGCCCACGGCGGCTCGTGCCCGGCCTCGGCCGCGGCGGTGCGCGGCGCGCCGAAGAACGTCCGGCGCCAGAGCCGCACCACGTAGGCCGCGGTCAGCGCCACCGTCACCCCCGCCGAGCCGAGCACGATCCACGCGACCCCGCGCGGCACCGGCCCGGACCCGGTCGTCGCCTCGAGGATCGCGTCCTTGCTCCAGAACCCGGCCAGCGGCGGCACCCCGGCCAGCGCCCCGAGCCCGATCGTCATGGTCCAGAACGTCGCCGGCATGCGGCCGCGCAGCCCGCCCATCGCCGACATCAGGTTGGTCCCGACCGCGTGGATCACCGACCCGGCCGCGAGGAACAGCAGCGCCTTGAACGCAGCGTGGGTGAGCAGGTGGAACAGCGCCGCCGAGGGCGCGCCGACCGCCAGCGCCCCCGTCATGTACCCCAGCTGGCTCACCGTCGACCAGGCGAGCACCCGCTTGATGTCGTCCTGCCCGAGCGCACTGAGCGCGCCGAGGAGCATGGTCACCGAGGCCATCACCGCGAGCACCACCATCGCCGCGGTCGAGCGCTCGAACAGCGGATACAGCCGGGCGACCACGTAGACCCCGGCCGCCACCATCGTCGCGGCGTGGATCAGCGCCGAGATCGGCGTCGGGCCGGCCATCGCGTCGGGCAGCCACGTGTGCAGCGGGAACTGCGCGCTCTTGCCCGCCACCCCGGCGAGCAGCAGCACACACGCCGCGGTCAGCGTCCCGCCGGAGATCGCCCCCGACTGCGCCGCCGCGAACACCTCGGCGATCCGGAAGCTGTGCGCGTGCAGCCCCAGCACCACGATCCCGAGCAGGAAGCCGATGTCGCCGACCCGCGTCACCAGGAACGCCTTGACCGCGGCCCGCGGCGCCTCCGGCAGCCGCCGATCGTGCCCGATGAGCAGGTATGAGCAGATGCCCATGACCTCCCACCCCACCAGCAGCGCGATGAGGTCCCCAGACACGACCACCAGCAGCATCGCGCCCGTGAACAGGCTCACCTGAGCCGCATACGGCGCATATCGCTCGTCGTCGTGCAGGTAGGCGACGGAGTAGACCTGCACGCAGAGCGCCACCACGCCGACCGCGACGGCGACCAGACCCGCCGGCCCGTCCAGCCACGTCCCGAACGTCACGGTGACCCGCCCGAACTCGGCGATCGTCACCCCGGCGTCGGCGCCGCGAACCCCCCGCACCGCGACCGCGATCGCGCACACGAGCGCGACGGTGGCCCCGCCCACCCCGAGAAGAGCGGCAAAGCCCCGCATCCGGTACCGCAGCAGCAACCCCGCCAGCCCCGCCGCGACGGGCACCCCCGGCAGCACGGCCCCCAGCGCGTCGACGCTCACCGAGCCACCCCCGTTCCGCCTGCGTCCGGCTCTTCCACCGCTTCATCGGATCGAGGGGCCGAACCGGTTCTCGCCGCGCCCACCGCACTGTCCGGGTCCGGCACCGCACCCGGCTCCGGCGACGCACCCGGCTCCGGCGGCGGGGAGGTCGACGGTCCGGGAGGAGGCGGCCCGTCGCCGAGCGGGAGGTCGTCGACGCCGACCGTGCGCCGCAGCCGATACAACTGCAGGATCAGGGCCAGCCCGACCCCGATCTCCGCGGCGGCCAGGACGATCACGAAGAGCGTGAAGGACTGCCCGGCCTGGGGCGCCGCGGCCCGGATGGTCGCGTCCGCGGTCACGAACACCAGGTTGACCGCGTTGAGCATGAGCTCGACGGCCATGAGCAGCAGGACGGCGTTGCGGCGCACCAGCACGCCGTAGACCCCGATGCCGAACAGCAGGCCGGCGATGGTGAACGGCAGCACGGGATGCATCAGCCGCGCCCCCGTCCGGTCGGGGCCGGCCGGGATCCGCGGGCCGGCCGAGTGCTGTGGGCCGGCCGGGTGCTGTGGGCTGGCCGGGCGCTGCGGGCCGGTGTGCGGCCGCTCGCGGGCGTCAGGTCCGGGGCCATCAGCCACGCCTCCGTTCCGCCGGGCGGCCGCCGATGTCCGGGCGGGACACCACGATCGCGCCCACCAGGGCCGCCAGCAGCAGCACCGACACGAGCTCGAAGGGCAGGACCCACGTGCGGAACAGGGCCGCGCCCATGCGCTCGGCGGTGCCCGGCTCCGGCATCGCGACCCGCGTCCACCGGAACGCGTCGATGAACAGGGCCGCGAGCCCCAGCCCGGCGCCGGCGCCGATCAGGGCCCCGGGCCACCGGGTGCGGTCGAGGTCGTCGCTCGCCCCGATCGGGGCCCGGGTGAGCATCACCGCGAAGAGCAGGAGCACCACGACCGCGCCGACGTAGACCAGCACCTGCACCCAGGCGACGAGTTCGGCGGTGAGCACCAGATAGAGGCCGGCGATCGCGCCCAGGGCGACGACGAGCCAGAGCCCGGCCCGCACGACGTGCCGGGTGGTCACGACCAGGAGGCCGGCGCCCAGCGCCACAGCGCCGAGCGCCAGCGTGAGCACGTCGGCCACGGTCATCGCTGCGCCACCCTCATGGCCGACATCCTGCCATCCGGGTATGACAGGAATCGACCGCCGGGCCGCCGCGCGATCAGCCTGGGTTCGTGCGCAACGTCAGGATGCGTTCGAGTCGCGGGCGGCGCGCTTGGCGGCGGCCGTCTGCTCCTTGGCCGGCTCGCCCCGCGGATCGTGGGCGGGCGGCGCCGGCACGGTGGGCACCCACTCCTCGAGCCGCTCCTTCTCGTGCAGCAGATCGCGGATGTCGTGCTCGGCGTACTCGAACTCCGGCGACCAGTGCAGCGCGTCGAACGGGCAGACCTCGATGCAGATGCCGCAGTACATGCAGAGTGAGAAGTCGATCGCGAACCGGTCGAGGACGTTGCGCTGGCGGGCCCGCGCGGCGCCGGGGACCATGACCTCTTCCTTGTGCGAGTCGATGTAGATGCACCAGTCCGGGCACTCCCGCGCGCACAGCATGCACACGGTGCAGTTCTCCTCCACCAGCGCGATCACGCCACGGGAGCGGGGCGGCAGCTCGGGCTCGACGTCCGGGTACTGCTGCGTGTGCGACCGCTTCGTCATCGTGCCGAGCGTGACCGCCAGCCCCTTGGCGAGGCCCTTCCCCGGAAACTCCACATTCGGAAGGTAACACCGGACCCGGACGGGTGGCCTCGCCCGCCGAGCCCCAAAAAATGTCGTACACCTGTTCTAAGATGTCCCCATGAACGAGCGACGGTGGTGGAACGGCAGCTGGTCGCGGCTCACGCGCCGCGACGTCTACGTGCGCAACGCGGCCGACGGCCGGTGGGATGTGGAGCTGCGCCGGGGCGGGCCCGAGGGGCGCGTGCGGACCCGCGGGTTCGGTTCCGAGCGGGAGGCGATCGAGTGGATCGAGGCCACGGTCGTCGGCGCCGAGCCGCACTGGCGAGAGATCGTGGCGACCCGGTTCAAGGGGAAGGGGCGCGGCCGGCGTAGTGCGGTCCGGGTCGCGCCGGGCGGGAGTAGCGGCGGGCAGGTCGCCTGAGGGGGCATGTCCTGACACGTCGGACTTGCAGCGACATGTGAAGTCGTTCGGATGCTTACGATCAATGGGGCGTGCGGAAGAACGGGGGTCCGATTTGTGTGAGCTTGCAGAGACCGAACGGTCGGCGGCGGCGAACGAAGGACATGGAGTTCGACGAAGGCCGACTCCCGGCGACGCCAAAACGTTGCGGGGAAGCTGCGACGAGTGAGCTGATATAGCCGGTTCGCCAACCCTGAAATCGGCCGAAAGGTCGATTCTTCCGCGCGGCCACGTCATCTTGGCCCGCGCTCTGTTGGTCCTGACGTGGCTTGTGGCACGATCGTGGGTAACCAAACCGGGCCACGTGTCACAGCGATCGCATGGGAGCAAGAGATGCGCGAAAAGACGCTAGGCCGGTGGATTGTGCGGTTGGCGGTGACCGTCGGGGCCGGCTCGCTGGCGTTAGGGCTGTCGTCTGTCGCGGCCCACGCCGACGAGTCCACATATGCCCGATTCAGTGTTCACCAGACGACCTTGGGCGGCGCGGCGCGGCTGAGCCCGGCGCAGGAACAAATCTTCGTCACCGAGGACTATAGCTGGGAGTGATCGGACCGTCGCCCTCGCAGCCGGCGACGGTCGATCATGACCACCGCTGTGCGCGAATGGGGAACTGGTGCCCGCACCGAAGACGCCGATCAGGCGTGCTGACACTCACGCCTGGCTGATCACCGGTCCACTGCTGTTCCTTGGCATCCTGATGGCCCTGCCGGGGCTGCTCTCCGACCAGTCCTATCCGATCACGCACAACATCCAGTACGCGCCCGTGTTGCTGTTGTTCGCGATCGTGGCGACCTACACGCAGTTGCGGCTGGACGTGCGCAGGCAGGTGCTGGCGATCGGGATGAACGACGTCCCGATCCTGCTGGCGTTGTGCTACCTGTCGCCGGTGCTGGTGATCGTCATCCGGATCATCGCCAGCCTCAGCTGGAACGTGTTCAAGCTGAGGCTCGGCCCGCACAAGGTCGCGTTCAACGCCGCCAGCCACTTCGCGGGCGTCGCGGCGGCCACGCTGGTCGTCGCCGAGCTGCACATCGGGGCACCCAACGAGCCGCGCACCTGGCTGGTGCTCGCGCTCGCCATCGTTGCGAGCAACATCATCAACCTCGCGGCCATCTCGGGCGTCATGGCGATCGTGCAGGGCATCGCGCACCTGCCGCAGTTCCTGCGCACGGCCCTGCCGGGGCACGCGGTGATGGGCGTCGGCATCGTGCTCGGCCTCGTGATGCTGCTGACCCTGCAGGCCAACCCGTGGGCGAGCCTGCTGCTGATCTTCATCGCGGTCGCGCTGGTGCTGGGCAACCGGGCCTATGCGCGGTTCCTGCGCCAGCACAAGAGCCTCATGGAGATGTACGGGCTGACCCGCGACATCGCCAGCACCAACCACGACGGCACCCTGCCCGACGTGCTGCTCGGCCGGGTCCGGGCGCTGCTCGTCGCCGACTCCGCGTCGCTCTGGCTCCCCCAGCACGGGCGGCACCAGGAGGTGCTGCTCTCCGCGCGCTTCGACTACCCGGGACTGCTCGACGCTGCCCCGACGCCTGATCTCTTCCGCGAGCTCGCGATGCGCAGCGGGCGCACGATCGCGGTCGGCCCCCGCGTCGGCGACACCGAGCTGCGCACGACGCTGCAGGAGGCGTCGGTCAAGGACATCATCGTCGTCCCGCTGCTCTCCGGCGGCGTCACAATCGGAACGCTCGAGGTCGCCGGGCGGCTCGGCGAGCGGACCGCCTTCGGCAAGGACGATGTGCAGCTGATCGAGACGCTCGCGGCGCACACCGGCGTCGCGGTCGAGAACAGCCGGCTCGTCGACCGGCTCCAGTTCGACGCCAACCACGACTCGCTCACCGGCCTGGCCAACCGCCGCCGGATGCTCGAGGCGCTCGGCGAGGCGATGACCGGCCGCGGCCCGCGCGAGGTCGTGGCCGTGCTGCTCTTCGACGTCGTCGCGCTGCGCCAGGTCAACGACTCGCTCGGGCACGCCGCCGGCGACAAGGTGCTCGCCGAGGTGGCCCGGCGCCTGCGGGCCCTCGCGCCGCAGGGTGCGCTGGTGGCCCGGGTCGGCGACGACGAGTTCGCGATCGAGCTGCGCACCGCCAGCGCCGACGCGGCCGCGACCGTCGCGGACACGTTGCGCCAAGGACTGCGCGACCCGATGGTGATCGACTCGCTGACGATCGACATCGACACGTACGTCGGGATCTCGATCTATCCCGAGCACGGCTCGGACCCTGAGGAGCTGGTGCAGCGGGCCCACGTGGCCACGCACGTCGCGAAGTCGCGGGGGATCGTGCAGGTCTTCAACGCCGGCCTGCAGTCCCGCGCGGTGCGGCGGGTCGGGCTCGCGGCCGACCTGCGCACGGCCCTCGCCGGCGGTGAGCTGGAGGTGTACTTCCAGCCGAAGGTCGCCCTCTCCGACCGCCGGCTCGTCGGCGTCGAGTGCCTGGCCCGCTGGGAGCACCCAGTGCACGGCCAGGTCGCGCCGCCGGACTTCGTGGCCGTGGCCGAGCACACCGGCCAGCTCGGGCGGCTCAACGGCGTGGTCCTGCGCGAGGGCATTCGCCGCGCCCGCGAGTGGGCCGACGCCGGGCGGCCGCTCGTCGTCGCCGTGAACCTTTCGGCCCGCACGCTGGGCGACTCGGACCTGCCGCTGCAGATCTCGGAGCTGCTCGACGAGCACGGCGTGCCCGCGGACCGGCTGATCCTGGAGATCGCCGAGGACGAGGGCCTGCTCGTCGGCGGCCGCGCCCTGTCGACCCTCACCCGCCTGCGCGACCTCGGCGTGCGGCTCTCCGTCGACGACTTCGGCGCCGGACGCTCCTCGTTCGCCGATCTCAGCCGCCTGCCGGTGCAGGAGGTCAAGATCGACCGGACGTTCGTGCAGGGCATGGCGACCTCGCCCAGCGACCTCGCCATCGTGCGCACGATCGTGGACATGGCCCGCAACTTCGAGCTCGACGTGGTCGCCGAGGGCGTGGAGAGCGAGCTCACCCTCGGGCTGCTCGAGGACATGCGCTGCGACATGGGCCAGGGCTTCCTGTTCAGCCGCCCGCTGCCCTACGAGCGCTTCGAGTCCTGGCTCCAGGTCCAGACCGCGGAGGACTCGGCCGAGGCCCCGGCGGGCGAGGTCCGCTGGCTGCGCGCCGTCCCGTAGCCCAAAGCGAAAGCACGGGCCAGCCCAAAGCGAAGGCGGGAGCACAGCGACCCTCGAATGCGGCGCGCGAGTGGCCGGGACACGCCCAGACGCGCCGAAAAGGGCATCTGAGCTGCGCGAAGGCCGAAAGTGGGTAAGTCGATTTCGTGCCCAGCCCGGGGCCGTGTACGCTTAGCGAGCGCGTATGCGGGAACGTACGCGATGCGCCCCCTTAGCTCAGTCGGCAGAGCGTCTCCATGGTAAGGAGAAGGTCTACGGTTCGATTCCGTAAGGGGGCTCGAGACCGGGCTTGAGACATCGAGTCCGCCGCGGCGGTGTAGCTCAGATGGCAGAGCAAGCGGCTCATAATCGCTGTGTCGCCGGTTCAAGTCCGGCCACCGCTACAGAAGCACCACTGGGACGCCCGATTGGGCGTCCATCTGTGTGAGCCGCTATGATGGTTCGCTGGATCAGATTCCGCCCCACCTGAACGTTCTGAAGGAAGGCACTTCGCCATGGCCAAGGCGACCGACGTTCGTCCGAAGATCACGCTGGCGTGCACGGAGTGCAAAGAGCGGAACTACATCACGAAGAAGAACCGCCGCAACGACCCGGACCGCATTGAGCTGAAGAAGTTCTGCCCGCGCGATGGCAAGCACACTCTCCACCGCGAGACCCGCTAGTCGCTGCCGCAACACGATCTTTCGATGAAGCTCCGGCCCCGAGGGGACCGGGGCTTCATCGTGTTCCGGGGGAGTCGGCGCAGGAACGACCGGCCTGCGACCGGAGCCGTTAGGTGTTACCGGTAAATTTCAGGTCATGCCGCTGGATCAGTCGTTCTTGGGCCGGGTGTACCCGCCGACCCCTCCCTACGAGGTAGGCCGGGAGAAGATCCGCGAGTTCGCGGACGCGGTCTTCGCTGCCGACCCCGTGCACCGCGACCTCGCCGAGGCGCGCGCGAGGGGCTACAGCGACGTGATCGCCCCGCCGACGTTCGCCATCATCCTGAGCCAGAACGCCGGCCAGCAGCTCGTCGACGACCCCACGTTCGGCATGGACTACAGCCGGGTGGTGCACGGCGGCCAGACGTTCCGCTACGAGCGGCCGATCCAGGCCGGCGACCACCTCGTCACGGTGATGACGGTGGAGGAGATCAGCAGCCGGGCCGGCCACGCGTTCCTGACCACGCGGCACGAGGTGGCCACGGTCGAGGGCGAGGCCGTCGTGACGATCTGGACCCGGCTCGTGATTCGTGGGGAGGGCTGAACGATGCAGCCAGGCACCGAGTTCCCGGCCCAGACCTACCGGGTCACCAGGGCCACCCTGGTGCGCTACGCGGGCGCGTCCGGCGATTTCAACCCGATCCACTGGAACGACCGTCAGGCGACCGCCGTCGGGCTGCCCGGCGTCATCGCGCACGGCATGCTGACCATGGGTCTGGCGGGTCAGGCGGTGGCGTGCTGGGTGGGCGGAACGGCCGCGATCGTGGAATTTTCCACCCGGTTCGCGAATCCGGTGGTCGTGCCCGACGACGACAAGGGCGCCGAGGTGGTCATCAGCGGCGTGGTCAAGAAGATCCATGACGACGGCTTGGTGCAGATCGATGTGACCGCGACCTGCGAGGGGGACAAGGTCCTGGGGGCCGCGAAGGCACTCGTTCGAAACAACGACGACAACCGGTAGAGGGGGGTGGTTGGGATATCCCGCCGACAACCCGTACACTGGTCCGCCGTGGGGTGAGCAACCCGACACCGGCCTGTCCGGACCGTCGGAGCTGCCTTCCTCGCGAAGGGGTGTGGCGCAATTGGTAGCGCAGCGGTCTCCAAAACCGCAGGTTGCAGGTTCGAGTCCTGTCGCCCCTGCGCCGAAGGCCTGACCTGGGTCTGGTGCGCCCGGCCGGAAGGCCGGGACGTCGACCACAGCGGTCACGGTTGGTCCGACCGCGTGCCACCGGCTTCTCGCCGGTGTCCCGCGAATTGAGCCGAACCGGTGGTCGACGGGTCCAAGGGCCCGGGTTCTCGCTGTCGGCCGACACGGACCGAGCACTCGCGAGATCACGGAAGAGGGCGAAAGTGGCCGAACGCAGGCGACGCGGGACCAACCCCGCCGACGATCGCCGTGAAGAGGAGCTCAGCGCCGAGGACGCCGCCATCGAGGAAGAGTTCGCCGACGAGCTGGACAGCCTCGACGTCGATGACGAGATCGACGAGGACGATGACCTCGACGAGGAGACCGCGAGCAAGAACGGTCGGTCCAAGGACAAGTCCAAGGACGCCAAGTCGAAGGACCTCAAGACCAAAGACGGCAAGAAGGTCAAGGTCAAAGAGGGCGGCTCGAACAACATCTTCGTGCGGCTCATCAACTTCGTCCGCGAGGTTGTCGCCGAGCTGCGTAAGGTTATCTGGCCGACCCGCAAAGAGCTGACCACCTACACCCTCGTCGTAGTGGTGTTCGTGATCATCATGCTGGCCATCGTCGGCGGCCTCGACTTCGGCTTCGCCAAGCTCGTCCTCTGGTCCTTCGGCAACGGCAACGCCGACCAGTAAGGGCGCCGGCCGATCGGGTGACACACCGCCGATGAAGGCCGGACCAGCACACACGGCGACCCGAAGATCAGACAGACGGAAGTGAGCAGCGTGCAGGAATTCGACGAGACGCCCGGTACCGACGACGACGAGCAGCACGAGGAAACGTCGACGGTGATGACGGCCGACACCCCGCCGGTGACGGCCGACGCCGAGGACCCCGTCGCCGAGCTGCGTGCCGCACTGCGCTTCGCGCCCGGTGACTGGTACGTCGTGCACTCCTACGCCGGCTACGAGAACAAGGTCAAGACGAATCTCGAGACCCGCATCACGAGCCTCGACATGGAAGAGTTCATCTACCAGGTCGAGGTCCCGACTCGTGAAGAGGTCGAGATCAAGAACGGCAAGCGCACCCAGGTGCAGAACAAGGTCTTTCCCGGCTACATCCTCGTCCGGATGGAGCTGACCCCGGAGTCGTACTCCTGCGTGCGCAACACGCCGGGCGTCACGGGCTTCGTCGGCGCGACGGACCGGGCCGACCGCCCGGCTCCGCTGTCGCTCGACGAGGTGCTCAAGTGGCTCGCCCCCGCCGTGCAGCAGGAGGGCGGGAAGAAGGCCGGCGGCAAGGCCGAGGTCAAGGTCCTCGACTTCGAGGTCGGCGACTCCGTCACCGTCACCGACGGCGCCTTCGCCTCGCTCCAGGCGACCATCAGCGAGATCAACGCCGACCAGCAGAAGCTCAAGGTGCTGGTCTCGATCTTCGGTCGCGAGACCCCGGTCGAGCTCAACTTCAACCAGGTCACGAAGATCTGAGTCGCGACCCGGCCCGAGGCCAGGTCAAAGATCGAATTCGCCTGCGGTACGCTTGAGCGTCCGGCCTCAGTTGCCGGGCGCTCAGTCGTGCGTAGAGACCGCCGGTAAGGCGAACTCGAGAACAGCACGAAACCGAATTCCAGCCCAGGAAGACGAAAGCAGCCATGCCTCCGAAGAAGAAGCTCGTCAAGACCTTCACGCTTCAGTTGCCGGGCGGCCAGGCCACCCCGGCACCGCCGGTCGGTCCCGCCCTCGGTCAGCACGGCGTGAACATCATGGAGTTCGTCAAGGCGTACAACGCCCAGACGGAGTCCATGCGCGGTGACATCATCCCGGCGCAGATCAGCGTCTACGAGGACCGCACGTTCACCTTCATCCTCAAGACGCCGCCGGCCGCGCGCCTGCTGCTCAAGGCCGCCGGCGTGCCCAAGGGCTCCGGCGTCCCGCAGAAGGACAAGGTCGGCTCGATCACCAAGGCGCAGCTCCGCGAGGTCGCCGAGAAGAAGATGGCCGACCTGAACGCGAACGACATCGAGATGGCCGAGCGGATCATCGCCGGCACTGCCCGCTCCATGGGCATCGTCGTCAAGGACTGACGCACCGCCCCGCAGCACCGATCGGCAGAAGTGGGAGGGCGCCCGAGGGCGTCCGCACTGAGACCACAGGAGAACTCAGCGACATGTCGCAGCACGGCAAGAACTACCGCAAGGTCGTCGACCTCGTCGACCGCAACGCGCTCTACAGCCCGATGGCCGCCGTCAAGCTCGCGAAGCAGACGACGACCGTGAAGTTCGACCCCACCGTCGAGGTGGCCATGCGCCTGGGCGTCGACCCGCGCAAGGCCGACCAGATGGTCCGGGGCACGGTCAACCTGCCGCACGGCACCGGCAAGACCGCCCGCGTCATCGTCTTCGCGCAGGGCGCGAAGGCCGCCGAGGCCGAGGCCGCCGGCGCCGACGCGGTGGGCACCGACGAGCTGGTCGCCCGCATTCAGGAGGGCTGGCTGGACTTCGACGCGGCGATCGCCACGCCCGACCAGATGGCCAAGATCGGCCGGATCGCGCGGATCCTGGGCCCGCGCGGCCTGATGCCGAACCCGAAGACGGGCACGGTGACCATGGACGTCACCAAGGCGGTCAACGAGATCAAGGGTGGCAAGATCACCTACCGGGTGGACAAGCACTCGAACCTGCACCTCATCATCGGCAAGGCGAGCTTCAGCGAGCAGCAGCTCGTGGAGAACTACGCGGCCGTGCTCGAGGAGGTCAACCGGGCGAAGCCCTCGGCGGCCAAGGGCAAGTACCTGCGGAAGATCTTCCTCACCACCACCATGGGCCCGGGCATCCCGGTCGACCCGAACAAGATGCGCAACCTCCTCGAGGACGACAGCGTCATCACCGCCGCGGAGTAGTCAGCAGACTCCCAGTCAAGCGGGAACATCCGGGACAGCGTGCCTGTGGCACGCTGTCCCGGTGCGTTTGCAGGACGTGTGGTTTCGATACAGCCGCCGTGCACCCTGGACGCTGCGCGGGGTCGACCTGACCCTCGAGCCGGGGGAGACCGCGATCGTGGCCGGCCCGAACGGGTCGGGGAAGTCCACGCTGCTGCAGCTGGCGGCCGGCGTACTGCGGCCGGGGCGCGGCCTGGTCACGCAGCGGCCCCCGGTCGTCGGCTGGGTGCCCGAGCGCTTCCCGGCGGATCAGCCCTTCACGGCTCGCGCCCATCTGCGGCACATGGCGGCCATTCGCGGCCTGGACGCCACCGAGGACGTCGAGCGGTGGGCGCGCCGGCTGAACTTCGAGCACTTTCTCGACGTCCGGCTCAATCGGCTCTCGAAGGGCTCGGCGCAGAAGGTCGGCCTGGTCCAGGCGCTCCTGTGCCCGCCCGGGCTGCTGGTGCTCGACGAGCCCTGGGAGGGCCTCGACGCGCAGACCCGCGAGCAGGTGCCCGCGATCGTCGCCGAGGTCGTCGGGCGCGGCGGGTCCGTGCTGGTAAGCGACCACCTGGGGGAGGTCGCAAGGCTGCCCGGCGCGCGCCGCTGGCACGTCCGCGACGGTGAGGTGCACGCCGGCGACCGGCCGGCGCGCAAGACGGTGATCGAGCTGGCGGTCGACGCGTCGGAGGCGGGAGAAGCGGTCTCGCGGTTGCGCTCGGCCGGTTTCGACGTGGTGGCGGTACGCGATGAGGTGCCCCTGTCATGACCGCCCTGATCCGCATGCGGCTGACCGGGTTCGTCCAGACCGGCCGCGCCGCCGCGCCTCTGCTCGCCGCGCTCGTGGTGCTCTCGATCCTCTATGGTGGCGGCCAGGCCCAGGCCGGCGAGGCCTACGGCGTCTCCGCGGCCGTGCTGTTCGTGGTGCTCGCCTGGCAGACCAAGGTGCTGCTCGACGTCGAGCCGGACGTGCAGCGCCGCCTCGGCCGGGTCGCGGCCGGCGGCGCCGTGCGGGAGATCGCCGCCGGGCTGGCCGCCGCCCTGGTCGCCGGGCTGCCCCTGATCCTCATCGCGATGGTCCTGCCGTGGGTCGTCAACGGCGTGACCACGCCGGGTCCCGGCGACCCGTCGCTGGCCACCGGCATCGCGCTCGGCCTCTGGGCGCACCTGCTGCTCCTGCTGCCGGCCGTGGCGCTCGGCGCGCTGGCCAGCCGCGCGGTGACCCTGCAGGCGGCGCGCGGGCTGACCGTGCTCGTGGCCGGCATCGTGTTCACGATCGTCTTCGGCCTCAAGAGCTTCCCGGCGCCCTGGCTCGCCCCGCCGGTGATGACGGTCGCCCGCGACACCCTCGGCGCCGCCCACCTCCCCGCGATCCTCCTGGCCACCGCGTGGGGGCTGGTCTGGACGCTGGTTTTCACCGTCGTGTACGGCCGCCTGCGGCTCGACCGCGCCTGATTTGGAAAAACGTCGAACCGTCGCGTACTTTGGTAACGCAAACCCGAAGACCGCTGGTCATGTCCGCGTGAGCGGACATCGAAGGCCCCGCCGCAATGCGGGCGACCCGCGCAGGGACGCGAACATGGTGTGAATGCCGGCGCCGCAAAGTGCCGTCCTCCGCTCCGAGCGCCCCCTGCGCCCGGGGCGTTTTTCATTGCTGGGGCCAATTGACTGGCACCGAAGCAACGAGAGAGGAGGGACATGGCGGACAAGCCGGTTCGAGACGACAAGGCCACGGCAGTCGCGGAGCTCACCGAGCAGTTCCGGGGCTCCTCGGCCACCGTGCTGACCGAGTACCGCGGCCTCACCGTGGCGCAGCTCAAGACCCTGCGCCGCAGCCTGGGCCGCGAGACCACGTACGCCGTCGCGAAGAACACGCTCGCGAAGCGTGCCGCGACGGACGCGGGCATCAGCGGGCTCGACGATTTGTTCTCCGGTCCTACCGCGCTCGCCTTCGTCGGCGGCGACCCGGTGGAGGCGGCCAAGAGCCTCCGCGAGTTCGCGAAGACCAACCCGATGCTCGTCATCAAGGGTGGTGTCTTCGAGGGCAAGGCCATCAGCGCGGACGAGGTCCGTCGCCTGGCCGACCTGGAGTCCCGTGAGGTGCTGCTGGCGAAGCTGGCCGGCGCCATGAAGGGCAACCTGAGCAAGGCGGCGGCGCTGTTCCAGGCTCCGCTGTCGAAGGCGGCCCGCACCGCCCAGGCTCTGGTGGACAAGCGCGCGCAGGAAGCCGGTGGCGAGGCCGAATAAGTCCGGCCCGCCCCGATACCCAAACTTTTGAGAGGAAACGCCACCATGGCGAAGCTGAGCACCGACGAACTCCTCGACGCGTTCAAGGAGATGACGCTGATCGAGCTCTCCGAGTTCGTGAAGCAGTTCGAAGAGGTCTTCGAGGTCACCGCGGCCGCCCCGGTCGCCGTTGCCGCCGCCGGCCCGGCCGCCGCGGCCCCCGAGGTCGAGGAGAAGACCGAGTTCGACGTCATCCTCGAGGGTGACGGTGGCAAGAAGATCCAGGTCATCAAGGTCGTGCGCGAGCTGACCGGCCTGGGCCTCAAGGAAGCCAAGGACCTCGTCGAGGCCGCGCCGAAGGCCGTCCTCGAGAAGGCCAACAAGGAGAGCGCCGACAAGGCCAAGGCGAAGCTCGAGGCCGAGGGCGCCAAGGTTACCCTCAAGTAACTCAGCGTGGATCCAAGGACGGCCGCCGGACTCCGGCGGCCGTCTTTTTTGTCAGCAACTTGTAAGGACCCCAAGATCTAGGGGGCCGACCACAACACTTAGTGGTCGGGGTGCGAGATATCTGTCACGAAGCCCCGACGCGCGTGGGAACCCTTGACGCGGTGACCGGCGGCCAGGCACGCTAATCAGGCACTGCCTTCCGCGGACGCGGTGGGCCGGGCGGACCGACTAGATGTGCCCCGATCCTTCTTGGGTCCGGTTCAGCGCGCATCAACAGGGAACCGCAGGCCACTACCGTCGCGAGCGGCCCGGCCGGTGGAGAAACGATCTTCGCAAAAGGTCGTTGGAAACATCGTGCACGATGCCGCTGGACAGCGGTGAGCCTCTCGGCTACACTGCTAGTTTGCGCTGTCTTCTGACTTCACCTTCGGCGTGAGGTGTCCCTTCATGGGCTCCTCCACATCGGGGGTCGTCAGGCTGCACGCGAAACGGCCTGTCTGCAACACCGGTCCTCGGAAGGACGCATCTTGGCAGCTTCCCGCCCTGCGAAGACCAGTTCGAGCGCTTACGCTCCCCGCCGGGTCTCCTTCGGCAGGATCACCGAACACCTAGAGGTTCCCAACCTCCTTGCCATCCAAACCGACTCGTTCGACTGGCTGGTTGGCAACGAGAATTGGCAGAGCCGCTCGGCCGGTGATCAGCACGCCCGTTCCGGGCTCGCGGAGATCCTCGATGAGATCAGTCCTATTGAGGACTTCTCCGGCACGATGTCACTGTCGTTCTCCGCGCCCCGCTTCGACGAGGTCAAGGCCCCGATCGAGGAGTGCAAGGAGAAGGACCTCACCTACTGCGCCCCGCTGTTCGTGACCGCGGAGTTCACCAACCACACCACTGGCGAGATCAAGAGCCAGACGGTGTTCATGGGTGACTTCCCGATGATGACGCCCAAGGGCACCTTCATCATCAACGGCACCGAGCGCGTCGTGGTGAGCCAGCTCGTCCGCTCCCCGGGCGTGTACTTCGACAAGCAGCCGGACAAGACCTCCGACCGCGACCTCACCAGCGTCAAGGTCATCCCGAGCCGGGGTGCCTGGCTTGAGTTCGACATCGACAAGCGCGACACCGTCGGTGTCCGCATCGACCGCAAGCGTCGGCAGGCGGTCTCCGTCCTGCTCAAGGCCATCGGCTGGTCCGCCGAGCGTATCCGTGAGAAGTTCGGCTGGTCCGAGCTCATGATGACCACGCTCGAGAAGGACCACATCGCCGGTCAGGATGAGGCGCTGCTGGACATCTACCGCAAGCTGCGGCCGGGTGAGCCGCCGACGCGGGAGAACGCGCAGAACCTCCTCGACAACCTGTTCTTCAACCCGAAGCGGTACGACGTCGCCAAGGTTGGCCGATACAAGTTCAACAAGAAGCTCGAGCTGGGCCTGCCGATCAACCAGGGCGTCCTGACCGAAGAGGACATCGTCGCCACGGTCGAGTACCTCTGCCGCCTGCACACGGGCGAAGAGGGCTACGAGGCCGACGACATCGACCACTTCGGCAACCGTCGCCTGCGCACGGTCGGCGAGCTCATCCAGAACCAGGTCCGCGTGGGCCTGTCCCGGATGGAGCGCGTCGTCCGCGAGCGGATGACGACCCAGGACGTCGAGGCGATCACGCCGCAGACCCTGATCAACATCCGCCCCGTCGTGGCGGCGATCAAGGAGTTCTTCGGCACCTCCCAGCTGTCGCAGTTCATGGACCAGACCAACCCGCTGGCGGGCCTGACCCACCGGCGCCGGCTGAGCGCGCTCGGCCCGGGTGGTCTGTCCCGTGAGCGGGCCGGCTTCGAGGTCCGTGACGTGCACCCGTCGCACTACGGCCGCATGTGCCCGATCGAGACTCCTGAGGGTCCCAACATCGGTCTCATCGGCGCGCTCTCGACGTTCGCGCGGGTCAACCCGTTCGGCTTCGTCGAGACGCCCTACCGCAAGGTCGTCGACGGCAAGGTGACCGACCAGATCGACTACCTGACCGCGGACGAGGAGGACCGGTTCGTCAAGGCGCAGGCCAACGCTCCGCTGAAGAGCGACGGCAACTTCGCCGAGGACCGCATCCTGGTTCGCCGGAAGGGCGGCGAGGTCGACAACGTCCCCGCCGACCAGGTCGACTACATGGACGTCTCGCCGCGGCAGATGACCTCGGTCGCGACCGCGATGATCCCGTTCCTCGAGCACGACGACGCCAACCGGGCACTGATGGGCGCGAACATGCAGCGCCAGGCCGTGCCGCTGGTCAAGGCGGAGTCGCCGCTGGTCGGCACCGGCATGGAGTACCGTGCCGCCGTCGACGCCGGCGACGTGGTCGTGGCCGAGGTCGGCGGGGTCGTTGAGGACATGTGCGCCGACTACGTCACGGTCCACCAGGACGACGGCCACCGCCGCACCTACCTGCTGCACAAGTTCCGCCGCTCCAACTCGGGCTCCTGCGTCAACCAGAAGCCCGTGATCTTCGAGGGCCAGCGGGTCGAGGCGGGGCAGGTCATCGCCGACGGTCCGTGCACCGACGAGGGCGAGATGGCGCTCGGGCGAAACCTGCTCGTGGCGTTCATGCCCTGGGAGGGCCACAACTACGAAGACGCGATCATCCTGTCCCAGAAGCTGGTGCAGAACGACGTCCTCACCTCGATCCACATCGAGGAGCACGAGGTCGACGCGCGCGACACCAAGCTGGGGCCGGAGGAGATCACCCGCGACATCCCGAACGTCAGCGAGGAGATGCTCGCCGACCTCGACGAGCGGGGGATCATCCGGATCGGCGCCGAGGTCGTCACCGGCGACATCCTCGTCGGCAAGGTCACGCCCAAGGGCGAGACCGAGCTGACCCCCGAGGAGCGGCTGCTGCGCGCGATCTTCGGTGAGAAGGCCCGCGAGGTCCGCGACACCAGCCTCAAGGTGCCGCACGGCGAGACCGGCACGGTCATCGGCGTGCGGACGTTCAGCCGCGAGGACGGCGACGAGCTGTCCCCGGGCGTGAACGAGCTGGTGCGCGTCTACGTGGCCCAGAAGCGGAAGATCCAGGACGGCGACAAGCTCGCCGGCCGCCACGGCAACAAGGGTGTCATCTCCAAGATCCTGCCCGTCGAGGACATGCCGTTCCTCGAGGACGGGACCCCGGTCGACATCGTGCTCAACCCGCTCGGCGTGCCGAGCCGTATGAACATCGGCCAGGTGCTGGAGACCCACCTCGGGTGGGTGGCCAAGACCGGCTGGAAGATCGACGGCGACGAGCACGAGTGGCAGCGCGCCCTGAAGGCCATCAACGCGGGGGAGTCCGAGCCGGACACCAACGTGGCGACCCCGGTCTTCGACGGCGCCAAGGAGGAGGAGATCGCCGGCCTGCTGAGCAGCACGCTGCCCAACCGGGACGGCAACCAGCTCATCGGGGCCAGTGGCAAGGCGCGGCTGTTCGACGGCCGCTCCGGCGAGCCGCTCCCGGACCCGATCGCGGTTGGCTACATCTACATCCTGAAGCTCAACCACCTGGTCGACGACAAGATCCACGCTCGCTCCACCGGCCCCTACTCCATGATCACGCAGCAGCCGCTGGGTGGTAAGGCGCAGTTCGGTGGCCAGCGCTTCGGTGAGATGGAGTGCTGGGCGATGCAGGCCTACGGCGCGGCCTACGCGCTGCAGGAGCTGCTGACGATCAAGTCCGACGACGTCCTCGGACGCGTCAAGGTCTACGAGGCGATCGTCAAGGGCGAGAACATCCCGGAACCGGGCATCCCGGAGTCCTTCAAGGTGCTCCTCAAGGAGCTGCAGTCGCTGTGCCTGAACGTCGAGGTGCTCTCCAGCGACGGCGTGGCCCTCGAGATGCGCGAGACGGACGACGAGGTGTTCCGCGCGGCCGAGGAGTTGGGCATCGACCTCTCGCGGCGCGAGCCGAGCAGCGTCGAGGAAGTCTGATATCGCGGGCGGCGCTCCTGCGGGGGCGCCGCCTCGCCGGCCCGTTGAGGACCGGCACGCGACCTAGCAATTACCCGAGCAACTGAATCGTGAGGACATAGACGAAGTGCTCGACGTCAACTACTTCGACGAGCTCCGCATCGGCCTGGCCACGGCCGACGACATCCGCCAGTGGTCGCACGGCGAGGTCAAGAAGCCTGAGACCATCAACTACCGCACCCTGAAGCCGGAAAAGGACGGGCTCTTCTGCGAGAAGATCTTCGGTCCGACCCGGGACTGGGAGTGCTACTGCGGTAAGTACAAGCGGGTCCGCTTCAAGGGCATCATCTGCGAGCGCTGCGGCGTCGAGGTGACCCGGGCGAAGGTCCGCCGTGAGCGCATGGGCCACATCGAGCTCGCCGCGCCGGTCACGCACATCTGGTACTTCAAGGGTGTGCCCAGCCGCCTCGGCTACCTGCTCGACCTGGCGCCGAAGGACCTCGAGAAGATCATCTACTTCGCGTCGTACGTGATCACCAGCGTCGACAAGGAGGCTCGCCACCGCGACCTCGCCACCCTCGAGAACGAGGTGTCGGCCGAGAAGCGGCAGGCGGAGAACGCGCGCGACTCCGAGATCGAGAAGCGGGCCGCCAAGCTGGAGCAGGACCTGGCCGAGCTCGAGGCCGAGGGTGCGAAGGCCGACGTGCGCCGCAAGGTCAAGGAGGCCGGCGAGCGCGAGATGCGGCAGATCCGTGACCGCGCGCAGCGCGAGATCGACCGCCTCGACGAGGTCATGGACACGTTCCGCAAGCTGGAGCGCAAGAACCTCATCACCGATGAGCTGCTCTACCGCGAGCTGCGCGACCGGTTCGGTGAGTACTTCAACGGCTCCATGGGCGCCGAGGCGATCAAGGCCCTGCTCGAGAACCTGGACCTCGAGGACGAGGCCGAGCTGCTGCGCGAGACCATTCGCAGCGGCAAGGGCCAGCGCAAGATCCGGGCGCTCAAGCGCCTCAAGGTCGTCGCCGCGTTCCTCAACACCGCGAACTCGCCGCTGGGCATGGTGCTGGACTGCGTCCCGGTCATCCCGCCGGACCTGCGCCCGATGGTGCAGCTCGACGGTGGCCGCTTCGCCACCAGCGACCTCAACGACCTGTACCGCCGGGTCATCAACCGCAACAACCGGCTCAAGCGCCTGATCGACCTGGGTGCCCCGGAGATCATCGTCAACAACGAGAAGCGGATGCTGCAGGAGGCCGTCGACGCGCTGTTCGACAACGGCCGCCGCGGTCGTCCGGTCACCGGCCCGGGCAACCGGCCGCTGAAGTCGCTGTCCGACATGCTCAAGGGCAAGCAGGGCCGGTTCCGGCAGAACCTGCTCGGCAAGCGCGTCGACTACTCCGGCCGTTCGGTCATCGTCGTCGGCCCGCAGCTCAAGCTGCACCAGTGCGGCCTGCCGAAGCAGATGGCCCTGGAGCTGTTCAAGCCGTTCGTGATGAAGCGCCTGGTGGACCTCAACCACGCGCAGAACATCAAGTCGGCCAAGCGCATGGTCGAGCGTCAGCGCCCGGTCGTGTGGGACGTGCTGGAGGAGGTCATCGCGGAGCACCCGGTGCTGCTCAACCGCGCGCCGACCCTGCACCGTCTGGGCATCCAGGCCTTCGAGCCGCAGCTGGTCGAGGGCAAGGCGATCCAGATCCACCCGCTCGTCTGCACCGCCTTCAACGCCGACTTCGACGGCGACCAGATGGCCGTGCACGTGCCGCTGTCCGCGGAGGCGCAGGCCGAGGCCCGCATCCTCATGCTGTCCAGCAACAACATCCTCAAGCCGGCCGACGGCAAGCCGGTCACCATGCCTACCCAGGACATGGTCATCGGCCTGTACCACCTCACGCACATCCAGAAGAACCTGCTCGGCGAGGGGCGCACGTTCAGCTCCGACGCCGAGGCGCGGATGGCGTTCGACAACGGCGAGCTGCACCTGCAGGCGCCCGTCAGGATCCGGCTCAAGGAGCTCATCGGGGTCGACAACGGCGCCGGTGCCGAGCCGTGGGAGGCGCCGGAGGGCTGGCAGCCGGGCGAGACGGTCACGATCGAGACCACGCTCGGGCGCGTGCTGTTCAACGAGGCGCTCCCCGTCGGGTACCGCTTCGTGAACTACGAGATCCGCAAGGGTCAGCTGTCGGCGATCGTCAACGACCTCGCCGAGCGCTTCCCCAAGGTCTCCCTCGCGGCGGCCCTGGACGCGCTGAAGCTGGCCGGCTTCCACTGGGCCACCTGGTCCGGCGTCACCATCGGCATGGAGGACGTCATCCAGCCGCCTCGTAAGCGCGAGATTCTCGAGCGCTACGAGAAGGAGGCCGAGCGGATCGACAAGCAGTACCAGCGTGGTCTCATGACCGCCGAGGAGCGCCGCGGCGAGCTCATCGAGATCTGGACCAAGGCGACCGGCGAGGTGGCCAAGGAGATGGAGAGCGCGCTGCCGCGCGAGAACCCGCTGTGGAAGATGATCAACTCGGGTGCCCGCGGTAACCTCCTCCAGCTCCGCCAGATCGCCGCGATCCGTGGCCTGGTGGCCAACCCGAAGGGCGAGATCATCCCGCGGCCGATCAAGGCCAGCTACCGGGAGGGTCTGTCCGTGCTGGAGTACTTCATCTCCACGCACGGTGCCCGCAAGGGTCTGGCCGACACCGCGCTGCGGACCGCCGACTCGGGTTACCTGACCCGTCGTCTGGTCGACGTCTCGCAGGACGTCATCATCCGCGAGGAGGACTGCGGCACCGACCGCGCCATCCCGATGGCGGTCGGCGAGCTGGCCGACGGTGTGCTGCGCATCCACCAGCACGCGGAGACCGGTGTGCACGCGCGCACCCTCGCCGACGACGTGCGGGACAAGGACGGCCGCATGGTCGCCGAGCGGGGCACGGACATCAACTCGATGGTCGTGGACCTGCTGGTCGCGGCCGGCACCGAGAACGTCCGCGTCCGCAGCGTGCTCACCTGCGAGTCGAAGCTGGGCGTCTGCGGCGCCTGCTACGGCCGGTCGCTGCCCACGGGCAAGACGGTCGACGTCGGCGAGGCGGTCGGCATCATCGCCGCCCAGTCCATCGGTGAGCCGGGCACGCAGCTGACGATGCGTACCTTCCACACCGGTGGTGTCGCGGGTGAGGACATCACCCAGGGTCTGCCGCGTGTCACGGAGATCTTCGAGGCCCGCGTGCCGAAGGGTAAGGCGCCCATCGCCGACACCCCCGGCCGCGTGCGCATCGAGGACGGCGAGCGGATGCGGAAGATCATCATCGTGCCGGACGACGGCAGCGACGAGATCGTCCACGACAAGCTCAGCCGCCGCGTCAAGCTGCGGATCCAGGACGGCGAGCACGTCGAGGTCGGCGAGAAGCTGACCGAGGGCACGATCGACCCGCACGAGCTGCTGCGCATCATGGGTCCCCGGGCGGTGCAGGTGCACCTGACGTCCGAGGTCCAGGAGGTGTACCGCTCGCAGGGTGTGCTCATCCACGACAAGCACATCGAGATCATCATTCGCCAGATGCTCAAGCGGGTGACGGTCATCGACTCCGGCTCGACCGAGTTCCTGCCGGGCGTGCTCGTCGACCGCGCGATGTTCGAGGCGGAGAACCGCCGCGTCGTCGCCGAGGGCGGTGAGCCGGCCGCGGGTCGTCCGGTGCTCATGGGTATCACCAAGGCGTCGCTGGCGACGGAGTCGTGGCTGTCCGCGGCCTCGTTCCAGGAGACGACCCGGGTGCTGACCGATGCCGCGATCCACGCGCGCAGCGACTCGCTGATCGGTCTGAAGGAGAACGTCATCATCGGTAAGCTCATCCCGGCCGGTACGGGCATCAGCAAGTACCGCAGCATCCGGGTCGAGCCGACCGAGGAGGCGAAGGCGAAGGTCTACTCGATGACGGGCTACCCGGAGGCCGACTACGGCTTCGGGCCCGCGAGTGGTCAGGCCGTCCCGCTGGACGACTTCGACCTGGGCTCCTTCCGCTAGGCTCCTTCCGCTAGGCCGAGCAAAGCGATCTGAACAAGCGCAGGGGCGGGGACCTTCAGGGGTCTCCGCCCCTTCGTCGTTCACCGGATAGAGTCGTCTGGTGACGTCATCCACCCGGCATCCGCTGGATCCGGATCCCGTTCGAGCGACCAAGGCCACCGCCGTGTTCGGGCTGGGCCTGCTGTCCGTCGTCACGGGCCCGTTCCTCGGTGGGGTGATTCCGGCGACGCTCGCGCTGCTCATGGCCCGCGAGTCGCACAAGGAACTGGTCGCCGCCGAGGGCTTCCTGCTCGGCGCCCGGCGGCTGCGCAACGGCGTGCGGCTGGCCTGGACCGGGATCGTGCTCGCCATCGCCGGCCTCGTCGTGCTGGCGATCGTCGGCCTGCTGCACTACGCGCGGCAGCGCGGCACCGATTTCGACTCGACGGTGAACTAGATGTCCTACCCGCCGTATCAGCCGCAGCAGCCCGTCTACGGCCCGCCGCAGGCCTATGGCCCGCCGCCGGGCTACGCGCCGCCCCCGGCCCCGCCGTCGCCCGCGCTGACGCCCGCCATGCGCGTCGACGTCATCCAGGGCACCCCGTTCGGCGTCGCCTACCCGGCCGCGCCGACCACACCGAGCGGTCCGTCCATCGGCTCCCTGGTCGCGGGCATCGCCTCGATCCTGGTCGCGCTGTTCGCGCTCTGCCTCGGCGCCACCGGCGCGTCCGAGGGCTGGGGGCTCGCCGCCGCGGGCGCGTTCACCGTCCTGGGTATCTTTCTCGGCGCCGGTGCGGCCGGCCTGGGCCTCGCCGGCACCCGTCAGATCCGCAAGGCCGCCGCCGCCGGCGCCGCGGTGAGCGGGCGCGGCATGGCCATCACCGGCATCGTGCTCGGCTGCACGGGCGGCGGCCTGGCGATGTTCGTCATAATGCTCACCTTCCTGCTCAGCTGAGCGGGGAAAACGGGCCCCCCGGACGCTTCGATCTGCGACCAGGTACTCTTAGCGTGAAGAGTGTTCCGTCGGCGGGCGTGCCGGGCGATTTTGACCAGCGTCCTTACGGTGGGTACTCTTTCCCCTCGTGCCCGGCATTGCTGGGCAACTCGTGCGTGCGCCCACATCGCCCGCTCCGCGGGAGTGAGAGTGGGTGCGGACCACAACCCCGGGCTGGGATCAAACGGGCCGGGTCCGCGGAACTGGCGACACGCCCGACCGCGGGTGCCGGTCTACGCCGGGCAGACAGATAGAGAAGACGTTGCGGCCGCGAGGCCGAAGGGAGAGGCAGGCCCAGTGCCTACGATCCAGCAGCTGGTCCGCAAGGGCCGCCAGGCGAAGCTGAGCAAGACGAAGACGCCGGCGCTCAAGGGAAGCCCGCAGCGGCGGGGCGTCTGCACGCGTGTGTACACGACCACGCCGAAGAAGCCCAACTCGGCGCTGCGCAAGGTGGCCCGTGTGCGGCTGAGCAACGGCATCGAGGTGACGGCCTACATCCCCGGTGTCGGTCACAACCTTCAGGAGCACTCGATCGTGCTGGTCCGTGGCGGTCGTGTGAAGGACCTCCCCGGCGTCCGGTACAAGATCATCCGTGGTTCGCTGGACACCCAGGGCGTCCGCAACCGCAAGCAGGCTCGCAGCCGTTACGGCGCGAAGAAGGAGAAGAGCTGACATGCCGCGTAAAGGCCCCGCGCCGCGCCGGCCGCTCGTGGCGGACCCGGTCTACAACTCCCTGCTCGTGACCCAGCTGATCAACAAGATCCTGGTCGAGGGCAAGCGTCAGCTCGCCGAGCGCATCGTGTACAGCGCGCTCGAGGGTGCTCGCGAGAAGACCGGTACCGACCCCGTGGTGACGCTCAAGCGCGCCATGGACAACGTGAAGCCGACCCTCGAGGTCCGCAGCCGCCGTGTCGGTGGCGCGACCTACCAGGTTCCGGTCGAGGTCAAGCCGGTCCGCGCCACCACGCTGGGCCTGCGCTGGCTGGTCACGTACTCCCGCGCCCGTCGCGAGAAGACCATGACCGAGCGGCTGATGAACGAGCTGCTCGATGCCAGCAACGGTCTCGGTGCTTCGGTGAAGCGCCGCGAGGACACCCACAAGATGGCGGAGTCCAACAAGGCCTTCGCGCACTACCGCTGGTAAGCGACGCTTCCCCAGCATCCGACGAGAGACGAAGTAGGGATTTGTAGTGGCTGCCGTAGACGCCGCCCTCGCCAAGGTCCGCAACATCGGCATCATGGCGCATATCGACGCCGGTAAGACGACGACGACCGAGCGCATCCTCTTCTACACCGGCATCACGTACAAGATCGGCGAAGTCCACGAGGGCGCGGCGGTCATGGACTGGATGGAGCAGGAGCAGGAGCGCGGCATCACCATCACCTCCGCCGCCACGAAGTGCGAGTGGAAGGGCCACACGATCCAGATCATCGACACGCCCGGCCACGTCGACTTCACGGTCGAGGTCGAGCGGTCGCTGCGCGTCCTCGACGGCGCGGTGGCGGTCTACGACGGCGTCGCCGGCGTGGAGCCGCAGACCGAGAACGTCTGGCGGCAGGCGGACAAGTACAACGTCCCGCGTATGTGCTTCGTCAACAAGCTGGACCGCACCGGTGCCGACTTCTTCCGCTGCGTGCAGATGATGGTCGACCGGCTCAACGCCACCCCGCTGGTGCTGCAGATTCCGATCGGCCTCGAGGGCGATCACATCGGCGTCGTCGACCTGCTGGAGATGCGCGCGCTGACCTGGCGCGGCGAGACCCAGAAGGGCGAGGACTACGCCATCGAGGAGATCCCGGAGAACTTGGTCGAGCAGGCCAACGAATACCGGGACAAGCTCCTCGAGACGCTGGCCGAGACCGACGACGACATCATGGTCCGCTACCTCGACGGCGACACGTTCGACGTCAAGGAGCTCAAGGCCGCGATCCGCAAGGCCACCATCGCCGGCAAGCTCAACCCGGTCGTGTGTGGCTCGGCGTTCAAGAACAAGGGCGTTCAGCCCATGCTCGACGCCGTCGTGGAGTTCCTGCCCTCCCCGCTGGACATCCCGGCCATCGAGGGCATCGCGACGGACGGCGAGACGCCGCTGCTGCGCAAGCCGTCGACCAGCGAGCCGTTCTCGGGCCTGGCGTTCAAGATCCAGACCGACAAGCACCTCGGCAAGCTCACCTACGTGCGCATCTACTCCGGCACGCTCGAATCCGGCACCCAGGTGGTCAACTCCACCAAGGACCGCAAGGAGCGGATCGGCAAGATCTACCAGATGCACGCGAACAAGCGTGAGGAGCGCAGCAGCGCCGGTGCCGGCGACATCATCGCCGTGCAGGGTCTCAAGCAGACCACCACCGGCGACACGCTGTGCGACCCGGCGAACCCGGTCATCCTCGAGTCGATGACCTTCCCGGAGCCGGTCATCGAGGTGGCCATCGAGCCCAAGACGAAGGCCGACCAGGAGAAGCTGGGCACCGCCATTCAGCGCCTGGCCGAGGAGGACCCGACCTTCCGCGTCAAGAACGACGAGGAGACCGGGCAGACGGTCATCGCCGGCATGGGCGAGCTGCACCTCGACATCCTCGTCGACCGCATGCGGCGCGAGTTCAACGTCGAGGCGAACATCGGCAAGCCGCAGGTGGCGTACCGCGAGACGATCAAGTCGGTTGCGGAGAAGGTCGAGTACACCCACAAGAAGCAGACGGGTGGCTCCGGCCAGTACGCGCGCGTGATCATCAAGCTCGAGCCGCTGGAGACCAGCGCAGACGGCCCCACGTACGAGTTCGTCAACGCGGTCACCGGTGGTCGCATCCCGAAGGAGTTCATCCCTTCGGTCGACGCCGGTGCGCAGGACGCGATGCAGTACGGCGTGCTGGCGGGCTTCCCGCTCGTCGGTATCAAGCTCACGCTGCTCGACGGGCAGTACCACGAGGTCGACTCCTCCGAGATGGCGTTCAAGATCGCCGGCTCGATGGTGCTCAAGGACGCGGCTCGCCGCGCCAACCCCGTGCTGCTCGAGCCGCTCATGGCGGTGGAGGTGACGACGCCCGAGGAGAACATGGGCGACGTCATCGGCGACCTCAACTCCCGGCGAGGCACCATCCAGGCGATGGAGGAGCGTGGCGGCGCCCGTGTCGTCCGCGCCACCGTGCCGTTGTCGGAGATGTTCGGCTACGTCGGCGACCTGCGGTCGAAGACTCAGGGCCGGGCGAGCTACTCGATGCAGTTCGACTCCTACGCCGAGGTTCCCGCGAACGTGGCGAAGGAAATCATCGCGAAGGCGACCGGGGAGTAAGCACCCCGGTAGTTTGGCCGTGAGGCTGTGTCAGCGGGGCTGATTCGGATTCCTGCAAGTCGGGGCCAGCCAGACCCAAGTCGACAGGGTGCGTCGGCGCTTCCAGCGTCGGCGCACCGTGAACCAAGAAGTCCACAGGAGGACACCAGTGGCGAAGGCGAAGTTCGAGCGGACTAAGCCGCACGTCAACATCGGCACCATCGGTCACATCGACCACGGTAAGACGACGCTGACGGCGGCCATTACCAAGGTGCTGCACGACGAGTTCCCGGACCTGAACCCCTACACGCCGTTCGACGAGATCGACAAGGCGCCGGAGGAGAAGGCCCGTGGTATCACGATCTCCATCGCGCACGTCGAGTACCAGACGGCGAACCGGCACTACGCGCACGTCGACTGCCCGGGTCACGCCGACTACATCAAGAACATGATCACCGGTGCCGCGCAGATGGACGGCGCGATCCTGGTGGTGGCGGCGACCGACGGTCCGATGCCGCAGACCCGCGAGCACGTGCTGCTGGCCCGCCAGGTCGGTGTGCCGTACATCGTCGTGGCGCTCAACAAGAGCGACATGGTCGAGGACGAGGAGCTCCTCGAGCTCGTCGAGCTCGAGGTTCGCGAGCTGCTGTCGAGCCAGGAGTTCCCGGGCGACGACGCGCCGGTCGTGCGCGTTTCGGCGCTCAAGGCGCTCGAGGGCGACAGCCAGTGGACCGGCGCGCTCCTGGAGCTGATGAACGCGGTCGACACCGCGATCCCGCAGCCCGAGCGTGAGACCGAGAAGCCGTTCCTCATGCCCGTCGAGGACGTCTTCACGATCACCGGTCGTGGCACGGTCGTCACCGGCCGTGTCGAGCGTGGCATCCTCAAGCCGAACGAAGAGGTCGAGATCGTTGGCATCAAGGCCAAGTCGATGAAGACCACCTGCACGGCGATCGAGATGTTCCGCAAGATCCTCGACGAGGCGCGTGCCGGCGAGAACGTCGGTCTGCTCCTGCGTGGTATCAAGCGCGAGGACGTCGAGCGCGGCATGGTCGTGGTGAAGCCGGGCAGCAACACCCCGCACACCGAGTTCGAGGCGACCGTCTACATCCTCTCCAAGGAGGAGGGTGGCCGGCACACCCCGTTCTTCCAGAACTACCGGCCGCAGTTCTACTTCCGTACCACGGACGTCACCGGCGTCGTCACGCTGCCCGAGGGCACCGAGATGGTCATGCCGGGCGACAACACCAGCATGTCGGTGCAGCTCATCCAGCCCATCGCGATGGAGGAGAACCTCCGCTTCGCGATCCGCGAGGGTGGCCGTACCGTCGGCGCCGGCCGCGTGACGAAGATCATCAAGTAACACCTGGAGGTACCCCGATTTCACTTTGTCGCAGAACATGCGGCATAATGGTCGGGTTGCGTCGTGGGGCGGTCGAGACTGCTCAATGAGAAGTCTCGACCGCTTCCGCGCGGCGTCGGTCCTGTGATCGACGCGGATCCCCTCGACTGGGCGTGGCACGCCCTGGGGTAGGTCTCCACAGCGGAAATCGTCTGCGGCGGAGCCTGGCCCTTGGCCGCGACACGCCCGACCGCGGGGGTCGGACAAACACATTAGGCGGCACCGGACCCTGCGGGGTTTGGCGGGGCTGCGAGGCCCCGCATGAGAGAGGGAACTGAAGCCACCATGGCGGGACAGAAGATCCGCATCCGGCTCAAGGCCTACGACCACGAGGTCGTCGACTCCTCGGCGCGGAAGATCGTCGAGACGGTCACGCGCACCGGGGCTCAGGTCGCTGGGCCGGTGCCGCTGCCCACTGAGATCAACCGCTACTGCGTGATCCGCTCGCCGCACAAGTACAAGGACTCGCGCGAGCACTTCGAGATGCGCACGCACAAGCGTCTGATCGACATCATCGACCCCACCCCGAAGACGGTCGACTCGCTCATGCGGCTCGACCTTCCGGCCGGCGTCGACATCGAGATCAAGCTGTAGGGACTCGGACTTATGGACAGGCAAGTCAAGGGCATCCTGGGTGAGAAGCTCGGCATGACCCAGGTCTGGGACAACGGCAAGGTTGTCCCCGTGACCGTGGTGCAGGCCGGCCCGTGCGTCGTGACCCAGGTGCGCACGCCCGACAACGACGGCTACTCGGCGGTGCAGATCGGGTGGGGTCAGATTGACCCGCGCAAGGTCAACAAGCCGCGCGCCGGCCACTTCGCCAAGGCGGACGTCGCGCCGCGCCGGCACATCGTCGAGCTGCGGACCACCGACGCCGGCGAGTACTCGCTCGGCCAGGAGATCAACGCCGACACCTTCGCCGCCGGCCAGCGCATCGACGTGACCGGCCGCACCAAGGGCAAGGGCTACGCCGGTGTCATGAAGCGGCACGGCTTCCACGGCCTGCGGGCCAGCCACGGTGTCGAGCGCAAGCACCGCTCGCCCGGTTCCATCGGCGCCTGCGCGACCCCCGGTCGCGTCTTCAAGGGCGTGCGGATGGCCGGTCGCATGGGTGGCGCGCGCTTCACCGTGCAGAACCTGACGGTCCAGGCGATCGACGCCGAGGCGGGCCTGATCCTGGTCCGCGGCGCGGTCCCGGGTCCGAAGGGCAGCCTCGTGCTGCTGCGCAGCGCGGCCAAGGTCGAGGCGAAGGCGCAGAAGGGCGGGATCACCCGATGACGACCGTCGACGTTCGCAAGGCCGACGGCACCACCAACGGCTCCGTCGAGCTCCCCGACGACATCTTCGACGCCCAGGCCAGCATCCCGCTGATGCACCAGGTCGTCGTCGCGCAGCTGAACGCGGCCCGCCAGGGCACGCACAAGGCGAAGTCCCGCGGCGAGGTCGCCGGCGGTGGCAAGAAGCCTTACAAGCAGAAGGGCACCGGTCGCGCCCGCCAGGGCTCGATCCGCGCGCCGCAGTTCACCGGTGGTGGCGTGGTCCACGGCCCCGTGCCGCGCGACTACACCCAGCGGGTAAACAAGAAGATGAAGGCCGCCGCCCTGCGCGGTGCGCTGTCGGATCGCGCCCGCGAGGGTCACATCCACGTCGTCGAGTCCTTCATCGAGGGTGAGACGCCGAAGACCAAGACCGCGCTGGTCGCGCTGCGCGCCATCACCGAGGCCCGCCGGGTCCTGGTGGTGCTCGCCCGCGACGACGAGGCGAACTGGCTCAGCCTGCGCAACGAGCAGTCGGTGCACCTGCTGGTCGCCGACCAGCTCAACACCCACGACGTGCTCGTGGCCGACGACGTGGTGTTCACCACCGCGGCGCTGGACGAGTTCCTCGGGGTTCCGGCCGAGTCGAGCGCGCGCGCCGACGACAGCAACGAGGAGGGCTGAGCCATGGCGACGATCGCAGACCCGCGGGACGTGATCATCCAGCCGGTGGTCTCGGAGAAGAGCTACAGCGAGCTCAACCGCAACTGGTACACGTTCCTGGTGCACCCGGACGCCAACAAGACCGAGATCAAGATCGCGATCCAGCAGATCTTCAACGTCCGCGTCCTGTCGGTCAACACCATCAATCGCGAAGGCAAGCGCAAGCGCACCCGCACGGGCTGGGGCAAGCGCAAGGACACGAAGCGGGCGATGGTCAAGCTCGCCGAGGGTGACCGGATCGAAGCCTTCGGCGGACCGGTCAGCTGAGGGGTATAGACGATGGCTATCCGTAAATACAAGCCGACGACGCCCGGTCGTCGTGGTTCGAGCGTTGCCGACTTCGCCGAGATCACCCGATCGACGCCCGAGAAGTCGCTGCTCGTGCCGCTGCCGAGCAAGGGCGGCCGCAACGTCCACGGGCGGGTCACCGCTCGGCACCAGGGCGGCGGGCACAAGCGCCAGTACCGGTTGATCGACTTCCGGCGTGCGGACAAGGACGGGATTCCCGCCAAGGTCGCGCACATCGAGTACGACCCCAACCGCACCGCGCGCATCGCCCTGCTGCACTACGCCGATGGCGAGAAGCGCTACATCATCGCCCCGAAGGACCTCAAGCAGGGCGACGCGGTCGAGGCCGGTGCCGGCGCGGACATCAAGCCGGGCAACAACCTGCCGCTGCGCAACATCCCGGTCGGCACCACCGTTCACGCGGTGGAGCTGCGCCCGGGTGGCGGGGCCAAGCTGGCCCGCTCGGCCGGCGTCGGCATCCAGCTGCTGGGTCGCGAGGAGCAGTACGCCACGCTGCGTATGCCCTCCGGCGAGATCCGGCGCGTCGACGTGAACTGCCGCGCGACCGTGGGTGAGATCGGCAACGCCGACCAGTCGAACATCAACTGGGGCAAGGCCGGCCGCATGCGGTGGAAGGGCAAGCGCCCGACCGTCCGTGGTGTCGCGATGAACCCCGTTGACCACCCGCACGGTGGTGGTGAGGGTAAGACCTCGGGTGGTCGCCACCCGGTCAACCCGAAGGGCAAGCCGGAGGGCCGCACGCGGCGCAAGGGCCAGCCGAGCGACCGTCTCATCGTCCGTCGGCGTTACGCCACCCGGAAGCGCGGCTAAGGAGCCTGAGCAATGCCTCGCAGCCTGAAGAAGGGCCCGTTCGTTGACGACCACCTGGTCAAGAAGGTGGAAGTCCAGAACGCCAAGAACTCCAAGAACGTCATCAAGACCTGGTCGCGCCGGTCGACGATCATCCCCGAGATGCTCGGGCACACGATCGCCGTCCACGACGGACGCAAGCACGTGCCCGTCTTCGTGACGGAGGCGATGGTCGGGCACAAGCTCGGCGAGTTCGCGCTGACCCGCACGTTCAAGGGTCACGAGAAGGACGACCGGAAGAGCCGCCGCCGCTAAGGCAGCCGATAGGAATCAAGAGGATTTCCCGATGCCAACGAAGAGCGAGGCGGCGCTGCCCGGTGCGCGGGCGATCGCGCGGCACGTGCGCGTGTCGCCGATGAAGGCGCGCCGTGTGGTGAACCTTGTGCGGGGCCTGCCCGCGCGCGAGGCGCTCACGGTGCTGCAGTTCGCGCCGCAGTCGGCGAGCGAGCCGGTCTACAAGGTTCTGGCCAGCGCCATCGCCAACGCAGAGAACAACGAGCGCCTCGACCCGGATTCGCTCCTGGTCGCCGAGTGCTATGTCGACGAGGGCCCGACGCTCAAGCGGTTCCGGCCGCGGGCGCAGGGCCGGGCGTACCGGATCCGCAAGCGCACCAGCCACATCACGATCGTGGTCGAGAGCGTTCCGGCCGCCCAGGCCCGTGCGGCAAAGGCCGGCGTGGCCAAGGCGACCAAGGCCGCGAAGGCCGTGACGCCGGAGACGGACGAGGGCGACGAGGTCGAGTCGCGGCCCGCGAAGAAGGCGGCCGCGAAGAAGGCCCCGGCCAAAAAGGCCGAGCCGGCCAAGAAGGCGGACGCCGAGCAGGCTGACGCCGAGGAAGGGACCGAGTAATGGGTCAGAAGGTTCACCCGCACGGGTTCCGGCTCGGTATCAGCACCGACTGGAAGTCGCGCTGGTACGCCGACAAGCTCTACAAGGACTACATCGCGGAGGATGTCAAGATCCGCCGGATGATGTCCAAGGGCCTGGAGCGGGCCGGCATCGCCAAGGTCGACATCGAGCGCACCCGCGACCGGGTCCGCGTGGACATCCACACGGCCCGCCCGGGCATCGTGATCGGCCGCAAGGGCGCCGAGGCGGACCGCATCCGCGCGGAGCTCGAGAAGCTCACCGGCAAGCAGGTGCAGCTCAACATCCTCGAGGTGAAGAGCCCCGAGTCGGACGCCCAGCTCGTCGCGCAGGCCGTGGCCGAGCAGCTGTCCAGCCGGGTCAGCTTCCGCCGCGCAATGCGCAAGTCGATGCAGTCGGCCATGAAGAACCCGCTCGTGCGTGGGATTCGGGTGCAGGTCTCCGGTCGCCTCGGTGGCGCCGAGATGAGCCGCACCGAGTTCTACCGCGAGGGTCGTGTGCCGCTGCACTCGCTGCGCGCGAACATTGAGTACGGCTTCTTCGAGGCCCGTACGACCTTCGGCCGGATCGGCGTGAAGGTCTGGATCTACAAGGGCGACGCCGTTCCGGGTCGCGAGGCGCCGGCCGAGGCCGCCCCGCCGCGTGGTCGTCGTGAGCGTGCGGACCGGCCCGAGCGGCCGCGCCGCGGGCGTTCCGGCTCCTCCGGCACGACCGCTGGTGGCACTGAGGCCGGTCGCGGGGGGGGGGGCGCGCCCCCCCCCCCCGGCCCCCCCCCCCCCCCCCCCCCCCCACCCCCCCCCCCCCCCCGGCCCCGCGGCACCGCCCGGGCCGGGGAGGCGGAAGTAGGCCAA